>CACZXG010000019.1 GCA_902785055.1 uncultured Lachnospiraceae bacterium
AAGTCAGGACCACCGGCTTAGCCGGTGGCCTGCTCAGCCCCTATAAGGGGCTATTACCTGCTTGCGCCCGGAAGGCGCACTGAACGGTCTGCCAGCTGCACCACTTCCACAGCTGCCCCTGAAGGGGCTTCTCCAGTGCTTCCTTCCTCCGGCGCAGCCCCATAAGGGGCTTGCTGGGTTGCTTTGACTTCCAACTTCCACTTAAGTGGCCTATTTCTTGTTTTTCCTTACCGGCTCACCCGTGAACGGGTCAATGTACTCTACTAACGACATCTGGTCGTATTCGAGATCCTCTTTGAGCTGATTCTGAATGTACTTCTTTATTGCAGCTGTGTTCTTGCCTACTGTATCGACATAATACCCTCTGCACCAGAAATGACGGTTCCCATATTTGTATTTGAGATTCGCATGCTTTTCAAATATCATGAGCGAACTCTTCCCTTTCAAGTAACCCATCACTTCTGATACTGAGTACTTCGGGGGAATCCTTACGAGCATATGAATGTGATCCGGACACGCTTCTGCTTCGATAATCTCTATCCCTTTTCTCTTACATAACGTTCCGAGTATCATCCCTACATCTGCTCGTATTTGCTTATATATTACCTGCCTTCTGTATTTCGGAGCGAATACTATGTGATACTTGCATTCCCATTTTGTGTGGGCTAAACTATTTTCTGTGCTCATTTCGCACACCTCCCGTGTTATTTTTTGTGGTTTGCAGACCTACAATTAATCTAACACGGGAGTTTGCTTTAATCTAAAGATCTTCCCTCCACCTGCAGAGCAGGTGGTTTATTTTTACTGTGACACAATAAAATGGTTCGCGCGGAGCGGCAGTTGTTCGTTCAGATCTGTTATTCTTCTGTTTTTGTGATCGAAATAGAGAGTTCCTCAAGCTGTTTGGGATCCACGAGATTAGGCGCTTCGCTCATAAGATCCACAGCATCCTTGTTCTTGGGGAACGCCATGACGTCGCGGATGCTCTCCGCGCCTGTCATCAGCATTGCGAAGCGGTCGATGCCATACGCCAGTCCTGCGTGCGGCGGTACGCCGTACTTGAAAGCGGTCAGGAGGAAGCCGAACTTCTCCTGAGCTTCTTCGGGCCTTAGGCCGATGACCTCGAACATCTTCTCCTGAATGTCGTTCTGGTGGATTCGGACACTGCCGCCGCCCAGTTCGACGCCGTTGAGAACGATGTCGTAAGCCTTGGCCCTGACTGCGCCCGGATCGGAATCGATCAGGTGCCAGTCTTCATCCATGGGCATCGTGAAGGGATGGTGCATCGCAACAAACCTCTCCTCCTCGTCGCTCCATTCAAGCAGCGGGAATTCCACGACCCACAGGAAATTGAACTTGTTATGGTCGATCAGGCCCAGTTCCTCGCCGAGTTTGAGTCTGAGAGCGCCCAGAACGTTCCACACAATCTTGTTCTGGTCCGCAGCGATGAGCAGAAGGTCGCCCTTCTCGCCGCCCATTCTTTCGACGATCGCCTTGATCTCGTCCTCTGTCATGAACTTGGCAAAAGAGCACTTGACGCTGCCGTCTTCCTTGAGCTGAATGTAAGGAAGGCCTTTGGCGCCGTAGCCCTTGGCGAAAGTGACCAGCGCGTCGATCTTCTTTCTGGCCATGCCGCCCTGTCCCTTGACGTTGATGCCGCGCACAGAGCCGCTCTTCATAGCAGCTGCGTCTGTAAATACGGCAAAGCCGCAGTCCTTTACAATATCCGTGATATCGGTCAGCTTCATATCGAAGCGGGTATCGGGCTTGTCTGAGCCGTAGTCGTTCATGGCGTCGATCCACTTCATTCTGGGAAGGGGAAGTTCGACGTCAATGCCGAATGTCTTCTTAGCTACATGCTGGATCAGTCTCTCATTGACATCAATAACATCATCTACATCGACAAAGGACAGCTCCATATCGGCCTGCGTGAACTCGGGCTGTCTATCAGCACGAAGGTCCTCGTCGCGGAAGCACTTGGCGATCTGGAAATATCTGTCAAAGCCGGAGCACATCAGCAGCTGCTTGAACAGCTGGGGAGACTGGGGCAAAGCATAGAAATTTGGCCATGAATTCTCTCATATTCTGGATCATCTGGCTTCTGAGGATCAGCCTTCTCTGCATGTCGGGACGGCGAAGGTCCAGACTTCTGTATTTAAGGCGAAGATCTTCCTTGGTATTGCTGTTCTCCACGATGTGGAAAGGCGGAGTCTCGGATTCGGAGAGGATCCTGGTCTCTTTAACTCTGATCTCGATAGCGCCGGTCGCAAGGTTGGGATTGACTGCCTCCCTCTTGCAGACAGTTCCGGTGGCCGCTACTACGAATTCCGCTCTCATCTTCTCTGCTTTGGCAAAATTCTCCGCGCCGCACTCTGTCTCCTCGTAGATCAGCTGCAGGATGCCGCTTCTGTCGCGCAGGTCCACAAAGACCAGTCCGCCCTTATTTCTCTGTTTGGCCACCCATCCCATAACGGTGACGGTCTGCCCAACGTTCGCTTCGCTAAGTTCCGCACATCTGCATGTGCGCTTTAATCCCAACATTGATTCAGCCATGATTATCTGTATTCCTCCTGTCACAGGGACCGCGCTGTTTTGACCTGATCCCCGCGTATTTTTTGTCTCTTATTTACTGATCGGATCGCGATAGAACTCCTCGAACTGCTCGAAGCCTCTCTCTGCCATCTGCTGTTTCTGGAATTTCTTGTTCTTGGCCATGCGGGCGATCAGCACCTGTGTGCCTTCCGCGCGCTCCTTCTGGGCCTGGCGGATCACTTCGCACAGGCGGTCAGCGGGCATATTCTTCTCGATCAGGTACGCTTTCTTGACCGGACGGCCGGGAATCCGGAATCCCTGTTCCATAAGAATAAGGATGATCCTCTCGAAACCGATGGAAAATCCGCATGCGGGTACATCCTTGCCGGTGAACTTGCCGACCATGCCGTCATAGCGTCCGCCGCCTCCGCAGCTGATACCGAGTTCAGGCATCGCGATCTCGAAGATCGTTCCCGTATAGTAGGACATGCCGCGCACGATCGTGGGATCAAACACGATCTTGAAATCCGCTGTCTTTGTGCCGTCGACGCTCTCCATGACCTCGCGCAGCTGCGGGATCACGTCGGGCTCGATGAAGCCCTCGAGCTTCTCCTCAAGATAAGCCAGCTGATCCCGCGCATTCTCAAGACCCTTGAACAGGCTGACATAGCGGTCTCTCATCTCCTCGGTGAAGCCCTCTTCGATAAGTTCCTCCGCTGCGCCGTCGAGGCCGATCTTGTCCATCTTGTCCAAAATGATGAAAACATCTGTATATCTGTCCTCCGGGAATCCGCTGTAAGCGGCCATCGCTTTGAGGATCCGTCTCTCATTGATGCGGATCTGGAAGTTCTTAAATCCAAGATTCCCCAGAGTCGTGGTCGTCGCCAGGATCAGCTCAATCTCAGCCAGATTGCTGGGCTCGCCGATAATGTCGATATCACACTGCATGAACTGGCGGTATCTTCCCTTCTGAGGGCGGTCAGCTCTCCAGACGTTGCCCATCTGCAGTGCCTTGAAAGGCATCGGCAGTTCATTCTGGTGGTTGGAGAAATATCTGACCAGCGGAACAGTGAGGTCATAGCGAAGGCCTCCGTCCACGAGATCCGCCTCGCTCTGCGCGCTCTCAAGCTTCAGTTTCTCGCCCCTCTTAAGGATCTTGAAGATCAGTTTCTCATTGTCGCCGCCCTGCTTGCTCGTAAGATTCGCGATATTTTCCACACAGGGCGTCTCAATGGACTGGAATCCGAACTCCGCATACGTCTTCTTGATGACGGAAATGCAGTAGTCGCGGATCTCCATCTCCGCGGGGAGAATGTCCTTCATTCCTGTGACCGGTTTCTTGATCAGTGCCATACCTGGTTCCTTTCTCAGTATTTATTAAGACTTTTGTCTGTCGTCACTCTGTAATTCAACAATAAATGATTGTACAATTTTTTGACACTGAAATCAATGTTTCGCGCAAACTTAGGGCGGAAAGCGGTGTTTAAAGCGCGTCAGCCGATCCCTTTATAGTGACACGAACCCACTTCGGCTGCCAGTCCCTTCATCTGCAGGCCGGTCATACAGGCCATAAACTCTTCCATGTCGACATGTTTGCCAAGTATGCTCTCCATACGGCCGATCAGAAAATCCGGCTCCATGATCTCTCCACACCCCAATACATCAAAAAGGACCTTCTCCATACCGGACAGATCCTCTCTTCTTAAATTTCTCTCTTTCCTTTTCTGTTCAAACATGTCTGTTCCGTTTTCGCTGACCCCGTAAAAGTGCTCGATCACAGTTTCCGGAGTACAAGCAATGCCGGCTCCCTGCGAGATCAGAAAGTTGCAGCCGTCACTTAGAGCGTCGCTCACTCTCCCCGGCAGCGCAAAAATGTCTCTTCCCTGTTCCAGCGCCGAGTCCACTGTGATCACAGTGCCCGATCTTCTCCTGGATTCGATCACCAGCACCAGGTCCGCCAGGCCGCTGATCAGTCTGTTGCGCCTTGGAAACAGCTTCGTCTGCGGCTTCGTTCCCGGCGGGTATTCAGAGATCAGTCCGCCCCTCTCTTTCAAAATATCGTAGAGTTCCCCGTTCTCCTCGGGATAAACCACATCGACGCCGCAGCCCAGCACCGCGTAGGATCGTCCTCCCGCATTAGCTGCCGCTCTTCCGGCAATGCCGTCAACGCCCCTGGCCATTCCGCTCACCACTGAGATCCCGTTCAGCGCCAGTTTTTCCGCGAAGACTCTTGCCTGTTCCCTCCCGTAAGATGAGCAGTTCCTTGCACCGACTATCGCAACTGACGGCACATCATCCGGCACAAGCTCCCTGACGAAATAAATCCCGTAAGGACAGTCCGGGATCCCCCTCAGTCTTTGGGGAAAGAAATCCTCCTCTATGCTGACAAACCCTATTCCTCTCTGCCTCAGTTTCTCCGCTTCTTCGACCGGGTCCATTTTCTGCGCAAAGCAAATACTGAGAGCCTTCCCGGCGGCGTCGCCCCTTCTCTTAAGTTTGCCGTCCAGACACTTGTTTATCTCATCATCCGTCATATGGTAGACCTCTTCCGCGCAGCTCGCGGTCTCCAAAAGGGTCTTTATTGTATGATTTCCCACTCCTCTTATACTTGACAGCCACAGAGCATACGGATTGATCGCTCTTTCTTTCATGACAGTTCCTCCTCTATACTATGTCTTCTGCTTGCCGGTACGATCTTCTTATCGCTGCTGAATTCTCTTCCCGAAGTTTTTTCCTCCTCGTTATATTCCTGCAGCCTGAACCCGACAGCCATCATCAGATCTCTCTCCAGGATCATTTCCCTCCCGTTCAGATCGGCTATAGTTCTGGCCATCTTCAGGCATTTGTGGTAGGAGCGCACGCTCATTCCCAACTGGTCATAAACGATCCGCATTTTCTCGGTTAGCAGTGAATTCAGCGGGCAGAAATGCTCCACCGCATCCGGCGTCATATCCGAATTGTAATGGAACGGAGTTCCGCTAAAGCGGCGCTTCTGCCTCTCGATCGCCTCCATGACCCTGATCCGGACCGTTTCACTGCTCTCGGAATGGCCGCTGCCCTGCAGTTCATCAGAGCCGACTCTCCCAACATGTACTCTGAAATCGATCCGGTCGATAAAAGGTCCGCTGATCCTCTTTTGATACTTCAGCACTTCCTTAGGCGTGCAGGTACAGCGGTTCATGTCCGGATAATACCCGCAGGGACAGGGATTTGCTGCCGCCACCAGAAGCGGCCTCGCAGGATATCTGTAAGCTCCGGTCAGTCTTCTTATTATAATCTCCTGATTCTCCAGCGGTTCCCGCAGAGAATTGAGTTCATTCGCTTTGTATTCAGAGATTTCGTCCAGAAACAGGACTCCGAGATGTGCCAGTGTGATAAGTCCGGGAGCAGGAATGTTTCCGCCTCCGATCAGGACTGCCCTTGTCACTGAATGATGAGGTGACAGAAACGGCCTTTCCGTGATCAGCGCAGTGTCCTCCGGAAGGAGGCCGGCTGCACTGTAAATCTTCGTGATCTCTAATGCCTCTTCCTTGGTCAGCGGCGGCATGATGCCCGGCAGACACCTTGCAAGCATACTCTTCCCTGCGCCCGGAGGCCCGCTCATCAAAACATTGTGAAAACCCGCTGCCGCGATCTCCAGCACTTTTTTGGCCTGAATCTGGCCGTGCACCTGGGACAGATCCGGATATCCCTTATTCGGAGTCTGCCCCAGCAGTTGGTCCGCGTCCACCTCAGCAGGAGGCAGAAACCGGTCCCGCTCCTTAGGAGTTTTCTTCAGATAATTGACCAGTTCGGCCAATGTGCGTACTCCCACAACACGGATCCCGTGAACCAGCGCGCCTTCCTTGAGGTTTCCGTCAGGCACGAGGCAGGTGCTGATCCCATTGGCCTTCGCTTCCATTACAATAGAAAGGATTCCGTTCACAGGTCTGATCTCGCCGTTGAGCCCGAGCTCCCCCGCCACAAGCACGTTGTTTACTGCGCCGTCCGGAATATACCCAAGACAGACCAGCAGCCCGACGCTCACCGGCAGATCGACCACCATCCCTCTTTTGGGAATGCCCGCAGGCGAGAGATTGACTGTGATCCTCTGCGGAGGCATATGGATCCCCAGATTCTTAAGTGCTACGCGCACACGCTCGCCGGCCTCCCTCATCTCGCCGCTCATAAAGCCTACCATGTTAAATGATGGCAGTCCGTTGGAAATATCGGTCTCGACCCGCATCAGGTAACTGTCGATCCCGTGGACTGCGCCTGTAATAATACTGCTGTACATGCCGCCTCCTGAATACAATGCTGCTCTGCTGCTATAAAGTTTTGTTTCTTGAGGATTTTTCCCGGAACCGGAAAGAAAGCTCAGATGCGTTTGTTCCAAATCCCATAAGATCGGGCGGGATTTGTAAGATAGGACAATTATAGAAACATGTTCGCAGGCCATTCAAGGATTAAATCTGTTATTACTCAGATTTGGAAGCCAATCTTTCGTTTTTGTCAAAATATCGAATTGTTCAATTTGCTTTTCTGTCAAAAGCTTCTGATATCTCCTGTTTTATAAATCTTTTTCGGCGGATTACCCGCCGGCAGACAACAAAAAAGCCGGGGCCTTCCCCGACTTTTTACGGACCTTTCCCCGGCTTTTTATAGCAGATAATCCGCCATAACATAGTTGGCCACATCCAGCCCATACTCTGTCAGCGAAATCCTGAAATCTGATCCGTCATCCGATGACCCTGTCACATTCACAGGGATACGGCTGATCACCTTCTGATCCAAATGCCTGTGTATCACGCTTCCGAAAACATCTTCCGGGCTCACTCCAAAGCGTCTTTCAAATTCTGACTCTGAGACGCCCTCAGTCATACGCAGTCCGAGGAACATGAATTCCTCCATGCGGTCCTTCTGAGTAAGTCTCTGTCTTTCGCGCCGCATTGTCTCTGCAGAATTATGATCGTTCATGCTCATAACGGCTGTCCGGTATTCATCCATTTTATCCGGATTTCTGAACCGCTCGTCACCCAGACAGGAGGATGCTCCAAGTCCCAGCCCAAGGTATTCGTGTCCGGTCCAATACCCGCAGTTATGTCTGCACTCATACCCCTTTTTGGCATAGTTTGAGATCTCGTATCGGCGGTATCCCTTCGAAGCCAGAAACTGCTTCGTGAAGTGATACATTCTGCGGTCTTCCTCCTCCGAGGGAAGATCGGGCAGTTTCCCGGCGTCCAGTAAAGAGGCGAGAGGAGTCCCATCCTCGATGATCAGGCTGTAGGCCGAGATGTGTTCGGGTCCCAGAGACACAGCTTCCTCGAGCGTGTGAGACCAGGTTTCTATATTTTGGCCGGGGAGCGCCGACATCAGGTCCAGATTGATGTTGGCAAATCCCGCTTCCCGCGCGGCAAGAAAAGTCTCCCGCGCCTCTGCGGAAGTGTGGATCCGACCCAGCAGGCGCAGTTCGGAGTCATCAAAAGACTGCACGCCTATAGAAAGCCTTCCTATGCCGGCAGCTTTGAACCCGCGGAGTTTTTCCGGACTCACAGTACCCGGGTTTACTTCCATGCTGATCTCCGCGTCCGGCAGGACCGGAATGCAGCTGCGGATCGTCTCCATCACTCGGGCCGCCTGGGCGGGGGTCATCAGAGAGGGAGTTCCTCCACCGATGAAAACCGAATCCACCGCCGCACCGCTCTGTGCCGGCGAGCTGCACGCATCAGCCTGCTGACTGCCGTCTGCCGCCCGCCTGATCTCCCGGGCCCGCAGTTCGATCTCGCGGCACAGAAGGTCAATATACTCTTCTCTTGTCTTTTCGCCGGCCGGTCCCGACAGAAAATCACAATACCTGCACTTTCTCTCGCAAAAGGGAAAGTGCAGGTAAAGAGAGACCGGTCTGACGCCCATGTATTCACTCATTCCACACCTTTTTCAGTTTCCGGCATCAAGTTTCAGGACATTCATGAACGCTTCCTTCGGGATCTCTACATTTCCGACGATCTGCATTCTCTTCTTGCCTTCTTTCTGCTTCTCGAGCAGCTTTTTCTTTCGGGAAATATCGCCGCCGTAGCACTTGGCCAGTACGTCCTTGCGCAGCTGTCTGACAGTCTCGCGGGCGATAATGCGTCCGCCGACCGCCGCCTGGATCGGCACGTCGAAGAGCTGCCTCGGGATCTCCTCTTTGAGTTTTTCGCACATCTTGCGTCCGCGCTCATAAGCGCCCGCGGCATGCACGATGAAGGAGAGGGCGTCCACAGGCTCCTTGTTCACAAGGATGTCCATCTTGACCAGCTCGCTGGTCTCATACCCCTTGAGGTCATAGTCGAAAGAGGCGTATCCTCTCGACCTCGACTTGAGCGCATCGAAGAAATCATAGATGATCTCGTTGAGGGGAAGCTCATATTTGAGCACCGCGCGGGTCGCTTCAATATACTCGGTGTCGAGATAGCGCCCCCGCCTCTCCTGGCACAGCTGCATGATGGGCCCGATGAACTCCGTGGTCACCATGATCTCAGCACTCACGATAGGCTCTTCCATGTGCTCTATTTTGGCAGGGTCAGGCAGGTTGGACGGATTGGTGAGTTCGATCATCGTGCCGTCCGTCTTATAGACCTTGTAAACAACGCCGGGCGCTGTGGAAATCAGGTCAAGATCGTATTCCCTCTCCAGGCGCTCCAGGATAACTTCCATGTGAAGCAGTCCCAGGAATCCGCAGCGGAATCCGAAACCGAGAGCCAGAGACGTCTCCGGTTCAAAAAACAGAGAAGCGTCGTTGAGCTGCAGTTTCTCCAGCGCGTCCCGCAGATCCGGATACTTGGCGCTGTCCGCCGGATAGAGGCCGCAGTAGACCATGGGCTGTGCTCTCTTATAGCCCGGAAGGGGTTCCGCGCAGGGGCGTGTGTGCTCTGTGACAGTGTCACCGACCCGCGCGTCCTTGATGTTCTTAATGGATGCTGTGAAGTATCCGACCTGTCCCGCTGCCAGCTCGTCGCAGGGGATGAACTGACCGGGGCCGAAATAGCCCACTTCCACAACTTCAACGACCGCTCCGGTCGCCATCATGCGCACCTGCATGCCCTTTTTGATCACGCCGTCCCGGATCCTGCAAAACACGATGACGCCGCGATAGGAATCATAGAGAGAGTCAAAGATCAGGGCCTTGAGCGGCTCCTCGGCGTTCCCCTCGGGCGCAGGGATCTTCTCCACCACCGCTTCCAGGACATCCTCAATGCCGATGCCCTGTTTGGCCGAGATCAGAGGGGCGTCCTCCGCCTCAATGCCGATCACGTCCTCGATCTCATGCCGCACCTCCTCAGGCATTGCGCTTGGAAGGTCGATCTTGTTGATCACGGGAAATACATCCAGGTCATGTTCAAGCGCCAGATAGACATTGGCCAGTGTCTGGGCCTGTATGCCCTGAGTCGCGTCCACGACCAGGATCGCTCCGTCGCAGGCCGCCAGCGAGCGGCTGACCTCATAGTTGAAATCTACGTGACCGGGCGTATCGATCAGGTTGAAGATGTACTCCACGCCGTCCTTTGCCTTATAGACAAGACGCACAGCCTGGCTCTTGATCGTGATGCCGCGCTCGCGCTCCAGTTCCATATTGTCCAGGACCTGGTCCTGCATCTCGCGGCTTGTCAGAAGCCCCGTCCTCTCGATCATGCGGTCCGCCAGAGTGGATTTGCCGTGGTCGATATGGGCTACGATGCAGAAGTTTCTGGTCCTCTCCCGGATATTGTCGTAGTGATTTGATGCCATATATGTAATGCTGTCCTTTCTTAGGCTGCCCTTCGGGGCTCAGCTGTTCTCGTTGATATAGATCTGGACTCTGCTCTGGATGACTCCCGCTACGTCCCTTGCGCTCTTTTGTCCCTCGAAGAAGGCCGCCGCCTCTTCGACTATGATATTCTCGACGCTTCTGTCAAAATATGCCTTGCTGCTCAGTCCCCTGAGGAAAGCATAGATCCGGTCGACCTCAGAATCAGAGATCCTCGGCAGCTCCACGTTCTCGCCGCCGATGTTCATGATGATATGATCCTCTACTTTCTGTCCGTTCTCGTCCGTATAGTAGAGGGGCTCCATTGCCTTGTTGGCCAGCTGGTCCAGCGCGTTGATGCTGACCGGCCAGTACATCTCGATAGAGTTCTGATAGTCATCGAGAAGGAAGCGGCGCACGAAACTCCAGCAGGCGTCCTTCTGGTCGGAAGCGGCGTTGACCGCGATCTCAAGCTGCGGGGAGATCGCCGCGGTCCCGGGCGTCTGGGACGGGAAACCGGCCATGGTGACCTCTGTGCCGAAATAGCCGTACCGGAGATTTACATACTCATCGAAAGTGCCGACCGACTCTCTTGCGAACAGAGCCGTTCCGTTTCTGTAGAACGCCGTCGTGTCCTCCTGCATGCCGGTCTCATCTATTTTGGCAGGGAACTGGCTGACAAATTCAAGCAGACGGATAAACTCGGGCGAATCGAACTTACACTCGGATTTTTCCCAGTCAATGAACTGGTCTCCGCACAGTTCCAGAGCCTGATAGAGTATATCATCTCTGCTGGAGAGGCCGAACATTCTGCCCTGGGCAATGCCCTTGGAAGCAGCGAGCTGATCGGCAAAATCCAGTGTAAAGCCGGAACCGTCTCCGATATCTTCGGTCTTGCCGACTATAGTATTTACATAGAAAGATGGAATGACCGCGTATGTTTTGCCATCGCTCTTGAACGCGTCAAACACATTGGTCAGATATTCTTTCCCGGAGATCTCCTCGTCGCTTTCCATATATGAAGTCAGGTCCTCGAAGACCCCCTTGCTTATGTAGCTGCTGACAGGCATGATCGGGGAGAGGACCAGCACGTCCGGCGCGCTTCCGGATGCGATATCCGTATTCAGTTTGGTCAGTCCCTCCGATCCGGTCTCTCCGTCGTACTGTGAGTAGTCCACGATGCTGATCCTGACGTCCTGATTCGTTTTATTAAAGGCAAAGACCTGTTTGCGGACCTCGTAGTCCAGGTAATAGCTGCCAAGCGTGATCGTCTTGCGGTTGGCGACGACTTCCGGATCTACTTTGGAGAGGATCTCCACCACACTGCTGCCGGACAGGTCGGCGACGACCGCCGCAAGTTTGCCTTCCTCCATCTCCGCAAGGCCGGTAACTGCCGTGACATCCATGTCCGAATCCACATAATCGATGACCTTGGTGATGCCGGCGCCGTCCAGGTTCATTCCGTAGATCGCGTTAGCGCCCGCCATGTACAGCTGCCAGGTCTTTCCGGGGAAGACAAAGGACATCCCCGCTTCAGAAGGAACCGGATAACTCTCTCCCGTTTTGCCGGTTTCCAGGTCGATCACCGTGATCTGCTCGCCGGTGCCTCCGTATGTGACGGTCACTACCGTTCCGTCCTCGAGCACATAGGGCGTGATGCTCTTTAACTGGTCGTCGGTACTGATAGTCTTAATAAAAGATCCGTCCTCAGCGCTGTAAAGATCAAGTCCCATGGAAGTGCTCACGATAAGGCCGTCCTTGCTGTAAGCAACACCGTTGACAAAATAGTCCATCCCGCCGTTTTCCGGAACCCGGGCAGGCACTCTCCAGATTTCCTGTCCGTCGGGTGCAGTACATGAGAGGACATACACGCCCTCTCCGGTCTGGGCGGCGGAAGCCGGATCGGCTTCTACAGCCTCCGAAACGATCAGATCTTCCTCGGCGTACGCGTCATCATTGCCCTTGAACTCGTCCGCAGGGGAGGTGATCCCGTCCGTTGCTTCTTCCTGAAGCGCCGGATCATTGGCAGGAGAGTCTCCGCCCTCTGTATAAAACTCCACGACCTGGTCTTTACCTTCCGCAGCAGGACCTTCTTCCACGACTCCGCCGGGACCTTCTTCCACTGCCCCGACCGGTCCCTCTTCGACGACTCCTTCAGGTCCCTCTGCGCCTCCGGGGCCGCTCTCATCGCCGCTCCCCGAGGTAAAGCTCAGTGAATCACTATTATAGGAAACCATTGCGATATAGTAATTGCCGTCAGAGCCGATATTCATGGCGAGCACATCCTGCATACCGCCTCCGATCAAAAGACTGTACTGCAGATCCGATCCGTCCGGCGCGAAATTCACCAGCGCATGGGTGCCTGAATCGGAAAAACCGTAGGAATAGCCGGCCGCGTAGATCCTGCCGTCTTTGTACATCAGGCTTTCCATATTGAAATCGGCGAGAAATCCGTCATTGTCCTGAAGCTCGACAGGCTGGGCGCTGTAGACACAGTCCCCGGATGCGGCGGCTTGAGGACCCCCGTCCGGTTCTTTTTTGTCACTTCCGCCCTTACCGCATGCCGCCGTGGTCAGAGCCAGCACTGCTGCCATCACCACGCTGATCATCCTGGTATTTAGTTTCATACTGTACCGCCTTTCTCTTATCCCTGATCGTTTCAAAAGGAGTAAGTCCTTTGTCTTCCAGCATGCCCTTTTCAGGACTGCCGCTGCCGGTCTTAAGGTCAGTTCCCTGAGGCGCTTCAGTCTCTGCTCCTGAAGGCGCGTCCTCCTCCTGGTCCTGTTCTGTTTCCCTGTAATACTCCGGATATTTCTTCCTGGATTGTCTTTCATAGACACTGTCCTGCAGATTCCGGACACTTCCGGCCAGCGTCCAGCTCTTGTTCCTGTACCAGTGGATCAGCATCCACAGGAGCAGGAGGATCGTCAGAGCGATCAGAATGCACTCCAGAAGAAAGAGCGCAGCGAAGATCGTCTCCCATCCCATGGCAACATTCTCCCAATAGGGATACCTGACTGCCCTGGTGCGCATTCCAAGTAATGCAAAACTCCGAATGTCCTTGTACAGATTGGGAATTCTGTAGCGGTTGGTATTATCCACTACAATCGCGCCGGAGTCATCTCCAAACGCCTTTTTCACAGCTGCTGCCGCATACCCGTCGACCGGATTGGGCATCACGATCTCGTAAGTCGTGATCATTCCGGTATCTTTATAGTGGGTGTTGCCGGTTCCCACATTTTCCATATTCTGCGTGCTGTCGGGGGTATTGCCCTGTGCGTCCCCTGAGTTTGGGGATCCTCCCGAAGAGCCTGTTCCTCCGCTGCCCGCAGGAGCATCGGATGACTGCGAACCTGAAGTCTGCTTATCTGCCGGTGACTCTGATGCCCGGGCCGGGGCTCCGGCCGGACTGGATGCAGTCCCCGGTAATGCCTGTGAACCGCCGTCAGATCCGTTTCCGGATCCGCCATATCCAAGCAGCGTCTTGTATTGAACAAAGACTACATAGTCTGACAGTCCTCCCTCTTTATAGAGGCTGCCCTCCCCCTTTTTGTAAACGCCTGAAACACGCAGGTACATATCCTGAACCCGGACCGTTCTTCCCTCCACGTCAAAAGAGCCAAACAGTTTCCAGGCAGTCTCCTCGTCGAGAAGGATCTCATCCTTCATCACGGAATCCGGCAGATAATAGGAACCCGCTGACAGCTTGAGGGGATGGAAGGTGAAAAACGCGCCTCCTGTTCCTACTGCCTCGACAGTCACTGTCCTGCTTCCCGCCGCCAGGCTGAGTTTCCCGATCCCGCTGTAGCAGTCCTGCCACAGCTTCGAGTCCTTTCCCTCTGAAGTCTTTTTGATCGAATCCTGGGCAAGAGTCGTATTGATCTTGTATTCCAGATCCTTGATATTTTCTTCCATCAGCGCTTCTTCCCGGGGAAGAAAGGCGCTTACCTGCGCGCAGCTCTCCGGGGCACCCCATCTGGACGCCTCTCTCTGGTCCTCAAAAGCCAGCGCTTTAATCTCCCGGAATCCGTGGATCCCCACTGCCGCAATGAGCCACAGGACGCAGACTTTCAGTGCGGTCTTTTTCCAGGGAGTTATCCCGCGCTTTTTCCTCTTAGCGGTCACTGCTGCAAATCCTCCGCAAGTCTCACCTGCATGCCGGCAGCCACCGGCTTGGTGGTAGTGGTGATCACATATTCATAGCCGCTCAGGGGCCCTGAAATGGCTGTCAGAAGATCATCGCTCTCAAGGACCTGTACATCTACTCTGGTCGCGATGTATCTGTTCCCGAGAGGACTCTCTTTACTGCTTACGATCAGAATGAACTTGCCGTTATTATCTTCTCTCACGGCGTTGTTGGGAACCGTGAGGTCATAGGTCTTCGTATTCTCTCCTACGGTGAGCTGTACGGTGTCTCCGGCTTCCACATCCGGGCTCTGGATCTCAAACTTCAATATTTTGCCGCCGGAGCTGTCTGAAGCGTCCGCCGTGATGCTCGCCAGTGTTGCCTTAAAGTCCGAATAAGCCCACTCATTCTGGGGCTTGGCCTCCATGCCGGTCTTGAGCATCTGCGCCTGTTCCTTGGTGCAGGTGAAACTGACCGTCATCCCTTTCCCCTCGGGCTGGATCACAGCTCCGACAGTGTCAGAGGAAGTGTTGTCGCCGGCGTTGTAGGCTACAGAGACGACCTTTCCGTCGATCGGCGCCTTGACAGTGGCGCTCTTTTCCGCTTTTTCGAGACTCTCCACCTTAGCCTGGGCATCTTCCATCGTCTTCTGGATCGATTTGAGTTCCAGTTCCGCCTGAATACTCTTTACCGTAGTGTCCCTGTTATTGGTCGCTCTGGTCAGTTCTGCTTCGGTCTCCGCTTTATAGGCCTGAGCCTCAGCCAGCTTTTTGGCATCCCTCGCGGCCTGCTTGGCAGCTTCCTCATCATCTCCCAAAGTGGTAGTATTATTGACCGACCCGTTGAGTCTCTCCACCTCAAGACCCGCTTCCGTATCTTCATAGAGCGCGTCATCGTAGTCAGAATTTACCTCATCGAGGATCTCCTGCATCTCGTCATCCGTCAGATACTCGCCGTTTCTGATCCTTTCCACCGCGTCGTTGGTCAGGTCTCCGCTGAACAGGGCTTTCTGGAAATTGGCCTTGGCCTCTTCGTATTCCTTCCTGGCCTCTTTGAGTTCATCGGATTCCGAATCCTGCAGTTCAAAGATCACATCGTCTTTCTTGACATCGTCACCTGCCCTGACATTGACAGATGCGATCACTCTGCCGTTAGGCGCTTTAACGCTGTAAGGATCTTCCACCTCCGCGACGCCTGAACCTCTGACCTTAGGCGTGATGCTTCCCTCCTGCACATACCGGGTCGCCACCTGCGGAAGCGAATAGTTCATGATCGTATTGGAGAAGAAGGTCAGAATGAGCATGATCGACAAAAAGACAATGGCCAGATTCTTGATCCAATCCTTTCTGGCAGCTGAGCGCTGCATCTGATACCGTTCTCTGTTTTCCTTATCTTCGATTTCGTACATAACCTGTCTACCTCTTTAAAGTGACGGGCACTGACATCATTCCTTGATGCCGCCCTGGTACAGAATTCCTTCCACAAGATACTCTTCGCCGTAAAGGAAGAAAAGCATCGGCAGGACCATATATATGACAGCTACGGCAAAAGCCAGAGAGATCTCGCCCGCATTGATCCTCGACAAAAATACAGAAAGAGGATACATCTCTTCATTGTCCAGAAGGATCAGCGGCTGCTCGACCATGTTCCAGTAATCGATGAAGATCAGGATCGCGATCGAGGCCAGGCCTCCTCTGCAGATCGGCATACAGATCTGTGTGAAGATCTGCCATTCTCCCGCTCCGTCTATGGCCGCCGCCTCATAGAGAGAATACGGTATCCTTCTCATATACTTGGTAAGCATATACACGGCAAAGGGAGAAAATATACCCGGCAGCCAGATCGCCCATCTGGTTCCTACGATCCCCAGTTCCGAAGTCACCATGTAGTTGGGCACAAGAGTGACCTGATAGGGCATCAGCATCAATACTATATACAGGAAAAAGATCAGCTGCTTCACCTTCCCGCGGTATCTTGCGAAGCCGAAAGAAGCAAGGGAAGCCACAAAGAGCTGAAAGACCACGATCGGCACTACGTAGATCACGGAATTCCAGAATTTCATCAAATACTCCGGGCTTTTAAAGAGCACCGTGGCGTACTGGCTGAAGGTCACCATATCCGGGATGAACTTGAGGTTCACCACCTCGGAGACAAACACCTTGCCGCCGGAAGTGTTCTGCGCGAAGATCGATCCGTAGTTGGCACTGATCTCCGACGCGGTCATAAAACTGTTCGTGAAGGTGAGTACTGTGGGCGTCAGAAACAGAAACGCGAAGAAGACCGCGGCGATGGTCCTTCTCACAGTCTGCCTGCCCTCCGCCCTTCTGCGGTCGCTGATCGCGTCGTACTCTCTGTATTTAGCTTTTTGGGCCTGTTTGACTTTTTTGGCAGGTTCCGCTGATTTGTCCGGTTCCGCTGTTTTGACCGGTTCCGCATTCAGGGCCGGCACCTCTTTCTTAGCGGTTTCCGCTTCCTTATGCGCGGTCTCTATGGAACCCTCATTTTTTTTCTTCTTAAATAATCCCATATTCCTACTGCTCAAGATCCTTTCCGAACCGGTCCTCCGCCAGAAGCAGAATCCCGATCACGACCATCATAAACACAGCCATGATGATCGCGGCGGCGGACAGTTTCTGATAATCCAGAGACTGAAATGTGTTATTCATAAAATGCTGCATCATGTACAGAGAATTGTAGGGATAGTCACCCGTGAGGAGATAGACCTCCCTGAATACCTTAAAGGAATTGATCAATGACATGATTATGACGAACATGATCGTCGAAGAGAGGTATCTTATCTTTATCTTCCAGAAGATCTGGCCTTCCGTCGCGCTCTCGAGCCTCGCCACCTCGATCTGGTCTCTGGGTATGCTTGAAAGACCCGACATGAACAGGATCATATTGTAGCCCAGATTCTTCCACAGAAACAGCAGTATGATGACGATCGGCGCGAGGTCCGACTTGAGCCAGTCGATCCTGTCAATACCGGCGCGGGTCAGAAATACATTGACCAGGCCGTTGTAATCGAACAGAACCTGCCATACCAGGATCACGGATGCGATCGGCACCATCATGGGACTGAGGAAAAATGTCCGGAAGGTACTCTTAAAAGGTATGCGGCTTTCCATGATCACCGCGAGCCACAGAGACAGCACTACCGCCAATGGCACAGCGATCATCGAGAAGAGCAGCGTATTTCGCGCCGCCAGTGAGAAGGCATTGTTCTGCCACGTGCGGATAAAGTTGTTAAAACCGACATAGTCGTGCTGGACGGGATTATTGATCATGGAATAGTAAATGACCACTCCGAAGGGGAGCACAAAGAACAGCCCCACGCCGATCAGACTCGGGGCAAGATACAGCCAGGAGACAGCCCGTCCCCTCCATCTTCTCAGACGCGCCGACCCGTACTTTTTATCTTCACGGGCCCGGGACGCATTGTCCTTCAGATATCGGTCTAACTTTTTTCCTGCATGTTCACTCATCAAATGTTACTCTCCAAAGTGTCCCTTCAATATGCAAAAGGCGCATATATCAAACTATTTTACCACATCATAACAAAAGCAGGCAGGAAAATTCGTTCCTGCCTGCCTATATATTGTGAATTTTGGGTGAATTTTCTTCTCAAAAGCGTATTATTCGCGGATGAGAAGAGATTTTCCGGTCATTTCCTTGGGCTGCTCGTATCCCATGATGTCGATCAGAGTGGGAACAATGTCCGCCAGAACGCCGCCCTCTCTGAGCCTGACGTTCTCGTGATAGTTCGCCAGGATGAAGGGAACCGGGTTCGTGGTGTGCGCGGTGTGGGGAGCGCCGGTCTCATAGTTGACCATCTGCTCGCAGTTGCCGTGGTCCGCACAGATAAAGAGAACGCCGTCCTCCTCCTTGATCGCCTCAAGAGCCTTTCCTACGCACTCGTCGACAACTTCGACGGCCTTGATCGCTGCCGGGAGCACGCCTGTGTGACCGACCATGTCAGGGTTCGCGAAATTGATGACGATAACGTCATACTTCTTGGAGTGGATCGCTTCCACAAGTTTGTCAAGAACGCCGTAAGCGCTCATCTCGGGTTTGAGGTCATAAGTGGGAACATCCTTGGGGGAACGGACCAGGATCCTGTCTTCTCCCTCGTTGGGAACTTCCACGCCGCCGTTGAAGAAGAATGTGACATGCGCGTATTTCTCGGTCTCTGCGATCCTTGCCTGCTTCATCCCCTTAGCTGCAAGCCACTCGCCGAATGTATTGGTAACGTCGACCTTCTTGAAAGCGACTTCCTTGTTCGGGATGTCGGGATCATAATCCTTGAAGCAGACGTACGTGACTTTCTTCCTGGGTCCTCTGTCAAAATATTCAAACTCGTTGTCGCAGAAGCAGTGAGTGATCTCTCTCGCTCTGTCGGGACGGAAGTTGTAGAAGATGATGGAGTCGCCGTCCTTGATCGTTGTGAGGGGCTTGCCGTCCTTGCAGATCACGGTGGGCTTTACGAACTCGTCGTACTCACCTCTCTCATAAGAAGCGGTGATAGCCTCGTGGGCGCTCTCCGCCTTAAGGCCTTCGCCCTTGGTCAGAGCGTCGTAAGCGATCTTCACGCGGTCATAGTTGTTATCTCTGTCCATCGCGTAATAGCGTCCGCTGATCATCGCGATCTGACCTACGCCGATCTCCTTCTCCTTCGCCTCGAGCTGAGCGATAAAATCAATGCCGCTCTGAGGAGGAGTATCTCTTCCGTCAAGGAAGCAGTCGACATATACTCTGTCGAGACCGTTCTTCTTGCACATCTCAAGAATAGCGTACAGATGAGTAATATGGCTGTGAACGCCGCCGTCGGACAGAAGTCCGTAAATGTGCAGGTCGGAATTCTTCACTTTGCAGTTATTGATCGCTTCGAGGATCTCCGGATTCTCGAAAAATACTCCGTCCTGGATCTCCTTGGTGATCCTTGTAAGCTCCTGGTAGACGATCCTGCCTGCGCCCATATTCATGTGTCCGACTTCGGAATTTCCCATCTGCCCGTCCGGGAGTCCTACCGCCATACCGCTGGCATATCCCTTAACAAAAGGAACACTCTCCATAAGCCCGCTGACGACCGGAGTGTTTGCCATGGCAATAGCGTTAGCTTCGGGATTGTCGTTAAGGCCATAGCCATCCAGGATCATTAAAACTACTGGCTTTTGTTTCATGTGATTCTCCTCATTCCAATAATAATAGCAGTTGCTCTCTGTACGTATTTTACTACTTTTATGCGCAATCGGGAAGTACTGCCGACAATTTAACCAAAACAGAAAGCTTAGTCTTCACCGGTTTTACGCAGATTTATCTGTGTCCCTTAAAGATCGTTCCGGCAGGCTCGCCGGCCACTACCTTGTAGAGCACATCCGGGTCCTTTCCGTTAGTGACTACCGTATCGATTCCCTGCGCAGTAGCCAGGTCAGCGGCCTGTAGCTTGGTGCGCATTCCGCCGGTTCCTCTTCTGGATCCGGCACCGCCCGCCAGTCTGTATACGGAATCATCGATCACGTCGATCTGGCGGATCAGCTGCGCGTCTTTGTAGAGCCTGGGGTCTTTGTCAAAAAATCCGTCGATATCGGAGAGGATGACAAGTTTATCTGCCTGGCACAGTACGGCAACTACTGCCGAGAGGACGTCGTTATCACTAAAGAGCCTCTCCTCCGATTCGATCTCCGTGTAGCTGACAGAGTCGTTCTCGTTGACGATAGGGATCACGCCCGATTCAAGAAGCGCGGAGAAAGTATTGCTGAGATTCTCCTTCTTTTCTTCCTGAGTGATGTCCTCGGCGTTAAGAAGGATCTGTGCGACTGTCTTGTCATAGTAACCGAAGAACTTGTCGTACAGGAACATATTCGCGCACTGTCCCACTGCGGCCGCAGCCTGTTTCATCCTCATTGTGGTGGGCTTCTCCTTCATGTGCATCTTATTGGCGCCCACCGCGATCGCGCCTGAGGAGACGAGGATGACTTCATGTCCCATATTCTGGATATCCGAAAGGACCATGGCAAGTTTTTCCATTGTCCGAAGATTGCTGTTTCCCAGTTCATTTGTCAATGTCGATGTTCCGACCTTAATCACAATTCTGTCTCTTTTCACGATAGATCCTTTCGCAACTTGGTTTACATGCAGTTAATAAAATATAATGATCGCCGTTCCTGTATCGACCGCCTCGTAGATATCCCGCGCGGCGCTCAGCGGAATGTTCACACAGCCGTGAGATCCGTTTCCCTTATAGATGCTGCCGCCGAAGGAGTATCTCCAGGTCGCGTCGTGCAGGCCTTGTCCTTCATAGAAAGGCATCCAGTAATTCACTTCCGTCTCATATTCGTCCTCGCCGTTGCCGCCGGTGAGTACGGAAGGGCTCTCCTTATATGCAAGGGGGAAACACCCTGTCTGAGTCCCGTGATCATTTGTCACGTCACCGGAGACACAGTTGCACTCGGTGTAGACTTCCCCGTCCCTGTAGTACCACACATGCTGTGCGGAGAGGTCAACTTCTATATATGTTCCGTCGAGATCGTCCACTCCGTTTCTTCTAAGGTAATAGGGGTTGCCCCAGGAGTTCTTCTCCAGATAGACCGGTTCTCTTGTCACATGGCTTCTGGACTCGATATCTTCCCGGATCTGCTCCGCCTCGTCCTCCTCAAGGATCGTGTAGCCGTAATCATTTCGGGAAGCTTTGACCGTGATTTCTCCCCTGAGCGTGGATTCAAATTTCCTTTCAATATAGCGCGTATTATATTTTGCCGCGAGCTCTCCCACGAAGGCTTCGATCTTCTCGTCGTTCAGCTCCGCTTTCCCGCCTTCTATATCCATGAACAGATTGAAGATGTCCAGAAGATCATATTCTTCCTTTTCATCGCCGAAAGTATATGTGATCCCGGCACCGGAGAACTCATTTGCAGCATCCCTTTTCTCAATAAGACCTGCATCGTCTCTGTATATCTTCGGTTTCTCACAAAGTTCCCAGGGAAATTCGAAGCTGCGGTGAAGTCCTTCGTCAGATTCCAATGTCTGTCTGATGCAGTCCCTGACAAAAGCCTGCAGCTGCTGATCCGGGATCTCATTGCCCTGGATCTCCTCCCTGATCGCCAGGGCATCCAGATTGCTGTCATAGTAAAGATATGCGTCCTGCGAGGGATATCTTGCCGTCTTCAGAGCATCCGCCCTGACCTGTCTTTCAAAGATTTCGGTGTTTTCCTGAGGCTGCGCATCGATCGTGCATTCATATCTGTCAAATATACTGCGGAGCACATTTGCATTGCTCTTCTGTTCATTAAGTACGGTCTGCAGATCGCCGCTCAGTTTCTCCTGATCGATCTCGTAGCCGTAAAAAGAGAGATTTCCCCGCAGGTCCTCATTTTCATTCTCAGTGATGACGATCTCAGAGTCCTCATACTTGTCGTGAATGAGCTGCAGCGCCGCATCTGCCGACATTCCGTAAACATCTTCGCCGTCCACGTAAGTTCCCTTGAGGAAACCGCTGTTATTGCTCTCACAGTAAAACCTGTAACCGTAATAAGTACCCATTCCGAGGATGGCAGAGACTCCGTACATCGCAGCAAACTTAAGCAGGATGTTCTTATTGCCCGAACGTCTGCTCTTATGTCCAGCATCTATCATACTTCGCGCCTCCTTTATGTAAATCGAGACTAATATTATCACGATTCCATTACCGCGTAAATTGTGTTTTTTTTCGCAAACCGCAGATTTCATGAAATTTTCTCCGCGTATTTGTGATAATATGTAACTGTTTTATGAGCAGGCAAAAGACTGTCTTCATAGAGCGCTTCAAACCAGGATACGGAAGGAGATTATTTATGAGTAATGATACCGGGAAATTTCCGGAGCTCTTCGGCAGCATGGTGTTCAATGAAGATACGATGAAGGAGCGGCTTTCTCCCAGCTGTTACAAACATTGGAAGAAAAGCGTCAGCGACGGAACTCCCCTTGATATATCGACAGCAAATGAGATCGCGGAGGCCATGAAGCAGTGGGCTGTTGAAAAGGGAGCCACCCATTATACGCACTGGTTCCAGCCCATGACCGGTGTGACCGCGGAGAAACACGACAGTTTCATTTCTCCCGAGGAGAAGGGCCGGATCGTGCTTGAGTTCTCCGGCAAAGAACTGGTCCGCGGAGAGCCCGACGCCTCTTCATTCCCGTCCGGCGGTCTTCGCGCCACCTTCGAGGCCAGAGGATACACAGCCTGGGATCCCACTTCCTTCGCCTTTATTAAGGAAAAGTCTCTGTGCATTCCCACGATCTTCTGCTCCTACTCCGGACACGCGCTGGACAAGAAGACTCCTCTTCTGCGCTCCATGGATGCTGTGAGCAAACAGGCAGTCCGTATTCTTCGTCTCTTCGGAGATACGACTACCACCAGGGTCATCGCCCAGGTAGGTGCCGAGCAGGAATACTTTCTGCTTGACAAGAAGCTTTACAAGCAGCGCGAAGACCTGATCATGACCGGCAGGACGCTCTTTGGCGCCAAGCCTCCCAGAGGGCAGGAACTTGAGGACCACTATTTTGGCGCGATCCGCCCCAGAGTTGCCTCCTTTATGCAGGATCTGGACAATGAGCTCTGGAAGCTGGGCGTCCTCTCCAAGACCAAGCACAACGAGGTGGCACCTTCCCAGCATGAAATGGCGCCTATTTACAGCGACGCCAACGCCGCCTGTGACCAGAACCAGATCACGATGGAGATCATGAAGAAGGTCGCGGACCGCCATGGTCTTGTGTGCCTGCTCCATGAAAAGCCTTTCGACGGCGTCAACGGCTCGGGCAAGCACGATAACTGGTCCCTGTCTACGGATACCGGAAAGAACCTCTTCAAGCCCGGATCAACTCCCCGGCAGAACGCGCAGTTCCTCCTGTTTCTGACAGCCTTTATCAAGGGCGTCGATGAATACCAGGATATGCTGCGGGCCACTGTGGCGACCCCCGGCAACGACCACCGTCTCGGCGCGCAGGAAGCGCCGCCCGCTGTCGTTTCCATTTTCCTCGGTGCTGAGCTGAGCGCTGTTGTAAATTCCATCATTAATGACACGGCTTTGAAAGGCCCCGGCAAGAGGACTCTGGATATCGGCGTCGATGTCATGCCGCCGATCCCCCAGGACAACACGGACAGAAACCGCACTTCCCCCATGGCCTTTACCGGCAATAAGTTCGAATTCCGTATGCCCGGATCCTCGCTATCCATCGCGGGTCCCAACATCGTTCTCAACACCGTCATGGCACACGAACTGATGCAGTTTGCGGATGAACTGGAAAAAGCGGAAGATTTTGACGACTGCGTAGCACACCTGATCCGCCGCGAACTGACCGCACACCGCAGGATCATTTTTGACGGCAACGGCTACGATGAGAGCTGGATCGCTGAGGCAAGACTCAGAGGCCTCTCCAACTTCTCCACCGCTGTAGATGCGCTTCCCGCTTACATCGCCGAGAAGAACGTCCGTCTCTTTACGGATCACGCCATCTACACGAGGGAGGAAGTCGACGCCCGCTACAATATCCACGTGGAGAACTACAATGCGACCATCGAGATCGAGGCCCGCACTATGATCGACATGATCCGCAAGGATATCCTTCCCGCCGTATCCTCATACGGTGCAGCTCTGTGCAAAGGTCTCGCAGAGCGCAAGGGACTCGGTCTTCCTTTTAAATATGAAGAAAACAATGCCCGCAACAACTGCATGCTGTCAGACTGCCTGCACGATGCCTGCCTGAAGCTGGAGAAAGATCTCCGGAGTGTCCCCGCTGAGCCTGTAGAGGCGATGCGCTACTGCCACGACATCCTGGTCCCCGACATGAACGAGTGCAGAAGCTATGCGGACGAACTCGAGACGATCACAAAGAGAAGCGAGTGGCCTTTCCCCACTTACTCCGATCTTCTTTTCAGCGAGGGTTAAATTGATCACTTTATTATCCAGGTTATTTATTCCGGATCATGAAAAAACCGACCTTCCCGAGGTGAGGCGCCGCTATGGCGTCCTCTCGGGAACAGTCGGTATTTTTCTTAATCTGATTCTTTTTGCCGGGAAGCTTTCCGCGGGATTACTTGTCCGCTCAGTCGCGGTCACTGCGGACGCCTTCAACAACCTCTCCGACGCCGCTTCGAGCGTGATCACTCTGATCGGCTTTAAGCTTGCCGGGAAAAGGGCTGACAGGGATCATCCCTTCGGTCACGGCCGGGTCGAGTACATCGCAGGTCTTCTGATCAGCATCTCTATCATAATGGTAGGCGCCGATCTTGCCAAAACTTCGCTTAACAGGATTCTTTTCCCTGTACAGACTGTGTACTCCCGGGCTGCTGTTGTTGTACTTGCGGCTTCCATTGCCGTCAAACTCTATATGTTTTTCTATAACCGCGATCTGGCTGACCGGATCGACAGCGTTGCCCTGCGCTCCACAGCCATGGACTCTGTAAGTGACTGCGCCGCCACTTTCGCTGTCCTCATATGCCAGCTCCTGTCAGCGAATTTCGGACTTCACCTGGACGGATGGTGCGGACTTGCCGTCTCGCTCTTCATCCTTCACACAGGGATCCGCTCCGCCTTTGACACCGTAAGTCCCCTTCTTGGACAGGCTCCTGACCCGGCGCTCACCGCCAAGATCGAGGAGATAGTCCTTCACACGGAGGGAATCCTCGATATGCACGACCTCATGATCCACGATTACGGGCCGGGGCATCAGGTTGTATCCCTTCACGCGGAGATCCCCTCTGACTTCACTCTGGTGCATGCCCATGAGATCATAGACCGCCTGGAGACGAAACTTGACCGGGAACTCGGCGTCATGAGTGTCATTCATATGGATCCCGTGGACTCTAAAGATCATCAGGCCCATCTTCTCAGGGCCAGAGTGCTCAAGAAGCTCCGTTCCATGGATCCCGAAGCGGGATTGCATGATTTCAGGATCCTTCGAGGGGATGATATACCCGTTGTTTCCTTCGACGCGCAGTTTCCTTTTTCCTACAAGGAGACTGACGAGAGTATTCTTCTTGCCCTTACTGACTATATCAGTCTCGAGCTGCCGGGCTATCAGGCTATCATCCGCGTGGACAGAGTGTGAACCGGCAGAATGTCAAAATACAGCCCCGTCAGTGATGCGGATTGAGCAGTTTCTCCGTCATGACAAGAAGTCCCGTGCCCTCAGAAATCGAATAATAAGCCCCTTTACTGCCGCCTTTCGGCAGAGTTTCATTGCTGCCGCCGACCGGATAGTCGTTCGGGACTGCGGCATTTTTTACTTCATACTTCATTCCCCGGATCGTTACATCGCGAAGGCTCCTGTCAAGCGAAAACAGCGATACTGTTCCCTCGAAATCCTCGGGGATCTCAAATACACCGGGTCCGATCACTGTCACACGGGTATTGACGTCCAGCATAAAGGCCCTCCCTCCGTGTCGCAGGATCCAGACCATTGTCTGGATATTGGCCATTGTGTGATCGAGCCTTCCTCCCATCGCGCCGTAGATCATAAATTCTTTATAGCCTCTCCGGATCCCGAGCCTGGCCGCAGCCATCGTATCGGTATCGTCCTTGACCACCGGGAGCTGCAGGAAATGGCCTTCTCCCATCTCGCGGTATTTTGCCACAATATCCGAGAACTCCTCTCCCAGGGAATCGAAATCTCCCAGAAGAAAATCGGGTTCGATCCCGCATTCCATTAAGTATTTCAGTCCGCCGTCAACCGCGATCACAAAATCCTGCGGCCTTTTCTCTATATTCATCGGGCGAAACTCTCCGGCGCATACCAGGATGCATCTTCCACTCATCGATATGTTCCTGCCTTTCCGGTTTGAAGATACAAGACAGCCCTGTCGGGATCTCTCCCGGCAGGGCTTAAACTGTTCACTTATTCTTTGCGGCAATATCTTTACATGTCTCCCGCAAGTACCTGTTTGTTAGCCATGATATAAGTCCAAAGCGAGATCAGTGTGAGCGCCAGCGCGATCCACATAACTATGTTTGTGAGCAGCTGCAGCTGAGGGATATTCATGATCATCAGAATGATCATGGCCATCTGGAAATTGGTCTTAAACTTTCCCCAGTAGTTGGCTGCGATAACAACACCGTTCTCGGCTGCCACCAGGCGGAATCCGCTGATGATGAACTCTCTCGCCACGATGATCACGACGATCCAGGAAGGGATCCTTCCCAGTTCGATCAGGACGATCATGCCGGAGATCGTCAGGATCTTATCCGCCAGGGGATCCATAAACTTTCCGAAGTTCGTGATAAGATTATATTTTCTGGCGATGTAGCCGTCCGCGAAGTCTGTAAGAGACGCGACGACGAACAGTACCAGCGCCACCCACTTGAGGGGTTCATTGGTCTGTGACATCAACAGGGTCGCGACAAAGAAAGGCACTAGTACCATACGCAAAACCGTAAGTTTATTCGGCAGATTCATAGTACAATCCTCCTATAAGATCATATTCTCTGGATCCTGTGATCTTAACTTTCACAAGATCACCTGTCATCAGTTCTCTCTGCGTTTCAATAAACAAAGCGCCGTCTATACCGGGCGCGTCTTTATATGTTCTCGCCAGATACACATGTTCTCCCGCGAGCTGCCCTTCCACCAGAGCTTCTACGACACGACCTTCCATTTCCTGCGCGGCTTCAAAGGCGATCTCCTGCTGAAGGAGCATGAGCTCTTTCTGTCTCTTCTTTTTGACCCGCGCGGGGATCTGGGGCGACATCTTAGCAGCCGGCGTTCCGTCCTCCTTCGAGTAAGTGAATACGCCCAGGCGGTCAAACCGCATTTCCCTGACAAAATGAAGAAGCGCTCTGTGGTCCTCTTCCTTTTCCCCGGGGAATCCGGTGATCAGAGTTGTGCGCAGACAGATGTCAGGCATCATTTTCCTGAGCATCGCGATCTTCTCAGTCAATTCCTGTCTGTTGGTGTGCCTTCCCATCCTCCTGAGTATTTCATCAGACGCGTGCTGGATCGGCATATCGATATAATGCAGGACCTGGGGAATATCCCTCATGGCCTCCGCGATCTCTTTAGTGATCTCCTCGGGATAGCAGTACATCAGGCGGATCCACTCGATCCCCGGTATGTCCGCAAGTTTCCTCAAAAGTTCGGGAAGCGCCTTGTGTCCGTACAGATCAGTCCCGTAAAGCGTCGTCTCCTGAGCCACCAGGATCAGCTCCCTGATCCCCTTCGACGCAAGAAGCCGCGCCTGTTCCAGCAGCTGCTCCATAGGAACACTTCTGTAGTGCCCGCGGATCGAAGGAATGACGCAGTAGGTGCAGCACTTGTCGCAGCCTTCGGCGATCTTGAGGTAACTGTAATAACCTCCGGTGGTGACGACGCGCTCCGCTGTCGTTCCAGTCCGTTTGTCCTCGCTGTCCACAAAAAGGTATCCGCCGGAGCCGGCAGGTCCTCCTTTTTGAAGGATCTCATCCAGAATATCCGCGATCCTGCCTTCGGAGGTGGTTCCGATCACGGCATCCACTTCGGGGATCTCTTTCAGCACCTCATCCTTATAGCGCTGCGCCATGCAGCCGGTTACGATCAGGGCTTTCAGCGTCCCTTCCGTTCTGCGCTCCGCAAGCGCGAGGATCTGTTCAATGCTCTCCTTCTGGGCGTCCATGATGAAGCAGCATGTATTGACGATCGCGGCATCAGCTTCGTTCTCGTCATCTGTGAACTGATAGCCCCTCTCCCTCAGAGTGCCGAGCATCTCCTCGGAATCCACAAGGTTCTTATCGCAGCCGAGTGATACAAAAAAGATCTTCATTCGGCAGTTTCATCTCCTTCTAAATACTCTTCCTCGTCCGTCTCTTCAAAGACGATCTCTTCCTCATCAGGTTCATTCTCCGCGAGAATGCGGATCTTGCCCTGGTTGAGCTCCTCAACGGCGATGGAGAGCGGCTTTTCGCCTTCGGGAACATCGATCAGCGGCTCATCGCCGTCTACGATCTGTCTTGCTCTCTTGGCTGTTGCCATAACGATGGAGTAGCGGCTGTTGATAACGGGAGTCTCTCCTTCCTCAACGCCCTTATTGACGACCTGCATTAAATCCACATAAGAGGGATGAATCATGTTTGTACCTGTTCCTTTCTTAATATACGCCTGATCATCAGCGCATCCACAAAAGCGCTGATCTTTGCTCAATTTTCCAAATTATTACTATATCACAGAATTCCTTCTTTTGTACAGGCTGTTTGACGTTAATTACCGGCTTTATTTCTTGTCTGATCCTTATCTTATCTGCTCCTTACCGGTCCTGTTCCGCCATAAGACGCGCGCGGGCTGCCCGGGTCCGCTCGTCTATGATCTCAAGAAGTTCCTGAAGGAACCTGTCCTTGAACTCCGGATCATATCTGACGCCGCCTTCTCCGCTCTCGACGATCCGGTTCACCTCGCTCACGCAGTCGTCAAGCTCGTCGTTGATCACGATATAATCGTATCTCTTTATATGCTCCACTTCCTCCACCGCTCTCTTAAAGCGGTTGTCGATCTGTTCCTCTGTCTCCGTCTTTCTTCCGATCAGTCTTTTGGCCATCACTGCGGCGCTCGGAGTAGTTATGAAGATCAGGACCGCGTCCGGAAATGCCTTCTTGATCTGCATGGCTCCCTGGACTTCGATCTCCAGGATCACGTCCTTTCCCTTCGCCATGTTCTCTTCCACAAATGATCTGGGAGTCCCGTAATAGTGGTCCGCGTATCCCGCGTGCTCCAAAAGCCCGCCGTTTCCGATCATTTCCTCAAACTCTTCATTGCTGACAAAATAGTAATTGACCCCGTGTACTTCCCCGTCTCTGGGTTTTCTGGTAGTCATCGATACGGAGAGTTTATAGTGGTCGTAGTCGTTAAGGAGCCTGTTTACCACAGTTCCCTTTCCCACTCCGGAGAATCCGGATATGACCACCAGTTTGCCGGCTCTTTCATTCTCTGTCATAAATCAGTTCTCTCCTTTTCCTTGCTTTCCGGTAATCCTGTCCCGATCTGTCTTTTTAGTTATCCTGATCCTGCTCTTCTCTGTTTATATCCTCTCTGGCGCCCTGGGCTCTTCCCCTGATCGTCTCGGGAAGCAGCGCGGAGAGTATGATGCGGTCATTTTCCATGATGAGCACTGCCTTGGTCTTGCGCCCCTGAGTGGCGTCCACTGCCCTGCCGTCCTCTTTTGCCTTGGCTACAAGGCGTTTTACCGGAGCTGAGTCGGGACTTACGATAGCGATGATCTTGCCCGCGTTTACGGTATTGCCAAAGCCGATATTGATAAATCTGAACGCTTCCATTCTTTTTACTTACTCGTTCCTTACTCGATATTCTGGATCTGTTCCCTGACCTTCTCCACAGTAGTCTTAAGTTCGATCGCTCTGTCTGAGACCTCAAGGTTATCCGATTTGGAGAGGATCGTGTTGGACTCGCGGTTCATCTCCTGCGCGATAAAGTCGAGCTTGCGTCCGACGCCCTCGCTTCCGTCCAGGGCCTCTCTCGTGGCCTTGATATGGCTCTGCAGGCGAACCAGTTCCTCGTCCACGCATACCTTATCCGCGTAGATCGTAACTTCCTGAACGATCCTGCTGTCATCGACGACGGCGTCTCCGATCAGTTCCTTCACCTTGTCATAGAGGCGCTGCCTGTAAGCAGCTACGATCTGCGGAGATCTCTCTGTGATGAAATCCACATGTCCCTGCATCTCATCGAGTTTACCGATCAGATCATTTCTGAGGTACTCCCCTTCCCTGAGTCTGGCCCCGAGGAAATTCTCCGCCGCCTCGCATACCACGGCCCTGAGGCGCTCCCAGAGCTGTACCGGATCCATCGGCTCCTCTTCCATTGTAAAGACGTCAGGATACTTGGAAAGGGTGGATACTCTGATGTCGTTGTCAAGACCGTACTCCTGCGCCATCTGACTGAGATACTTCAGATATTCTCCGGCGATCTTGCTGTTGTACTTGACCTGCATATTAGCTTCCTTGAGGTCTTCATACGTGATATAGACATCCACCTTGCCGCGGCTGATATACTTCTTGAGTTCCGCACGGATCCCCGATTCCAGCATGCCCAGCTGTCTGGGCATCTTGATCCCGATATCAAGATAGCGGTTATTCACTGACTTTATTTCCACTGCGATCTTAAGATCTTCGTCAGCATACTCTGCTCTGCCGTATCCCGTCATACTCTTGATCATAGTTACAGTCCTCCATGCTAAAGATCATATATAGCCGATTTTACAGCGCTTTTACGCCTTTGTAAAGCAAGGACGCCTCACCTTTGGCGCTGCCGGCGACAAGCTTCGGGCATTATGTTATAATCAGATGATCTGACCTTATACATAATGAAAGGAAACTGATTCCATGGCATTTGACGGCATCACTACCGCCTGTCTTATGAAGGAGTTCTCCGACAGACTGACAGGCGCGAGAATATACAAAATAGCGCAGACGGACCGCGACGAACTGGTCCTTACATTAAAGCCCTCCGCTGAGCGGGGAGGCGGCCAGTGCAGGCTCTATCTCTCCGCAGACGCCTCTCTCCCCCTTGCCTATTTCACGGCCAAAAACAGACAGGCTCCGCTTCAGGCGCCCTCCTTCTGTATGCTTCTTCGCAAACACCTTCAGAACGGCAGGATCCTCTCGGTCACCCAGCCGGGTCTTGAACGTGTTCTGCGCTTTGAAGTAGAGCACCTCGACGAGATGGGCGATCTCTGCCGCCACACGCTTGTCATTGAACTGATGGGCAAGCACAGCAATATCATCTTTCTTGATGATCAGGAGAAGATCGTCGACAGCATCAAGCACATCTCTTCACTGGTAAGCTCAGTCAGGGAAGTGCTTCCGGGCAGGCCCTATTTTGTCCCGGACACCAGAAACAAAAAGGATCCGCTCCTGGAGACCGCTGAAGGCTTCGATGCTCTTATGCGCAGCCAGCAGGTTCCTCCTGCCAGACTCCTTCTCTCCACTTACACGGGTCTCTCCACACAGATGGCCGAGGAACTGTGTCACAGAGCGGCGATCACCAATGACAGGAGCGCTTCCTCGATGACAGATGAGGACCGCGCTTCCCTGTGGAAGGAATTCCGCTCCCTTATGCAGGAAGTGGCAGAAGGGTCCTTCGCGCCCTCCATTTATTATAAGAAAGAAGACGGAGGCCGCCGCGGCGCTCCGGCAGGTTACGCGGCCGTTTCCATGCGCGTCTTCACCGATTCCGGCTCACGCTTTGAGGAGGTCCGCTTCGATTCCATGTCCGAACTTCTGGAAGTCTTCTATGACCAGAAGAACGAAGTCACAAGGATCCGCCAGAAATCAGTGGATCTTCGCCATGTCGTCCAGACGATCCTTGAGCGTGACATTCACAAGTACGACCTGCAGTGCAAACAGATCCGGGATACCGAGAAGCGGGACAAATACAGGATCTACGGAGAACTGCTCAACGCATATGCCTATTCGATCCCCGAAGGTGTAAAGTCCTGCGAAGTAGATAACTACTACACCGGCGAAAAGATCCGCATTCCGCTGGATCCGACGCTGACTCCGACCCAGAACGCCAAGAAATATTTTGACAGGTATACCAAACTCAAGAGGACCCACGAGGCTCTCACCGGGCTTACCGCCGAAGTGAAGGCCGAGATCGACCACCTGGAGAGCATACGCACTTCGCTCGATCTTGCCACCAATGAGGGCGACCTGGCACAGATCCGTCAGGAACTGGAGGACAGCGGACTCGTCCGCAGGCACACGGGCGCCGGCAAAAAGAGACCCGGCTTCGATAAGTCAGGCAGCAAAAAAGGGCGGGCCCGCACTCCGGTCAGCAGGCCTCTGCATTACGTCAGCAGTGACGGCTATGACATTTATGTCGGCAAGAACAACACCCAGAACGACCAGCTGACTTTCCATTTCGCCGAGCCGAATGACATCTGGATGCACGCCAACGATATGCCCGGTTCCCACGTCATCCTGCGCTCCGCCGGCAGGTCCATGGAGGAGATTCCCGACCGCGCCTTCGAAGAGGCAGCTTCTCTCGCCGCGTGGTATTCCGCCGGTCGTGAGCAGGGCAAGGTGGAGATCGACTATCTCCTTCGCCGGAACGTAAAAAAGCCCGGCGGGTCCAAGCCGGGATTTGTCGTTTACTACACCAATTATTCTATTCTTGCCAAGGCCGACATCTCAGGCCTGAGGGAAGTTTCTGACTGAGTAAAAAAATGGAGCTTGTTGCGTTCGAGCAGCCCTCTCGAGACATAAGATTTTTCTTTTTCGGGGGGCTGTCCGCAGCTTCTTCCAGCCTGACAGCCCCCTATCATTCAAAGTACTTCGTTCATACTGCCTGTCCGATATCCTTCGAGATCCATCGAGACATATTCAAAGCCGTATTCCCGCAGTTTTCCTGTGATCTGAGCCTGGTTCTCCAACAGCTTCCCGAACTCCGAAGGCAGCACCTCGATCCTGGCCAGCCGCCCGTCATTTCCGTGGATCCTCACCCGGTACTGCTTAAAGCCCAGTTCCCGCAGAAGTTCCTCAGATCTCTCGACTCTGAGAAGCTTTTCGTCGCTGATCGTCTCCCCGTACACAAATCTCGTGGCAAGGCAGGCCATAGACGGCTTGTTCCAGGTCGGAAGCCCCAGCCTCTCCGAGATCTCCCTGATCTCTGACTTGGAGAGCTCAGCCTCCCGAAGAGGACTCAGCACGCCGAGCTCGGCGATCGCCTTTAGCCCGGGCCTGTAATCGGAGAGATCGTCCAGGTTGGACCCTTCCGCGACCTTCTCAAATCCGTTTTCCCGCGCGGCTTCGATCATCCTGCCGAAGAGCTCTTTTTTGCAAATATAGCACCTGTCTGCCGGATTCTCCCGA
>CACZXG010000020.1 GCA_902785055.1 uncultured Lachnospiraceae bacterium
GGAATCCATCCGGGCCAGAAATGAACTGGACAAGGAGATCCGCGACCGCAGAGCCGATGTGCAGCGCAACGAGCGCAGGGTTCAGCAGAAGGAAGAGTCCCTCGACCGCAAGATGGAGAATCTTGAGCGCAAGGAGCAGAGCCTGCAGGCCAAGGAAGAATCACTGAACAAGCAGAGAGACGAAGTCACGAAGCTCGGTGAGCAGCGTCAACAGGAACTCGAACGAATTTCGGGATTGACCTCTGAACAAGCCAAAGAATACCTTTTAAAAATTGTTGAAGACGAAGTAAGACATGATTCCGCCGTCATGATCAAGGAGATCGAGACGGAGGCCAGGGAAGAAGCCGACAAGAGAGCCAAGGAATATGTGATCAGCGCGATCCAGCGCTGCGCAGCAGACCATGTTTCCGAGGCTACGATCTCAGTCGTTCAGCTTCCCAGTGATGAGATGAAGGGGAGAATCATCGGACGTGAGGGTAGAAATATCCGCACGCTCGAGACAATGACAGGCGTAGATCTTATTATCGACGACACGCCTGAAGCTGTCGTTATTTCCGGATTTGATCCCATCCGCCGCGAGGTTGCGCGGATCGCTCTTGAGAAACTGATCGTGGACGGAAGAATCCATCCCGCCAGGATCGAAGAGATGGTCACCAAGGCGCAGCGCGAAGTGGAAGCGAAGATCAAGGAAGAGGGCGAGGCAGCGACTTTGGAAGTCGGCGTGCACGGCATTCATCCGGAGCTCGTAAGACTTCTCGGAAAGATGCGTTTCCGCACCAGTTACGGTCAGAACGCTCTCAAGCATTCAATCGAAGTTGCGCAGCTGTCAGGCCTACTGGCAGCGGAACTGGGACTGGACGTCCGTCTGGCCAAGAGGGCCGGCCTGCTGCATGACATAGGCAAGGCAGTGGACCACGAGATGGAAGGGTCCCATGTACAGCTCGGCGCTGAGCTGTGCCGCAAGTATAAGGAATCTCAGGTTGTCATCAATGCAGTGGAATCCCATCACGGCGATGTGGAGCCCACAAGTCTGATCGCATGCATTGTTCAGGCTGCGGATACGATCTCGGCAGCAAGGCCCGGTGCCCGCAGAGAGACATTGGAAACTTATACAATGAGGCTCAAACAGCTCGAGGAGATCACAAACAGTTTTAAAGGGGTTAGTAATTCTTACGCTATTCAGGCAGGCAGAGAAGTTCGTGTCATGGTAGTTCCTGAGCAGATCAATGATACTGACATGGTGCTTCTGGCCCGCGATATTTCCAAGAAGATCGAGAACGAAATGGAATATCCCGGCCAGATCAAGGTCAGCGTGATCCGCGAATCAAGAGTGACGGATTTCGCCAAATAAGGCAAGCGAGTAAAGAAAATGGAGCGGAGACGAAAGCAGAATTTCGTCTCCGCTTTTTGTATGCGCGAAAACAGAGGCACTTTTTTTGAGGAATTTATTAGGAATATGCACAAATAATGAAGAGATAGGTTATAATACTAATATATATTTACCAAAATATCGCAATCTACAGTATACGCAAGGGGGTCAATCAATGGCAGCAAACGAGAGAAAAAAAATATTATTTGTCGCATCAGAGTGCGTACCGTTCATCAAGACCGGCGGACTGGCTGACGTTGTCGGCTCTCTCCCCAAGGATATTGATCCGGAGTACTATGATGTCAGAGTTATGATTCCGAAGTATTCCTGCATGAAGCAGGAGGTCAAGGATCAGATGGAATATGTCACCCACTTCTACATGGACTATCACTGGAAGAGTGAGTATGTGGGCGTGCTCAAGACCGTGAAGAACGGGATCACATTCTATTTCATTGACAACGAAGGATTCTTCACAACAGATAAGCCTTATACGGATGATCCGCTCTTTGAGATCACCAGATTTGCCTATTTCTCCAAGGCTTGCCTGTCCGCTCTTCAGCCGATCGAATTCCGCCCCGACCTGATCCACTGCCACGACTGGCAGACAGGACTGGTTCCCGTATATCTCAAGGAGAGATTTGCAGATAATGAGTTCTATCAGGGAATCAAGACAGTCATGACGATCCACAACCTGAAGTTCCAGGGCAAGTGGAATGTGAAGGATGTCGAGGATATCACCGGACTTTCCGGCTACTACTTCACACCTGATAAGCTGGAAGCCTACAAGGATGCCAACCTTCTTAAGGGCGGCCTTGTATATGCGGACGCGATCACAACGGTCAGCCCCACATATGCGGAAGAGATCAAGACCCAGTTCTACGGCGAAGGTCTCGACGGCCTGATGAATGCGCGCGCCAACGACCTGCGCGGTATCCTCAACGGCATCGACTACACAGACTTCAGCCCGGACAACGACAAGAAGATCTTCAAATCCTATACTGTCGATGATTTCCGCAAGAATAAGGTCAAGAACAAGATCGCTCTGCAGAAAGAACTCGGACTCAAACAGGATGAGAAGTGCTTCATGATCGGTATCGTCTCCCGTCTGACAGACCAGAAGGGCTTCGATCTGATCGCTTATGTTCTTGAAGAGATGCTCTCCCTCGACGCGATCCAGATCGTGGTTCTGGGCACCGGCGAAGAGAGATACGAGAACATGTTCCGCTATTTTGACTGGAAGTACAACGACAAGATCTCCGCGAACATCTACTATTCCGATGAGCTGTCCCACAAGATCTATGCGGCTTCCGACGCTTTCCTGATGCCTTCCCTGTTCGAGCCCTGCGGACTCAGCCAGCTGATGTCCCTGCGCTACGGCACACTTCCGATCGTCCGCGAGACCGGCGGTCTCAAGGATACGGTTGAGCCTTACAACGAATACGAGAACACCGGCACGGGCTTCACCTTCGCGAACTACAACGCTCACGAGATGATGCATGCAGTCCGTTATGCAGAGAAGATCTTCTATGACAAGAAGAGAGACTGGAACAAGATGGTCGAGCGCGCCATGAATGCCGACTTCTCCTGGAAGCAGTCCGCTCTGAAGTATCAGGAGATGTATGACTGGATGATCGGCGGCTGATCGCAGTTGTAAGTTTTTAAATTGCCATTTATAATGGGGTGACGAACTTAATGGTTCGTCACCCTGTTTTTCTTACCGGGCAAAAAATTGAAAGATTTACAGCAATAAAGGAAATGCATTTATGGCTTCAGAACATAAGAAAAAAAAGCCCGCCCTCGGAGGCGGCAATGTGGCGGCGCAGGCCGGCATCCTTGCAGCTGCCAGTATCCTGTCACGTATCATCGGGCTTTTATACAGATCTCCCCTGACAGCGATCATCGGAGATGAAGGAAACGGATATTACGGAACGGCAATTAATATCTACACCATCGTGCTGATGGTCTCGAGTTTCGGCGTGCCTGCTGCGATCTCCAAGCAGATGGCCCAGAAGATGGCGGTGGGAGATTACAAAAACGCCCAGAAAGTATTTCATTGTTCCATGGTATACGCTCTGGCGGTAGGAGTTGCGGGCAGTATGCTTCTGTATTTTGGCGCGGGAGTACTGGTGCCGCCCAACAGTGTGCCGGTCCTGCAGGTCTTCGCGCCGACAGTATTTCTGTTCGGAATCCTGGGTGTCCTGCGCGGCTATTTCCAGGCGAATCAGTCTATGCTGCAGACTTCAGTCTCCCAGATCCTGGAGCAGATCGCGAATGCGGTCGTCAGTATCCTGGCTGCTTATCTTCTCATGCGCACAGTGATGAATGAGGATCCCACGCACAAGGCGATCCGCGGAGCGATGGGAAGCGCTCTGGGCACCGGAAGCGGCGTTCTGGTAGCACTGATCTTCATGACGCTGGTCTACTTCAGATATCGCGGCATGTTTATGGAGAGGGTGCACGGTGATACGGAGCATGAAGAAGAGCCCTTCGGCCCCCTTATGGTGGAGACGATCCTCGTAATAACGCCTTTCATTCTCAGCAGCTTTATCATGAACCTGACGACTTCCCTGAATCAGACGATCTTTATCAAGATTATGATTCAGTACAAGCACTGGGAAGAAGCTGTGACGACGACACTGTACGGCCTTTTTTCCAACAAGGCGGTCGTCATCACCAATATCCCGATTTCCATCGCGACAGCTGTGGCGGCGGCGATCCTGCCCAATATCTCCACATCCTTTGCCCAGGGAGATCTGGAAGAGACCAAAAAGAGAAGTATCAACGCGATCCGTATGACGCTCGTGATCGCAGTGCCCTGTGCTATTGGGCTTCTTGCCCTGGCGAGGCCCGTGACTATGCTGCTGTTCCCACAGTGGGATACGCTTGATGTCGCCGCGATCCTTCTTGCAGAGCTGTCTATCACCGTCATTTTCTACTCGGTGGGAACGATCATGAATGCGATCCTGCAGTCCATCGGCAGAATCCATATGCCTCTTGTCAGCGCCGGTATTGCGCTGCTTGTGCAGACTTTGCTGCTCTTTGCATTGATGCTCTATACGGAGATGGGCGGACACGCTCTGGCGGTCTGCAGCCTCTTGTATTCTTTCATGATCTTCATGATCGACAGTCACTTCATCTGCAAGTACCTGAACATGAAGATCCCTTTCGGAAAAGTATATGGCAGGCCAATCGCAGCGGCGGCAGCCATGGGAATCGTGACGGCGCTCGTGTATAGTCTTGTCAACCGTCTCCTGATGGCAGTGGCGGACAGGGTCTATTTCAACAACCTGATCGCCTTAGCCCTGGCTATTGCGGTCGCGATCATCGTGTATTTTGCAGTTCTGATCAAGATCGGAGGACTTACGAGGGAAGATCTCCTGCAGGTGCCGAAAGGAGCGAAAGTAGTGGGAGTTCTGCAGAAAATAAGACTGATGTGATTATCTGAGTACTATAGTCAAAAAACTGCCGCACCGGAAAATCGTTTCCGATGCGGCAGTTTTATTTATTTGCGCAGCAGGAGCATCAGCCTGCTGCCGTTTTCTTTGAGCCACTTGACGCGAAGCTTATAGTCGGGCAGGACCCGTCCGACTTCCGCCCAGAAGCGGGGAGAGTGATTCATCTGTTTCCTGTGGCAGAGCTCATGGACCACGACGTAGTCGAGTACTTCCGGAGGCGCCAGGAGCAGCAGGCAGTTGAAATTCAGGTTTCCCTTGGAACTGCAGCTTCCCCAGCGGGTCTTCTGGCTGCGGATCGTGATACTTCCGTAATCGACCCCGACTAGCGGCGCGAAGTGCGCGACGCGCTCAGGGATCACAAGGGCGGCTCTCTTTTTGAGGCCGCGCAGCTGGACATCCGTCAGCGCGGAGACGGGATTTGCTTCTTCCTGTTCCCGGCGGGCCAGAACCTTAGCCCGGTGCTGCGCGATCCAGTCGCTCTTCTCCAGCAGGAAGCGCTCGATGTCCCGTCTTGGGCAGCGCATAGGAGCGCGCACGATCACACTTCCGTCTGATTTGATCTCTATAGCCAGTGTCTTTCTTTTACTTCGAATGAGCTCGTATTTCAACTTCAGATCGTATCCCGATTTCAGATAGTATCACCTGTCAGAAGGTGATAAGCTTCTTTATACTTGTCGATGGTCTTGTCGATGACATCCTGGGGCAGCAGGTAGTCGCTGTCAGGGTTGGCCTTCAGCCAGTCGCGGACGAACTGCTTGTCAAAAGAGGGCTGGCCGTGGCCAGGCTCATATCCCTCCAGAGGCCAGAAGCGGCTGCTGTCGGGGGTGAGCATCTCGTCGCCGAGCACTACTTTGCCATTTTCATCAAGGCCGAACTCGAACTTGGTGTCTGCAATGATGATGCCTCTGGTCAGAGCGTAGTCAGCGCACTTCTTGTAAAGAGCGATCGTGCAGTCGCGAATTGTCTCTGCATACTCCTGGCCGTGGCCGGGGAACGCCTTCTCCAGAACCTCGATGCTTCTCTCGAAGCTGATGTTCTCGTCGTGGTCGCCGATCTCAGCCTTGGTGCTGGGGGTGTAGATGGGCTCAGGGAGCTTGTCGCACTCCTTGAGGCCTTCCGCGAGCTTAATGCCGCATACTGTGCCGTCCTTCTTATAGCTGGCCCAGCCGCTGCCGGTGATATAGCCGCGGACGATGCACTCGATGGGGAGCATTGTCAGCTTCCGGCACATCATGCTGTTGCCGTCGAAGCGCTCCTGACGGAAGAATTCGGGCATATCGTTCACATCACAGCTGATCATATGGTTGGGAATGATATCCTTGGTGAGATCGAACCAGAAGCGGGACATTTGGGTCAGAACAGTGCCCTTCTTCACGATCTTGTTCTTGAGAATCACATCAAAAGCGGAGATTCTGTCGGTCGCAACCATGATAAGCTTGTCGCCGATGTCGTAGATCTCACGTACTTTACCTTCCTTGACGGGGGTATATTCCTGCATGCGTCGTTTCCTCCTTGCGATTTGCCTGCGCACAATACATCTCTTTGTGGTATTCTGCTTGTGTAGATAGTGTTCCCGGAAGGAACACTTCTTAAGTATAATCATTTTCTGATGCAAAACAATTGCTTTTGTGCACATAATTTGTCTTTTATGAGGGGCGGCAGATAGTAATATGATCGAACAAAACCTGATTCTGGGAATACTGGCCCACGTGGACGCCGGCAAGACGACGCTCTCCGAGGCGCTGCTTCATATAACGGGTGCAGTGCGGCGAGCGGGCCGCGTCGACCATGGCGACGCATTCCTGGATACTGACGATATGGAAAAAGAGCGCGGGATCACGATCTTCTCCAAACAGGCGAGGTTCACCTCAGAGCGCGGGGAGATCAGGAGGACCTACACGCTGCAGGATACGCCGGGACACGTGGATTTTTCCACGGAGATGGAGCGTGTGCTGGGGATCCTTGACTGCGCAGTGCTGGTCATCAGCGCGGCGGACGGCGTGAACGGCCAGGTGCGCGTTCTGTGGAGGCTCCTTGAGCACTACAATGTGCCGGTCTTTCTCTTTGTCAACAAGATGGATCAGAACGGCGCTGACAGGGAGGTCCTTCTTTCTTCTGTCAAAAAAGAGCTGAGTACCAGGTGTGTGGACATCATGCCGGATGCAGGCAGTTCACTTGCAAAAAACCTTGAAGACCCCGATGTTCAGGAAGAGATCGCGGTCTGCGATGACGAGCTGATGAATGCCTATTTTGACGGGGAGATGGTGACAATACCTCAGATCTGTGAACTGACAGCGAGCCGTAAGCTCTTCCCGGTTCTTTTCGGCGCTGCGCTGCGGGAGCAGGGCGTCAATGAACTGCTGGAGTGCCTGGATATGCTGATTCAGCCGCCCGCATATGGAGATGAATTCGGCGCCCGGATCTTCAAGATCACCCGCGACGGAGGCGCGAGACTCACCTGGATGAAGCTGACGGGTGGAAAACTCTCTGTCAAAACACCGCTGGCCGACTGCACGGATGATAAGGGAATGCCTGAAAAGGTGGAACAGATAAGGTTTTATTCAGGCGGGAAGTTTGAGACGAAGCAGGAGGCAGCGGCGGGCGAAGTCTGTGCGATCACCGGCCTCACGAGGACAAAGATCGGCCAGGGGATCGGAGCGGAGTCCGAGGGCGAAGAGGAACTTCTGCAGCCTGTCCTGCGCTGCAAAGTGATCCTGCCGCCCGGCGAGGACCTGTTCAAAGCCTACAAGAACCTCTCTATTTTGGAAGAAGAGGACCCGACTCTGCATCTGGGCTATGACGAGGAGAAAAAAGAGATCACAGCCCAGATCATGGGACAGGTGCAGAAGGAGATCCTGCAGCGCATGATCCGGGAGCGCCTGGGGCTTCGCGTGGACTTCGGCGATCCCTCGATCATCTACAAGGAGACCATAGCCAGGACTGTGGAAGGCGTGGGGCACTTTGAACCGCTGCGCCATTATGCGGAGGTACACCTGCTGCTGGAGCCCGGCGTGCCCGGAAGCGGCCTTGTATTTGAGAACCGCTGCAGAGCCGATGTGCTGGCGGTAAACTGGCAGCGCCTGATCATGACACACCTGGAGGAGAAGAGGCACCGCGGCGTCCTTACTGGCGCGGAGATCACGGATATGAAGATCTCCCTGCTCACCGGGAGAGCGCACCTCAAGCACACCGAGGGCGGCGACTTCCGCCAGGCGACCTACCGCGCGGTGAGACAAGGCCTTATGATGACGGAAAGTGTCCTTTTGGAGCCTTTCTACAATTTTCGGCTGGAAATTCCTCAGGAATCGCTGGGTCGTGCCCTGACTGATCTGCAGCAGATGGGCGCGAACTTCACACAGCCCGACCTGGAGGACGGCCGCTCGATCATAACCGGAAGCGCGCCGGTATCGAGGATCGCCAATTACGCGGAAACGCTGGCTGCCTACACCCGCGGCGAGGGGCAGATCACCTGTACTCTCAAGGGATACGAGCCCTGCGTAAACGCGGAGGAGGTCATTGCGGCGTCCGGATACGATCCGGAGCTGGATCTGAGGAACCCGACGGGATCTGTATTTTGCTCTCATGGAGCCGGCACGCCTGTGCCCTGGTACGAAGTGCGCGAGCGCATGCACGTGGACAGCGGCTGGCGGGACCCTTCCGACGGACCGGGGACCGGAAAAGCGATGCTGGGCTATGACGATGACTGGGACGAAGACCTCGCCTACGGAGGAGCAGGAAGGACAGGGTTGCGCGCAGGGGTGAGGAAAGAGGAGAAGCCCGTTTCCTTCAGCGAGCGGGAGGCAAGACTCTTTGCCGAGGAGGATGAGCTGCGCAGGATCTTCGAGCGGACTTACGGACCCATCAAGAGCAGGTTCGGTGATGATGAGCCCGATAACGGAAGATCTGCAAAATCCTGGAAGAGGGCGTCCCGTGTGATCAGCGCAGATCCGCCGGACAAGCGATCCCATGCCGCGAAGAAGGCTGTTGAGAAGGAGTACCTCCTGATAGACGGCTACAATATCGTGTTTGCCTGGGATGATCTGCGGGAGATGGCGCTTCAGGACATCATGGCAGCCAGGGACAAGCTAATCGACATGCTGGTGGATTTTGCGGGATTTAGAAAGGAACACGTGATCCTGGTCTTCGACGCATATAAAGTGCGGGGAGGACGCGGAGAAGTGATCCATGTGGGCGGGATCGACGTCATTTACACCAAAGAAGCCGAGACCGCGGATCTCTACATAGAGAAAGCGGCCCACGAACTCAGCAAAAAATACAAAGTAACGGTGGCCACCTCCGACGCGGTAGAGCAGGTGATCATTTACGGCGCGGGCGCCTATCGCATGTCGGCGCAGAATCTTCTCGAAGAGTTGCTGCTCACCAAAGGGATGATGCGGGAGCACTATGAGAAGAGGGACGAGAAGAGGGCCGGCGGTATTTTGGCACAGATGAGCGAGGAAGACGCCCGGGCGCTTCAGGAGCACCTCGATAATCTGGAAGAAAGCGAGTGACCGTCCGCGGACTTTTGGTAAGTGTACGCAATAGTGCATAAATGAAGGCGTAGATTCATCTTTCTTTTTGAACACGGATGAATTACAATGAATACATAAATGGGATATACTAAAAGCTTGTTTGGCCGAAAGGCCGGAAAGGGGTTACTATGGCAATCAGACTTTTTAAATGTGAGAAGTGCGGAAGTATGGTTCTGAAACTCAACGCGAAGGGATGTTCCCCGTCCTGCTGCGGCGAGCCCATGAAAGAGATCGAAGCGGGCACGACCGACGCTGCAAGAGAGAAACACGTTCCGGCAGTTACTGTCGATGGCGATACCGTAACCGTACAGGTTGGTTCCGTTGCTCATCCCATGATGGATGCGCACTACATTCAGTTCATCATTCTTGAGACCAAGACCGGTTTCCAGTTCGCAGAACTTGAGCCCGGCCAGGAGCCCAAGGCAGTCTTCAAGGCAGCTGATCCTGTAGCGGCTTACGAGTACTGCAATCTGCACGGATTCTGGAAAGCAGACATCTGATCCTTCCGTGCGACAACATGAAATGAACATAGGGGCCGGCGGTGTGACGCCGGCCTCTTTTACGATGCTTACAAAGTGTGGCACCCCACAGTGAAGACAAGCTTTACATGATAGAAAGAAGAACGACAAACATGGCAGAAACAATTAAGAAGAACACTAATACAAAGAAATCCAGGTGCCCGGTGTCAAAAAAGTGCGGCGGCTGCACAATGATCGACGTTCCTTACGCGGAACAGGCGGAGCAAAAGCAGCAGCTGGTGGAGAAACTGATCGGGGAATTCGGCCGAGTGGACCCGATCATCCGCATGAAGAACCCCGACCACTACAGAAACAAGGTGACGAGCGTTTTCGCCCCTGACAAAAAGGGCAAGCCGGTCTGCGGCATCTACAAGGCAGGGACCCACGAGGTGGTTCCGGTCAAGTCCTGCCTGCTCGAGGACCTGCGGGCGGACAGGATCATTCAGACGATCTTTGATCTCGCGGAGTCCTTCAAGATCCGTGTCTACGACGAGGACCGCAGAACGGGCCTCCTTCGCTATGTCCAGGTGCGCACCGCCCGCGGCACGAAGCAGGTGATGGTTACCCTGGTCACAGCTGATTCTGTTTTCCCTCCGGCGAAGAAGTTTGTGAACGCTCTCATTAAGCGTCATCCCGAGATCAACACCGTTGTGCAGAATATCAACGACAAACAGACCACCATGGTCCTGGGCGACAGGGAGAAAGTCCTCTATGGCCCCGGTTATATCGAGGATGTCCTCTGCAAGAAGCGCTTCCGCATTTCTTCGAGATCTTTCTATCAGGTCAATTCTCTTCAGACCGAGAAGCTCTATAATATCGCTCTGGACTACGCGGGCTTCTCCGGGAAGGAGAGGATCCTGGACGCTTATTGCGGTATCGGAACCATCGGCATCATCGCCTCGGACCGCTGCAAAGAAGTGCTCAGCGTGGAGCTGAACGCTGAGGCTGTGAAAGACGCCAAGATCAACGCGAAACTTAATGGCGCTGACAATGTGGAAGTCTACAAGAACGACGCCGGCCGCTTCATGGAAGACATGGCCGCCAAAAAAGAGAAACTCGACGTCCTCTTCATGGACCCGCCCAGGAGCGGCGCCAGCGAAGAATTCCTGCGCGCTGCGCTGCAGCTTGGCCCCGCTAAGATCGTATATGTTTCCTGCGAGCCTACGACACTTGCAAGGGATCTGCGGTTGTTGACTGATGGCGGATATGAGATGAAGAAAGCGGTGCCGGTGGACATGTTCCCGTATACGGAGGGGGTCGAGACTGTCTGTTTACTAACACATTAAGTGGAGATCATTGATTTGAGGTTCTGCCATTACATTTTTAGACGGCAAATAAGTGTATTTGAAGATTTTTACTTTTGCGATTAGCCATTTTTCCGAAATATAATTGCAGATGGCCAAAATTTTGATTTTCAATGAAAAAGAAGGAAAGCTTTTCAGTGGTAAAACTTCGAATCGGCATCTGCACTTACGCATTGGTGCAAAAGTGTAATCACAAATGAGAAATCTTGGATTTGCACTTACCGGCACCCCAAAGAAAGTAAGCGTATTTGACTGAACTTGAGTTTGATAATTAAAAATGTCAGTGCAATTGGAAGAATTTGATTTTGCGATTAAAGGGGCGAGTCGGTGCAAGCGCGGAGGGGAGCCGGATGAAGGTCAGAGGCAAGTTGGCTTGCCAAGCTTCGGCAACTTCCAGTTTATGGGGGAGTTAACAACTATGGAAAGCATTATATGGCTGATAATAATGGTGCCTGTAAGTATGATGTTTACTGGTCTGGGAGTTTATGCCTGGAAACGGAAAAAGCCAATGTGGTTCTGGTCAGGGAGTACAGTAAAGGAATCTGAAATCTCAAATATAGCTTCATATAACAAAGCAAATGGCATCATGTGGATTGTCTTTTCATTGGTTATGTGGGTCAGTACGATTCTTGGCGCTATGAATATGAAAGCGGGAGGAATTCTCTTAATTGCAGGCTGTATCATAGGAGTCCCTCTTCTTCCAATAGTTTATGGGAAGATTTACCGAAATTACAAAAAATGACTCTCGATTGTGAATCATGCCATCACACGGCGCTCCTTAGGGGGCGCCGATTTTTTTCGGCAAAGCAGAAATGTAAAAATGTCTTGACATTTTTGACGACAGAGAGTAACGTGAAAATGTAAAGATGTTTTGACATTTAGGGAGGCCTTTATGAAAAAGATCCTTAGAAAAGCTGATGAGATGGAGATGGCGATTAATCTGAAAGCTGCCAGGTATGCCTTTGGCTTTTTGGAGATCGCTCTGATGATTTACTGTATTGTGCAAAGGATTGCCACCGGAGTGTTTCCATCGCCTGTTTTTATTTTTGGAGTGCTTGGAATGGTAATCTATTACGGCATCAAATTGTATGAAACCAGGCGAATGACCGAAGTGGTGGAGGAGGATGAAGAATAATATCAAAGAACTTCGAAAGAACAGAAAACTGAGGCAGGAAGATCTGGCAGAAAAACTCGGCGTCACGAGACAGACGATCATTGCCATAGAAAATGATAAGTATGATCCGACGTTGGAACTGGCCATGAAGATATCCGAGTTTTTTGGAATAAGTGTAAATGATATCTTTCATCTGAGTCATTGAGTGTTTAGATTCTCTTGAAATTAATTGTCAGTTGCTTTAGCCTTTTCGTAGTACATAAAAATCTTAAACAAGTATGGGGCTTTGTAAATTAGAAAGGTGTAATGCTATGAAGAAAAAATGGACAGGGGTATTAATTATTGGTTTGTTGCTTTTTGTCTTGTCGTGTGTGCCAAATCGATAGCAACTGAGTACAGTCAGGGACCGGCGATGCAAAAAGAGGAAGCAGTGGAAGCAGCACGATCACGGATGAGGTCAGGGCAGTTGCGCAGGAGATTGTGGATGCTGCAGCCTGTACTCGCCTTCGGCAACTCTTCCGGCGATCTGGCGATGGAGATTTATACGATTTCCGACAATCCGTATAAGAGCGCGGCTTTCATGGTTTTGGCTGACGACGAGGAGCGGGAGTACGGAGACGCGGCAGCGGCAAAAGAGAAAAGGGCTTCTTATGAAAAACAGGGGATCGGGGTCATCTCAATGAAGGATGATTTCAAAACCATTTATAGCGAAGGAGTACAGAAAGCAGAGCCTTAACCTGTTCTGAAAAGGCAGGATCATACGGATTACTTAACATCACGAAAGGGATGGTACTATGGGATTATTTGATATCTTTAAAAAAAAGAAAGAAGAGCCTGCCATCAAACCGGAGGAAAAAGAAGTTGAAGCGATCGGCTGGCAGGCAATTGAGCAGGAATTCTTAAGAGTGTATCCCGGACAGAATAATCCGAAGCATTATGGAACATTAATAAAGTGGGTGCTTGGCGGAAAGGATCCGTTAGACGGAATCAGCATTTACGACGGAGGAAGCTACTGGCACTTCGTTTCATTCGGGCAGACTGAAATTTACGAGAAGGAGACTGACACCCCTGATATCAGTGGCTACGGATATGAGCTCACATTCAAACTCAAAAAGGATGAATATGAAGATGAAGAAGCCGAGATCAGAAACATTTGCGGGATCCTGCAGACGATTGCCAGACTGACTTTTACGAAAGGAGAGATATTCCGTCCATTCGAATTCCTTTATACCGGACAGACGGCAGGAATCGACGCTAAGCAAAAGTCAAACCTCACGGGATTCATTACCGTTAAAGATCCTACAGTGGAGACGATCGATACACCGAACGGAAGAGTTGAGTTTTTAGAGCTTATAGGAATGACGGATGCTGAGCTGAAGACATTGTCCGATGTCGGTTCGGTCATGGAAATCTACAAGAAACTCAGTTCTGATATTACTGATTATCACAGGCAGTCGATTGTTTAGATATTCAGGTTTCTCTTGAAATCCATTTTTAATTGCATTAGCCTTTTCTTAGGACGTCCAAATCTTATCTAAGAGGAGGCTTTTTAGTGAACAAAGAACAACTGCACAGATATATTTCTGACAGTACCGGAAACGAAAGCAACATCTGTCAGATCTATGCAATTAAGGGCGGCGAAACGGTTTTTGATGACTGCTGGCACGGATTTACAGCCGAGGATGCTATGAATGTCAATTCAGTGACCAAGGGTGTAATGGCACTGCTTGCAGGAATCGCGCTGGACAAAGGCTGCATTAAGAGCGTTGACCAGAAAGTGATGGAGTTCTTTCCCGACTATTCTGTAAAGCGCGGAGAGAAAACTATATATGAGGTGACAATCAGACATCTGCTTACAATGACAGCCCCGTATAAAGGGAAGTCTGAGCCTTGGACAAAGGTTTGTACTTCTGAGGACTGGACGATTGCTGCGCTTGATTATCTTGGAGGGCGTAAGGGAATCACAGGTGAGTTCAGATATGCGACGCTCGGCATCCAGATTCTGGCAGGCATTATTGAGAGAGCAAGCGGAGAGAAATGCATCGATTTTGCTAATAAGAATCTGTTTGAGCCGCTGGAACTTCCTAAGCGTATTTTGCATGGAGACAGTTCCAAAGAAGACCAGTTTGATTTCTTTATGAATAAGAATCCGCGGAAATATGAGTGGTACGCGGATCCCCAGGGTACAGTTACTGCCGGCTGGGGATTATGCATGTCGGCGAGAGATATGGCTGTGATCGGCGAGCTTGTGCTGGATGGCGGACTATATAATGATAAAAGGATCATATCTGAAGAATACTTAAAAGACATGACAAAGCCGCACCTTAAGCTTGGCGAGAGATTCGGATACATGAATTACGGATATTTGTGGTACAAACCCTTTGATGGCAGAGAGGTTTATGCAGCGATTGGTGACAGCGGAAATATCATCTATGTCAACAAAGAAGAGAGTGTATCTGTAGGAATGACGGGCACATTCAAGCCGAGGATATTTGACAGGGTGGATTTTATAGAGAAAAGAATACTGCCTGTAATCTAAATGAAATTGAAACGGAGAGATAAAAGATTAATGTCAGGAATATTTTGGCAAAGAAGAGGGATTTCATGATCGTGTTGATGGCAATTGCTCTGATTGCCTGCTTTGTGTCCGGATGCTCGACCTTTTTTACTCATAATACTGACGGGGCGCCCATAACCTGCAGGAATTATGATTGTCCGCACCGCGTTTCCAAGGAAGACCGATCCCTGACCGGATTAAACGCTGTCCTTCACTGTAAGCCGGAAGGCAAATACGAATCGATCGCTGTGGCAGATGCAGTATGCTGCTTAGATATATACTGGACGACTGCGCGAATGTAGAGGAAGTTGTTCAGAAAACGAAAACCGGCATTCTGCTTCCGGAAGACTGGCAGGACTGCCATTTGATGGTAACTGATGCCGCCGGCAGCAGTGTTGTGATCGAGAGCCGCAACAGTGAGATCAGTGTTATTCCTTCTGATATCTGTACGAACTTTTATCTGGCCGTTCCAAAATTACTCTAAGTTTTTCGTATTTGATGTGACAGGGAATCAGGTTCCGGCCGGTAAATGACTCTACTCTCCGTAGGTAGTGTTCCCGGATGCGCTGATTTACAATCTGTACATGGAGGTGATGAGTATATGAACCAATATGTAACAGGTGCGATTATCAAGGAACTGCGGGAGAAAAACAAGATGACCCAGTTGCAGCTGGCAGAGAAGCTTGGGGTCAGCGACAAGACTATATCAAAGTGGGAGACGGGTAAGGGATATCCGGATATTACCTTGCTGGAGCCTATAGCGAAGGCGTTTAGGATTTCAGTGACGGAGCTGATCTCTGGGAATACGATCCGGAACGCGAATGTATCCGCGAATATGCTGCGATCCAAGTTCTATGTCTGTCCGGTCTGCGGGAACGCGATCCACAGTATGGGAGAGGCGGCTATCCATTGCCACGGTATAATGCTCACACCGCTTATAGCGGAGGCCACGGATGAGCGGCACATGATTTTCATTGATCGTGTTGAAGATGAGTATTACGTGCGGATCGACCACAGTATGACAAAGGAACACTATATTTCCTTTGTGGCAGCCGTATCTTCTGATGGAATTCAGATGGTAAAGCTTTATCCTGAGGGAGCTTGTGAAGCGAGGTTTAGGATCAGGGGAGTTAGAAAAATCCTTTTCTACTGCAACCGGGATGGGCTGTATTCGATCGATGTCATTAAGGGCATTGATGACAAGGAGAGCGGTTATGATGATTCAAAGGAGCGCAGGGAATTAGAGGAAGCGGCGAGAATGCTGTTTGGATAGGGCGAGCGACTTCAATGCGGCGTACAAGGAGGTTGACATAAATGAAGATTGCATGGTTTTGTATCCCTGCCCACGGGCATACCAATCCGACGCTGGGCATTGTAAAAGAATTGACATCCGCCGGACATCAGGTCTACTACTTCTCTTTCGAGATGTTCAGGGAGAAGATCGAGCAGGCGGGCGCCGTCTTTATCGGCTGCGACGGATATGATTTTGAGATGGAAGACAAGGAGAACGCAGACCGGGTCGGCAAGGACAAGGCTTTCGCTACAGAACTCCTCGTCTCTTCAACGCTGGCCCTGGATGAAATGACGACGGAGAAAGTCGGGGAGATCAAGCCTGATCTTGTAGTCTCTGATTCGGTTGCCTTCTGGGGAAAGCTGGTCGCCATGAAGCACAGGCTTCCCTATGTCTGCTCCACAACGACATTCGCTTTCAACCGCTACTCGGCAAAGTACATGAAAGAGACGCCGTGGGACATAGCGAAGATGCTCTTTACCATACCCAGGATCAGCCGACAGATCCGCCGCCTGCAGGAAAAAGGATATCCCGTGAAAGGTATCCTGGATATCGTGCAGAACGACAACGAGACCAATACGATCGTCTATACGTCAAAATATTTCCAGCCGTGTTCAGATACCTTTTCTGACAGGTATCACTTCATAGGACCGTCAATCCGTCCTATCAGGGAGCCTGTTGAGAAAACGGCGGAGAAGACTGTGTACATCTCCATGGGAACGATCAACCAGAACAAAGAGTTCTACAGGAACTGCATTCATGTGCTGGGGAAGACAGACTGGCAAGTCATCATATCCATGGGGACAAACACGGAACACTTTGACGATCTGCCGGATAATATCAAGGTCTATGAGTCCGTGGACCAGATGGCGGTGCTTTCCATCACGGACGCGTTCATCACTCACTGCGGAATGAATTCTGCATCGGAAGGATTGTATTTTGAAGCGCCGCTGGTACTGTTCCCGCAGACTCCTGAACAGGGCGCTGTTGCTAAGAGAACGGAGGAGCTCGGCGCCGGCGTTATGCTGAAGTCGATCTCGGAGGAAGATATTCTGCAGGCTTTGACTCGTGTCCTGACGGTACCTTCTTACAAGGATAATGCAGTAAAGATATCCGAGAGCTTCCGCAGATGCGGCGGTGCGAAGGAAGCGAGAGCATTTCTTGAAGAGGCTGCGGCAAAATAAAGAATGGTTTTGGCAATGAGAGAAGTTCCTGTCATTTAGTGGCAGGAGCTATTTTTTGCCCTGTATGTAAAGGGAACTTGACAATCATCAGCCATGTCAGGTATGATAAAAAAATGTAAAGGAACCTTGTCAAAACATACATGGAGGTAATGTGTTGGAAAACCATGTAGAAAAGCTGCGCAAGGAGCGCGGTTTAAATCAGGAAGATTTTGCCAGAGCGATCCGCGTTTCCAGGCAGACAGTCAGCTCTATTGAAAACGGCAAGTATAACCCGTCACTTGAGCTGGCGTTTGCGATAGCGGATTTCTTCGGCAAGACGATCGAAGAGATTTTCATTTATAAAGGAGGCGGCGAAGATGGGAAATAGTTATCTGAACAGGGGGATCATATGCGTGCTCGTGGGGGTGTGCTTTATTTTGGCAGCTGTTTTTACTGAGAGTGCATTTGACGGGCTGCTCTGGGGATTGGCCGGAGGAGCTCTGGGGCCCGGCATTGGAATGATCATAATGCATTTTTACTGGTCGTCACCTCAAAATACAGAGCGCTATAAAGAAAAACAGGAGCAGAAAAACATTGAGCTTCACGACGAACTGCATGAAAAGCTGCGAGACAGGTCCGGCAGGATCGCTTACCTGATCGGTTTAGCGGTGATCTGTGTTTCTGAGGTGGTATTCGCCATTCTTGGGAAAATGGGAGTGATCACGGACCATAAGATCATAGTATTGTACCTGTACGGTCTGTTCGTTTTTCAGATTGCGGCCGGGATAGCAGCGTATCAGTATCTCAGAAAAAAGTACTAATTATATAAAGACTGGAATTATGAATACAGAGAATCCTAAGAAAATCAAAGTCAGGGGCGCGCGCGTCCATAACCTGAAAAACATTGATGTTGACATCCCGCTTCACGGGATCGTCGGAATTGCTGGCGTGTCAGGGTCGGGCAAGTCTTCACTGGCGCTGGGCGTCTTGTACGCGGAGGGCTCGAGGAGATATTTGGAATCCCTGTCGACTTATACCAGACGGCGGATGACGCAGGCGTCAAGGGCGGACGTCGATGAGGTCTTATACGTCCCTGCGTCTCTTGCGCTGCGGCAAAGGCCTGGTGTTGCGGGCATCCGCTCGACTTTTGGCACGGGAACAGAGCTTCTCAACAGCTTGCGCCTGATGTTCTCGCGCCTTGCGTCCCACCGCTGTCCGAACGGGCACTATGTGAAACCGGGATTTCAGGTGGCGCTTATGCAGGAGATCGTATGCCCGGAATGCGGTGAGTCTTTTTACGGACCGGGCGCGGAGGAACTGGCATTTAATTCCCAGGGCGCCTGCAAGTGCTGCGGGGGAACCGGCACGGTAAGGACAGTAGACAGGGACTCGCTGGTACCGGACGAGAGCCTCACAATCGACGACGGAGCGGTTGCTCCCTGGAATTCCCTCATGTGGTCCCTGATGACCGATGTCTGCAGGGCTATGGGCGTGAGAACTGATATTCCGTTCCGCGACCTGACGGACGAGGAGAAAGAGATCGTCTACGACGGCCCTATGGTCAAAAAGCATATTTTTTACCGGCCCAAAAAAGCGGATACGGCGACTGCGGGCGAGATGGATTTTACTTATTACAGTGCGACGGCGACCGTACTTAATGCTCTGAACAAGGTGAAGGATGAAAAAGGGATGAAGCGGGTGGAGAAGTTCCTCAAGGAGGACGTCTGCCCGGAGTGCCGCGGCACGAGATTGTCCGAGGAGGCAAGAGCGCCGAAACTGATGGGAATCTCCCTCGATCAGGCCTGCGAGATGACTCTGAAGGATTCTGTCGAGTGGGTGAAGAAAGTTCCGGATTCTCTGCCGGAAGAGATGCGGCCGATGGCCCGCAATATCTGCGAGTCTTATCTGGAAGTCGCTGCCAGACTGATGGACCTTGGCCTCAGTTATCTGACGCTGGACAGAGCAGCGTCTACATTGTCCACCGGCGAACGGCAGCGAATGCAGCTGGCCCGCGCGGTCCGCAACAGAACAACAGGGGTATTGTACGTTCTCGACGAGCCCTCGATCGGCCTGCACCCTGCTAACATTGTCGGCCTGAGCGGGGTCATGCACGACCTGGTGAGAGACGGGAATACCGTCCTTTTGGTGGACCATGACACCCAGATCCTGAAAGAGGCGGACTGGCTCGTCGAGATGGGGCCGGAAGCCGGTGCAAAGGGCGGAACAGTCATCGCCGAAGGTACTGTCGAGGAGATCGAAGAGAACAGCGCCTCCGTTATCGGCACTTATCTTTCCGGCAAACAGGTACCCCGGTCCGGTGCGAAGCAGGTACCCCAGAGGTGCGGTGCTGTAGAGAAACAGGCACCCCAGAGGTGCGGTGCTGTAGAGCATAAACAGGTACCCCAGAGGTGCAGTCCTGCGAACGGCGAGATCCGAATGGAAACTGACCAGATCCATACGGTGAAGCCTCTTTCTGTCCGCATCCCGAAGAGCGCTCTTACGGTAATCACCGGTGTATCGGGATCCGGCAAGACCACTATGATCCTGGAGAGCCTCGTTCCTGCATTGGATGCTGTCTGCAATGGCAAAAAAGTGCCTGCCCACGTCCGCTCCATCGAGGCGGAAGGCATTGAGCATGTCAAACTGATCGATGCAGCGCCTATCGGGATAAACGTCCGGTCCACCGTGGCCACCTACGCAAACGTACATGATGAACTTCGCAAGATCTACGCAAGGACCAAATCGGCAAAGCAATTCGGATATAAAGCCGGAGACTTTTCATATAACACCGGATCCCTTCGCTGCCCGGTGTGCGATGGGACGGGTCAGATCTCTCTGGACGTACAGTTCCTTCCTGATGTAACCATCCCGTGCCCCGAATGCCGCGGCTCACGGTATTCAAATGACGCCAAGAAGATCCGTTACAAGAATAAATCCGGTGAGGAGCGTTCCTTGCCGGAGCTTATGGATATGGACGTCAACACGGCGCTTGAGTTCTGCAAAGAAATGAAAACAGTGAAACCCCGACTGGAGATCCTGCGCGACCTCGGTCTCGGTTATCTGACGCTCGGGGAAGAGACACCTGGCCTGTCGGGTGGAGAGGCGCAGAGACTCAAACTCGCGTCGGAAATGGGCAGGCAGCAGGATGACTCGGTTTTCGTTTTTGACGAGCCTACGATCGGCCTGCACCCCAAGGACGTGGAAACGCTTTTGACCGTCTTTCAGACACTGATCGACCACGGAGCTACTGTCATCGTGATCGAGCATGACCTGGACGTGATCCGCTCCGCCGACTATATCATCGATATGGGCCCCGGAGGCGGCGAAGACGGCGGCAGGATCGTCGCAACCGGTACCCCAGAGGTCGTGAGAAACTGCGGGGACAGTATAACCGGGAAATATATTTGAGGCGGACACAGATGCAGACAACTGAGAAGTTCATCTGAATTTTGCATTAAGGAGGAGAGAAATGCTGCGCTTGAGTCTGAATGGCCAGTGGGTAATGAGAAAAAGCACAAACAAGGTGCCGGACAAGGAAGGGCAAAATACAGCCGAATGCATTTCTAAAGGTGTGCAGGGCAGAATCCCCGGCTCTGTTTATTCGTTCCTGCTCGGCGCAGGGCTGATGGAGGATCCATATTATAGGGACCGCGAACTTGATGCATTGCGGCTAATGGAAGAAGACTATATTTTCAGCCGGGTTTTTATTGTGGCTCCCTCCTTGGGAATTCTTACCGGTGAGCATCAGTGCCTTCGCTTTGACGGCATCGATACTTTGTCAGAGGTGCGCCTTAACGGCGTGCTGCTCGGACGGACTGACAACATGCATATCACCTGGGAATTCGATGTAAGAGGAATCCTTCAAGAGGGCAAAAATACCCTCGAGGTCACTATTTTGTCCCCTACACGATTTATTCGGCATGCGGACAGGGAGTATCACCTGGGAGGTTCCTATGAGTCGATGCGCGGATTTCCGCATCTGCGCAAAGCTCATTGTATGTTCGGATGGGATTGGGGGCCGAGGCTTCCCGACGGGGGAATCTGGCGCGATGTCTGGCTTGAGGTGTGGAATGAATCCCGGATCGAGGAGGTACGGATCCGGCAGAGGCATTTCATTAAATCAGACTCGCCGGATGAGCCCTGCATTCCCGCGTCAGGAAATCCGGATCACGCACGCGCTGCGCGCGAAGGCCGTTTACATGTTGAGCTGACAGTAGATGTCGTGCAGAGCGGGAGCCTTCCGGTCTCGATCAGGCTGACGGGACCGAACGGGTTCAAAGCGCTGCTTGAGGACGGGAAACCGTTTGTTATCGATACCCCAGAGGTGTGGTGGCCGAACGGGCTTGGCGCCCAGCCCCTGTATGAAGTGGAGGCATCCCTGCTGAAACCGCGACCCCAGAGGTCTCGGGAAACCGCTGCCCCAGAGGTCACCCCTACCCCAGAGGTCACTCCTACCCCAGAGGTCACCCCTACCCCAGAGGTCTCTACCACACAAAAGCGCCAGATCGGCCTGCGCACTCTCACCATGCGCCGCGTCAAGGATGAGTGGGGAGAGTCTTTCGCTATGGAAGTAAATGGTCAGTGCGTGTTCTCAATGGGCGCAGATTATATCCCCGAGGACAACATCCTCTCCAGAATGAACCGTGAGAGGACCCGCACGCTGCTTGAGAACTGCCGGCAGGCGCATTTTAATGTCATACGTGTGTGGGGCGGGGGATTCTATCCGGCTGACTGGTTTTATGATCTGTGTGACGAGATGGGCCTGGTGGTATGGCAGGATATGATGTTCGCGTGCGCCAATTACAGGCTCACTGACGATTTTGTTACGAGCATCCGCAGAGAGATCACGCAGAATGTGCGCCGGATCAGGCATCACGCCTCCCTGGGCATTTGGTGCGGCAACAACGAAATGGAACAGTTTGCGCTTGTACGCGAATTTGAAGGAGACGATATCACGGCTGCGGATTATCTGATCCAAAATGAATTTATTATCCCGGAAATCCTGAAAAAAGAGGATCCGGATACATTTTATTGGCCTTCTTCTCCGTCCTCTGGCGGACGCTTCGACGGCCCTCAGGCTCCGGATCGCGGCGATGTCCACTTCTGGGACGTGTGGCACGCCGGCAAGCCGTTTACCGAATATCGCAAATACCATTTCCGGTATCTGTCTGAATTTGGCTTCCAGTCCTTTCCCTGCATAGAAACTGTACGGAGCTTCACAGAAGAAGAGGACCGCAATATTTTTTCCTATGTAATGGAAATGCATCAGCGCAATGCCGGGGCAAACGGAAAGATCCTGCAGTATCTGTCAGCAACTTACCGATATCCTGAAGATTTTGAGACGCTATTGTATACGTCCCAGCTGCTTCAGGCAGACGCCATACGGTACGGTGTAGAGCATCTGCGGAGGAACCGGGACGGCGACCGCTGCATGGGAGCGGTGTACTGGCAGCTCAATGATATCTGGCCTGTGGCCTCATGGTCATCGATCGACTACTATCACAGATGGAAAGCGCTGCAGTACAGTGCCGTGCGGTTTTTTGCCCCTGTGCTCCTGAGCTGCGAGGAAGAAAGCATGGTGTCCCGCGGCGAGACATGCATAACAGAACCGCAGCCCGGATCCGCCGGGGAGACCTTCGCATACCCTGTAAGCAAAGCTCGTTTGAACGTCTCCAATGAGACATGGGAGCGCGTGACGGATGAAGTGATCTGGGAGCTGCGCGCACCGGACAGCACTGTGATCAGCAGCGGAAGATTTGCTGTAGACACAGCTCCGTTCTCCACACAGTGGTTTGAAGAACTTGACTTTTCGGAATATGATCCGCGGTGCGTGCACCTGACTTATCACATGGACAGTGCCCGCGGAGGCAGCGTTCTTTTTGTGCCGCCAAAATATCACAGGTTCAAGGATCCCGCTCTGGAGGTCAGGTTTGACCCGGAAAAAGGAGAGATCACAGTTACTTCTATAGCCTATGCGCGGTATGTTGAGGTCTATTCGGAGGACGGATATATTCGCACTGACGACAACTTCTTTGATATGGAAGCCGGAACGCGGACTATTAAGCTGCTCGAAGGAAGCGCCCGGAACCTGAAGGCGCGCAGTGTTTATGACATCCGGTGAATCGATACCCCAGAGGTCGCTTGTACCCCTTTCAGTTTAGTGATATAATCACAAGAGCTTTTTTGCATGAAATCAACTAAACGAAAGGGGCTTAATAATGAATTATAATCATGTTAATAAAGAGCTTTTTTCATTTCTGGATCGCAGTCCTAACGCATTCTTTGCAGTTAAGAATATGTGCGATGTCCTGAGCAAGGCCGGCATGATCCGCTTATATGAAGGCGCGTCATGGGATCTTGAGGCCGGCAAGGGATATTTTGTCACCAGAAATGATTCTGCCATAATCGCTTTCCGGATTCCGAAGGCAGACTACACCGGATTTCAGATCATGGCCAGTCACTGTGATTCACCGGTATTCAAGATCAAGACGAATGCGGAGATCACGATAGACAAGCAGTATGTGAAACTCAATGTCGAGAAGTACGGCGGCATGTTGTGCGCTCCGTGGCTGGACAGACCGCTCTCGGCAGCCGGCAGAGTCATTGTCAGAACGGAAGACGGAATTGAGACGAGACTTGTGAATATCGATCGCGACCTTATGATCATTCCCAACCTCGCCATCCACATGAACCGGCAGGTCAATGACGGATACAAGTTTAACGCGCAGGTCGACATGCTTCCTCTTTTCTGCGAGAAAGGAGAGGAGTCTGACGCATTCATGGGACTTATTGCTTCTGAGGCCGGAGTGAATGCAAAAGACATCCTCGATACGGATCTGTTCCTCTACAATCGCATGCCCGCTGTCAGTCTTGGACTCAATAATGAATTCATTGCCAGCGGACGTCTTGACGATCTGCAGTGCGCATTTGCTTCGCTGAAGGGCTTTCTCGAGTCGACGCCTAAAGATTCCGTGGCTGTGCACTGTGTCTTTGACAATGAAGAGGTCGGCTCCGGCACGAAGCAGGGAGCGGCGAGCACCTTCCTCAAGGATACCCTTCATCGCATTGGCAGAGCGATGGGCAGAACGGAAGAGGAGTATCTGATGAGCATTGCGTCGAGTTTCCTTGTATCTGCTGATAACGCGCACGCTGTTCACCCCAACCACGCGGATAAGACTGACCCGACTAACCGCGCTTACCTCAATAAGGGGATCGTCATCAAGTACAGCGCGAACCAGAAATACACGACAGATGCGGTATCCGGCGCGATCATGCGTGTGATCTGCGAGAAAGCCGGTGTGCCTTATCAGACTTTTGTAAACCGCTCTGATATGCTGGGCGGCTCGACTCTCGGCAACATTTCCCAGAGCCAGGTCGCGCTGAACACTGTGGATATCGGACTGCCGCAGCTTGCAATGCACTCTCCGTATGAAACGGCCGGGGCAAAAGATACAGCATTCCTCGTGGAAGCTGCAAAGGTACTGTTCTCCTCATCCGTCGAGGGAACAGGAGATGGTAACTATAAACTCAGATTTTAAATTTGCGCGCTGACATTACGCGGACAGAGTCCGCTATATTACTGACATAGATTATTGCGCACCGGTAACAGGTCAACACAAATCTAAAAAGCGACGCACTAATCGAATTTACTGGAAATTTAGGAGCTTTTAGAAATGGATTCTAAGTATATTAAATGGTCAACTCTTGCCTTTATGGCATTCTCAACAGTATGGGGATTCGGAAACGTAGTAAATGGTTTTGTTTACTTTAACGGTATTCAGGTCATTTTCAGCTGGATCTTAATGTTCGCTCTGTATTTTGTTCCCTACGCACTCATGGTCGGTGAACTTGGTTCCGCATTCAAGGAATCCGGCGGAGGAGTCAGTTCCTGGATCCTGAAGACTACAGGTCCCAAACTCGCTTATTACGCTGGCTGGACATACTGGGCCTGCCACATCACCTATATCGCAAGTAAGTCTTCCGGCGGACTCAAAGCTCTGAGCTGGGCGGTATTCCGCAACGCCGAGACTTATGACACATTCCCTACTATTGGCGTACAGCTGGTCACTTTTGCAGTGCTTCTTCTTTTCTGCTGGGTCGCAAGCCGCGGCCTCAACCCTCTGAAAAAGCTTGCTACTATTGCCGGCACAAGTATGTTTGTGATGTCAATCCTTTACATCGTCATGATCTTCGCTGCCCGCGCGATCAATCCGGGCGCTGATTATGTGACCCTGGATCTGAGCATGAAGAGCCTGATTCCGGAGTTTAGTGTAAAATACTTCACATCCCTCTCGATCCTTGTATTCGCCGTCGGCGGATGTGAGAAGATCTCTCCTTACGTCAACAAGGTGAAAAATCCGAGCAAAGGTTTTCCCAGAGCTATGATCACTCTGGCGATCATGGTAGTAGTCTGTGCGATCCTCGGAACCATCGCGATGGGTATGATGTTCGATCCCGCCGTGATCAACGGCTCAGAAGAGAGCTTCAACTCCTATGTATCGAACGGCTCCTATTGGGCTTTCCAAAAACTCGGTCAATACTATGGAATCGGTGATACACTTCTGGTCGTCTATGCGATCTGCAATGCGATCGGCCAGCTCTCAACACTTGTTATCAGTATCGACGCGCCTCTTCGTATGCTTCTTGACAATGAGGACGCCCAGAAGTTCATTCCTTCTACACTTCTGAAGAAGAACGATACCGGTGCTTATGTAAACGGCATCAAGATGGTTGCGATCCTCTCGGGCTCCATCATCCTGATCCAGTCATTTGTTCCCGGCGCGGCAGCAGTGCTCAAGCAGCTCACCAAGCTCAACTCAGTCTGCATGCCCATGCGTTACCTGTGGGTATTCACCGCATACATCGCGCTCCGCAAAGCCGGAAACAAATTCAATCCGGAGTATCGCTTTGTGAAGAATGATGCACTTGCGCTTGCGGCCGGCGGCTGGTGCTTCTTCGTAACCGCTGCTTGCTGCCTGCTCGGCGTATATGATACAGATCCATTCACAATGTGTCTCAATATCATCACACCCTGCGTGCTTACCGCTCTCGGAATTATTCTTCCCATGATCAAGAAACGCGAACTGCAGAGCGCAGCGAAATAATAGGGCAAAACATAGAGGAAGGGGCTTATTTGGCCCCTTCTTTTTATATGCCTTTGTTGATTCTTCCGATCATTTCACATACAATAAATGGAAATATCGAAGTAGAAGAGGAACCAAGTGCTTATGAGAAAGAACCTGATTTCAATGATTCTGGCTGTGGTCCTGGCAGCGGGTACGATCAGTCCCGCTTCTGTTTGTGCTGCAGAAATATCCGGACAGGAGACAATATCCGAGGATAATGAGGCGGCACAGGAGGAAGCAGTTGAAGAACAGGCTCAGATTGAGGCTGAAGAGCCGGAAGCGGATAATACTGAAGAGATAACAGGTGATAACGATACCCCAGAGCTGGCAGAGGATAATAACGGTACCCCAGAGCTGGTAGCTGGTGATAACAATACCCCAGAGCTGGTAGAGGATATTGCAGAGGAAACTGTTGCAGAAGAGACCAAGCTTGAGGAGTCCTTCACAGATGAAGCTGTTATAGAAGAAGAAGCCGAGGAGGTCGTTGCTGCCGGAGATAAAGGAGGTCCGTCTGCTGACGAACTGTTTGCTGAGTTTGTTGAACGGAGCTTCGAAGGGCAGCCGCTTTCCTCGGCATCCGGGAAAAAGAGGAGCGCTGTTTCTGCATTGCAGGGAAATGACCGAATGGTCTATAACTATATAGCCGGTTTTCTCCCGCAGATTGCGGCGGGAGAACATGCTTCCACAGAATTTGAGATCACGCCTGCGATCCTGGGGCTGGAGAACGACTCCTGGACTGCAGAAGAACTGGGAATAGATTCTGTTGTCACCAAGGGTGAAGACGGTAAACTTTATATTTCAACTGAAGCCAAAGAAAGATTTGATATCAATTTTGACAGGATTATTGATGTACTGCTGGCAGAGCATCCCTATGAACTCTACTGGTATGACAAGACCTCGGGCGGCAGGACCACAAAAACCACGTTTGGGCTGACTGCCTTTTATGATCGTACACGTAAGATCTATTATCTAAGCACTAAAAGCAATATGTACCTCCGTTTTGCTGTGGCCGAGGAGTATGCGGCGGGGGAGTATCTGGTAGATACATCAATCGGTCAGTCGGTTCAGAGTGCGGTAAACAATGCGAATGAGATCGTGACAGAGTACAGCGGCGCCTCAGACGAAGAAAAACTGAGAGGATATAAGGATGATATCTGTGATCTTGTTTCCTATAACTATGCGGCTTCAGGAAATACCAGCTATGGAAATCCATGGCAGATGATCTGGGTTTTCGATGGGGATCCCGATACCAACGTCGTATGTGAGGGATATTCCAAAGCCTTCAAGTATCTCTGTGACCATACTGAATTTGAGGGTAGTATTGAATGCATTCTTGTCGGCGGATATTTGGCAAGGACCGGTAAAGAGCCTCACATGTGGAATGTTCTCAAGATGGAAGACGGAAATAACTATCTTGTAGATGTGACCAATTGTGACGCGAGAACGGCTGGCTATCCCGACAAACTGTTTCTTGCGGGAACAACTGAGACGAAGACAGACAGCGATGACAATACAGGGTATTACTTTGGTACCGTAAGGCTGACCTATTACTACGACAGTGATACGCTTGGGATATTTGACGAAGCAGATCTGGAGTTATTCCCGCACAATTACGGAGAACATGTATGGAGCTCGGAATTCACCATAGATGAAGAACCGACATGTACGGAGGACGGTTTTAAATCGTTCCACTGTGAGATCTGTGATGAGATCAATCAGAGCGAGATCGAAGTGCTCCCGGCAATAGGACACAATTACAGTGACTGGGAAGTGACAAAGAAAGAGACGTGTACGGTAGACGGAAGCGAAGAAAAGGTGTGTGCAAACTGCGGAGACGTAGTCACGCGTGTCATTCCCGCAACAGGTCATAATTACAGCGACTGGAATGTGACAAAAGAAGAGACGTGCACAGAAGACGGAAGTAAAGAAAAAGTGTGCGCGAACTGCGGAGATGTGATCACGGAAGCGATCCCCGCGATAGGTCATGATTACAGTGACTGGGTAGTGACAAGAAAAGCGACCGGTTTAATGGTCGGGATCAAGGAGAAGACCTGCGCAAACTGCGCAGACGTGATCACCGAAGAAATACCTGTCCTGGGAGGCACCTGGATAAAGAACAGCACCGGCTGGTGGTACCGGTGGACTGATTACGCTTATCCGGTGAGCATGTTCCTGAAAATAAGCGGAAGGACCTATTATTTCAACGCGTCCGGATATATGGTTACCGACTGGCAAAAGATTGACGGCAAGTGGTACTATTTTGACACAAGCGGAGCAATGCAGACCGGCTGGCAAAAGATCGACGGCAAGTGGTACTATATGAACAGTGACGGAGCGATGCAGACCGGCTGGCAGCAGATTGACGGCAAGAAGTACTATATGAGCGCCGGCGGAGCAATGCAGATCGGCTGGCAGAAGATCGACAGCAAGTGGTATTACATGAATAGCGATGGGGTAATGCAGACCGGCTGGCAAAAGATCGACGACAAATGGTACTACATGAACAGCAGCGGAGCGATGCAGACCGGCTGGCTGAATCTCGGCGGCAAGTGGTACTACATGGGCGGCGGCGGAGCGATGGTCGTCGGCTGGCTGAATCTCGGCGGCAAGAGTTATTATATGAGCGAAAGCGGAGCGATGGTCACCGGGCGGCAGATGATAGACGGCACGTGGTATTTTTTTGACGAGAGTGGGGCAATGCGGTAAGATTGATCTGCAAATGTTGCGAGGAGAAAGTCATGACAGACATCATAGAAGTTCGCGGCGTCAGGATCGGGGAAGGGATCCCCAAGATCATTGTGCCTATTGTCGAAGCAACCCGAAAAGAGATCATCCGGAAAGCGGAGTCCCTCGCCAATGTGCGCAGGGACATTGTGGAGTGGAGGGCGGACTGGTTTGAGGAGGCGGCGGACCCGGCTGCGGTGAAAGAAGTTCTGCGGGGACTTCGCGGTGCACTTGGAAATACACCTCTTCTGTTTACCTTCCGCACCTTGAGAGAAGGCGGTGAAAGGGCGATCGATCCTGAGGATTATGCTGCGCTCAATATTTCAGTGGCAAAGAGTGGTTTTGCTGATCTGATCGATGTTGAGATCTTCACAGGGGATGAGATCGTAAGGGAGATCATTGAGAGCGCCCACAAAGAGGGAGTGAAGGTGGTCGGCTCAAGTCATGATTTTGACCGGACGCCTGAAAAAGATGAGATTGTCGGCAGACTGCGAAAAATGCAGCGGATGGGAGCGGATATTCCCAAGATTGCTGTCATGCCGCAGAATAGAAAAGATGTGCTGACCCTTCTTCTGGCGACGGAAGAAATGACGGCCGAATACGCGGATCGCCCGATCATCACGATGTCCATGTCGGGCACCGGGCTTATCAGCCGCCTGTGCGGAGAAGTGTTCGGAAGTTCCTGCACTTTCGGCGCGGTGGGAAAGGCCTCTGCGCCGGGTCAGATGAATGCTGAAGACCTGGATACAGTGTTGGAGCTGATCCACAAGAGTCTTTGAGCGATATAGAGAGGAGACAATAAAATGTCATTTGCTGTGTTTGCGGACGGGAGCGCTAATCTCCCGCAGTCATTGTTGGATGGGATCTCTCTTTTGCCTTGTGAGTATACAGTTGATGGTGAGCCGCAGGTCTATTTGGGCGATGTCGATCACTTTGACGGGCACGCTTACTATGAGGGACTTAGAAACGGCCGCAAAATAGGAACCAGCCTTCTGAACACCCAGCTTTTCCTCACGCATTTTACTCCTGTTCTTGAGAGCGGACAGGACATCATTTACGTCTCGATGAGCTCGGGGATCAGCGGCACATACAATGCCGCAGTGGCGGCAGCCGTCGAACTAATGGAACAGTTTCCGGACAGATTTGTACATATAGTGGACTCCAAGGGCTGCGGTTTCGGAAATGCGCTTCTGGCGCTGAAGGCTGCAGAACTTAGCAGACAGGGCGTTGATGTCAGGGAAGCCGCGCAGATCGTGGATGACGCAGTGCAGCACGCCTGTCAGTACTTTACCGTTGATGATCTGAATTTCCTCAAGAGAACCGGCCGTGTCAGCGGATTTACGGCGGCGATCGGAACGGTACTCAACATCAAGCCTATCCTTTATGGCGACAGCACCGGACACATAGTAGCGTGCACCAAAGTGCGCGGGCGCAGGAAGGCCATCGAAGCGGTGGTGGAAAAATATAAAGAGAAGAAACTTGACTCACCGGAGCAGCAGATCTTCATCTCCCACGGAGACTGTCTCGATGACGCCAATATGCTGGCGGAACTTGTAAAGAAGGTCACTCCCGGAATTCCTGTGATGATCTGTCAGCACGAACCGTTCTCGGGCGCCCATGTCGGCCCCGGAATGCTTGCGCTGTTCTTCTGGGGAGTTGAGAGATAATTTCTGCAGGCTGTAATTTATGCATCAAAAAAACGGGACCGGCTTTTCTGCCGGTTCCGTTTATTATTATTGTCAGATCTTCTCAGTATATTTCTTGTAGATGTAAGCGTAGCAGGTGCCGCCCTTGGGATCATTGATCAGAAGTCTGTACCACTCGCCGTCTGCGGTGATGCCGTCGACTTTGAGCTTGTGGCCTTTCTCATAGATCTTTGCGATCTCTCCGTTGGGAGCATATCTGCAGTTAAGGCTGGAAGCTGTAACTCTTACCCAGATAGGAGTGATGGGTCTTACCTTTACTTCTGCAGCACCTACGCCGCCGGACACTTCGTTAAGCTCTGCTTCGCTGATCTTATTTTCCATAAATTCGTTCATTTTTAATACCTCTCTTTGTTTTATCTTTTTCGTGTGAATGATTGTGTTTTTTTGTTATTGTTATCTAT
>CACZXG010000021.1 GCA_902785055.1 uncultured Lachnospiraceae bacterium
TGTCGGAGACAGGCCTCAGTTCGATGACCTGACGATGCTGGGATTTGAACTGAAATAAGCAGACAGAAGAAGGAAAAGCAGCCCGGTCTTTGCGGGCTGCTTTTTTACGTGCTTCGGTATATTTCGGGAGTGCGCTCGACGAACAGATCGATCAGCGCCTTGAGGCCGGCATGCAGATAGAGGGATTTACGGTAGACCAGGCAGATCTGGCGCACATCGATCTGGTCTGTCGCCAGAGGTTCTATGTGAAAATAGCGAACGCCCTTCTGCGCGTATCCCGGAAGAGAGTAGATCTCAGGTGCCAGCACGATACCGAGCCCGCATCCCACGAGCTCTAGCGCAGTGACAATCCTGCTGCATACCATCCTTGTCTGCGGCAGAAATCCTGCTGACTCGTAGATGCGCCTTGAGAGCGACGCCAGATTCTGGGGTTCAGCCAGCATGAAAAAGGGCAGTCCGGCAAAATACTGCATTGGTACAACTTTTTCCGTCGCCTTTGACGGATCCATAGTGATCGTTTGAGCTTCCGTGGAAACCTCCGGGAGCTCTTTTATGTATCTTTCGGGAACGGCCAGGACCAGATGCTCCTGAGCGAGAACAATGTTTTGGTAGTTCAGTGAATCCGGGTGGGGTACATCGATCATAAGGTCCAGCTGTTCCTCCTCCAACATGGTCCTCAGCTGGTAAGTGGGCCTCTCCTCCAGAAAGATCTCGCTGGTGGGAAACTGCTCATAAAAGCGGGGCAGGATTTCAGGCAGCAGGATCACGCTTCTGTGCGGGCTGATTCCAAGGCGGATCAAATGGCTGCTCTCGTCCTTGATATCCCCGATCCGCGCGTCCAGCTGCTCCCGGGAGTGCAGCGTATTCAGCGCCCAGTCGTAGAAGAGCTGCCCGGCGTAGGTAAGGGTAAGGGCTCCGCGGCTTCGCTCGAAGAGTTCGACACCCAGTTCCTTCTCCAGGTTTTGGATGCTCAGCGTAAGCGAAGGTTGGGAGATAAATAGCTTTTTGGCAGCTTTTGTGACGCTCTTCTCCTGGGCTGTGGTGACAATGTATTGCAGCTGGTTCCAGTTCATGGCATGTGTCCTCACTGACGTGCATAGCTTAAAACTATTAGAATACAAGATAATTATATATTATACAAATACTCGCCTCAATGGTAAGGTATAGAAAACGAAACAATATTTTCCGCCCGATTACACTTCGCGCGGCTGAACAAAAACATAGGAGACCCACATGGATCAGATCAAAAAAGGACTTTCCATATTCGCATTTTTCTTCAAGATCGGCTGCTTCACTTTCGGGGGAGGCTGGGCGATCCTGGCACAGATGGAGCAGGAATTTGTCGACAAGCGGCAGATCATAACCAAGAGCGAGCTGCTGGAAATGGTAGCGGTCGGCAAGTCGGCGCCGGGCATCATGATCACCAACATAAGCCTGCTGTTCGGCTATCACGTGGCGGGTGTCTTCGGCGGCCTCTGCGCGGTATTTGGCATCATAACCCCGGCGGTCATCATTCTGTCCATCGTCACACTTTTCTACAATTCTTTCAAAGATAATTACTGGGTGCACGCAGGACTGACCGGCCTGCGCGCGGCTGTAGTGCCGATAATCGGAAGCGCCGCTCTGTCTCTGGGCAAAGACGCGCTCCGCACGCCGCCTGCTGTCGTCATCTGCCTCGCGGCATTCTGCCTGTCGCTGTTCGCGGGAGTCAGTAATATTCTACTCGTGCTGCTCGGCGTCGCAGGAGCGATGCTCTGGTGGGGCAGCACTCTGGTCAAAAAAGAGAGGGTTCCGGAAGCATGATCTACATTCAATTATTCTTATCATTTATGAAAATTGGCTTCACCAGCTTCGGCGGCATGTCCATGATCCCGCTGATCCTGGAGGAGATGACTTCTCACGGCTGGATGACTGCCGAGGATCTGTCGAATCTGGTAGCCATCGCGGAAATGACTCCGGGACCTCTGGGGATCAACTGCGCGACCTTCACGGGAACACAGACCGCCGGTTTTCTGGGCGGACTTATAGCGGTGCTGGGCGTTCTGACGCCTGCTTTTACACTGACTTTGGTCATCGCTGTTTTCTTTGAGAAATTTAAGGAAAGCAGCGTGATGCGGCGCATCATGTTCGTCGTAAAACCAATCTGTATTGCCATGATCCTCAGCGTCATCGTGACACTGAGTTCGACGACTTATTTTGTAGAGGGAGCTGTTCAACCCTTTTCCATTGGCATAGCGGCGCTTATGCTGTATCTTCTTATTAAGAGAAAGTGGTCGGTGCCGATGGTCATCATGAGTTCAGCTATGCTGGGCGTGATCTTCTACGGCGTTTTGCCGATGGTGAGGGGATAGAGCATACCTTGAAACCGCATTAGTGTACCGCCACTGGTAAAGGGAACGGAGAGGAAAGAGAAATTGACCGGAACGGCGGAATGGATCGGAAAATGCGCCTATAACGCACTCATCGAAGAGGTGAATACAACTCCCAAGCCCGGGCTTGTGGATCTGTATTCCAACGGCGCACATACAGATATGGACGCAGAAACTTTCAGACGCAGCGCGGAAGCACTGCGCCCTTTTTTTGTGAAAATGGCGGGGGAAGGCCTCTCTTTTGACGGATCCGCGGAGGAACTGTTCATGGGCCTTCGAAGCGTGGGCATGGACGCGGAGCAGGCGATGTACGCCGCGACCGATGGAGTGAACACGCACAAGGGAGCGATCTTCACCTTCGGGATCTTCTGCGCGGCAGCTGGACGATGCCTGAAGGAGCAGAGGAAGCTCACAGCATTGGGTCTTCTTGAGATGGAACAGGAGATGACGGTGCGGGTGCTCACGGCGGAACTGGAAAAACTGAGGGGAAAGATCAGCGCAGCCGGCCAGGCAACCCACGGAGAACGCAACCTCCACAGATATGGAACAGCGGGCTGCCGAGGGGAAGCCATTGAAGGCTATCCGGGCGTATTTGGGATCGCGCTGCCGGTACTGCGCGCTGGCCTCTTGAGCGGCCGGGACTGGAACCGGGTCAAACTGCAGGCGCTCCTGACCCTTATGGCGCGCACAGAGGATTCCAACATCCTGTCCCGCCAGAACCCCGCAGTGCTCAGAGCCGTACAGGAAGAAATGATAGAATTCCTGCGCTGTGGCGGGGCTTATCGGGAAGACTCGATAAAACTTTTGGAAGAACTTGACGCGGATTATTCAAGGCGCGGCATCAGTGCAGGAGGCTGCGCGGACCTTCTTGCGGCTGCGATCTTTATTCTGGAACTGACAGAAGGGACAAATAACCGCCAATTGCTATAGTTGGGTTTGCAAATTGGCGTATAGTTGAATATACTTGAATATACGGCATCTGACAGATACACAGAGCATGGAGGGAAACTATGTTTTGACCTGTATCCGTAAGACGCAGATCAGAATTTGCAATATCAACATACAGCGAAGGAGAACATAATGCTGGAACTGAAGAATATCCGCTTTGACGTCCAGGAGGGCACGAAGGAGATCGAGATCATCCGCGACGTCAGTTTCACTATTCCGGACAACAAGTTTGTTGTCATCACCGGTCCCAACGGCGGCGGCAAATCCACCCTGGCAAGGCTGATCGCCGGTATTGAGAAGCCCTCAGGCGGCACCATCCTGCTCGACGGCGAGGACATCACGGAGAAATCCATCACGGACCGCGCCCGCATGGGTATTTCCTATGCAATGCAGCAGCCCGTCCGTTTCAAGGGCATCCAGGTCCTTGACCTGCTCCGCCTCGCGGTCGGCAAAAGAGTGTCGGTGGCAGACGCTTGCCAGTATCTCTCCAAAGTCGGCCTGTGCGCCAAGGATTATATCAAGCGCGAAGTCAACGCAAGCCTCTCCGGCGGCGAACTCAAGAGGATCGAGATCGCGACCGTTCTGGCCCGCGGAACCAAGCTCTCCGTCTTTGACGAACCCGAGGCCGGCATCGACCTCTGGAGCTTCCAGAATCTGATACAGGTATTCGAGCAGATGAGAGATTCCATCAAGGACAGCTCGATCCTGATCATCTCCCATCAGGAGAGGATCCTGGAGATCGCGGACGAGATCATCGTCGTCGCTGACGGAAAGATCGACCGCATGGGACCCCGCGAGGAGATCCTGCCTTCTCTGATCGGCACAACGTCGGCAGTGGGCACCTGCGCCCCTCTGGGAGGAAAGCCTGTGCCTGTACCGTCCATTCCCGCTGAAGCAGCTGCGAAGAAAGGAGGAGAAGCCTGATGGAATTCAAGAAAATGGATGAGATCCAGAAGAGGATCCTCATGGAAGTGGCTGACCTCCACTCGGTTCCGGAGGGAGCTTTTAATATCAGAAGCGACGGACAGCTTGCCGGCCGCGCGAGTTCCGCCAACATCGAGATCGTCTCCAAGGAAGACGGCTCGGGCATCGATATCCACATTAAGGACGGAACGAAGAACGAAAGCGTTCATATCCCCGTCATCATGAGCAAGAGCGGCCTCCACGACGTGGTCTACAACGATTTCTATGTCGGAGAGAACTGCGACGTCATCATCGTTGCCGGATGCGGCATCAGCAACTGCGGCGGCATGGACTCCGAGCATGACGGCATTCACCGCTTCTACGTCGGCAAGAACTCCAAGGTCCGCTATGTGGAGAAGCATTACGGCGAAGGCGACGGCACCGGCAAGAGGATCCTCAATCCGGTCACCGAAGTCTACATGGAGGAAGGCAGCACTGTCGAAATGGAGATGGTCCAGATCAAGGGCGTCGACTCCACCGACAGAAGCACCATTGCGAAGGTCGCAGCAAACGCGAGCCTTGTCGTCAAGGAGCGTCTGATGACTCACGGCGAGCAGTACGCCGCCAGCGCCTATACAGTGGACCTCGACGGCGACGGATCCAGCGCGGATATCGTCTCCCGCTCCGTTGCGCGCGACAAGTCCTACCAGAAACTTGACCTTCGCATCAACGGCAACGCCGCCTGCAGCGGCCACACCGAGTGCGACTCCATCATCATGGACGAGGGCCGCATCCTCGCTGTCCCGCAGCTTGAGGCCAACTGCACGGATTCCGCGCTGATCCACGAGGCGGCCATCGGCAAGATCGCCGGCGACCAGCTGATCAAGCTCATGACCCTGGGCCTTACCGAGAAAGAAGCGGAAGAGCAGATCGTCAATGGATTCCTCAAGTGAAGAATTTTCTAACAAGACCAAAGGAATTTCAATGTTTTGAAACAATAAAACCTCCTATAATGCTAAATGTAACAAGCGCGGGAGGCCCGCGCGAAAACCTTTAAGCAATATTCTAGGAGGATGAATATGTTTAAGAAAGTTATTGCTATCATGACAGCATCCGTTCTGGCAGCTTCCATTCTGGTAGGCTGCGGCGGAAGCACAGGCGCAAGCTCTTCTGCACCCGCAGAGCAGAAGACCGAGGAAGCAGCTCCCGCTGAGGCAGCAGAGCCCGCAGCAGCAGAAGCAGCAGCAGCTACAGACGGCGACCTTGCAACCAAGAAAGTCGGCGTTTGCATCTATCAGTTCTCTGATAACTTCATGACCCTGTTCAGAACAGAGCTCGAGAAGTACCTCATTGAGAAGGGCTTCGCGAAAGAGAACATCACCATCGTTGATGGCGCCAATGACCAGGCTACACAGTCCGGCCAGATCGACAGCTTCATCGCTGACGGCGTTGATGTCCTGATCATCAACCTGGTTAACTCCTCTTCCGCAGCAACTGTTACCGATAAGGTCGTTGCAGCAAACATCCCGCTGGTTTACATCAACCGTGAGCCCGCTGCAGATGAGCAGCAGAGATGGGCAGACAACAACTGGAACGTCTGCTACGTTGGATGCGACGCTCGTCAGTCCGGCACATACCAGGGCGAGATCATCGGTGACCTTGGCCTTGACGCTGTTGACTTCAACAAGAACGGCAAGATCGACTACATCATGATCAAGGGCGATCCCGAGAACGTTGACGCTCAGTATCGTACAGAGTTCTCCATCAAGGCTCTGACAGACGCAGGCTTCGAAGTTAACAAGCTTGATGAGCAGGTTGGTATGTGGGATCAGGTTAAGGGCGCTGAGCTCGTAGCTAACTCCCTGTCCCAGTACGGCAACGACGTCGAAGTTGTATTCTGCAACAATGACGCTATGGCACTTGGCGCTCTGCAGTCCATCCAGTCCGCAGGCCGCAAGGTTGGCACAGATATCTATCTGGTAGGCGTTGACGCTCTGACTGAGGTTGTTGAGTATGTTATCTCCGGCGACATCACCGGCACAGTCTTCAACGATCACTTCGCACAGTCCCACAACGCAGCTGATGCAGCTATCAACTACATCACAGGCGCTGGCAACGAGCACAACATCCAGTGCGACTACAAGAAGGTCACAAAGGATAACGCTCAGGAGATCCTTGATTCTCTGAAGTAATTAAAGCAATTTGAACAGTTTGTTCACAGTCTGAATTGACAGGTGCGGCGTGCCGCCGCACCTGTCTCTCTTTAGCGAAAACAAGCATCCTGTACATTCCGCTGTGAATTGACGGGAATACAAAAAAGGAGATTAGCATGGCAGAATATTATCTTGAATTGAAAGGTGTATCCAAGTCTTTCCCCGGCGTTAAGGCTCTGGATAATGTTTCCCTTTCGGTCCGCCCGGGTACTGTCCATGCACTGATGGGGGAAAACGGCGCAGGTAAATCTACGTTAATGAAGTGCTTGTTCGGTATTTACAAGATGGATGCCGGAGAAGTCTATATAAACGGCGAGAAGGTGACTATCAATAATCCCGATGAAGCCATGAAGATGGGTATTGCCATGGTGCATCAGGAACTTCAGCCCGTACTCCCCAGAAGTGTTGCTGAGAATATGTATCTCGGCAGATTCCCTACCCACAATTACGGTCCTCTTAAGGTCATCGACCACAAGAAGATGTATGAAGACACTGCTTACTGGCTCAAAGAAGTAGGTATGGATTTTGATCCCAAGGCACCGCTTTCCGATCTTTCTATCGGCCAGATGCAGTCCATCGAAATTGCGAAGGCAGTTTCCCACGAGGCGAAGGTTATCATCTTCGACGAGCCTACGTCCTCCCTCTCTGACAAAGAAGTTGAAGTACTGTTCCGTATTATGAATGACCTTCGTGATAAGGGCGTTGCTATGATCTATATTTCGCACAAGATGGATGAGATCAAGCGGATCTCCGATGATATCACCATCATGCGTGACGGTACTTATGTAGGCACATGGCCTGCAGCAGAAATGACGACCGACCAGATCATTGCCAAGATGGTCGGCCGCGAACTGACTAACGTCTATCCTCCGCATCCCTGCACGCCGGGCGATGTGATCCTGGAGACCAAGAATGTCTGTTCCATCCATGAGAAATCCTTCCAGGACTGCTCTTTCAAGATCCGCAAGGGCGAGATCGTCGGATTCGGCGGCCTTGTCGGCGCGCAGAGAACAGAACTGATGGAAGCGATCTTCGGTATGCGCGGAATCCAGTCCGGCGAGATCTATGTCCACGGCAAAAAGGTGGATACCAAGACACCCCGCAAGGCAATGAACGCCGGCATCGGACTGATCACAGAAGACAGACGTGGTAATGGTATTCTGGGCTGCCTGTCCATCAAGGACAACACAGGCATTTCCATTTATGACAAACACCTGAAAGCAGGTTTTGTTCTGGATCATCCTACGATCGACAAGATCGTGGACGAGAGCATTAAGAAGCTGTCCATCAAGACGCCTAATGCGCAGGAACACATCGCAAACCTTTCCGGTGGTAACCAGCAGAAGGTCATCATCGCAAGATGGCTGGCCAATGACCCGGACGTCCTGATCATGGACGAACCTACCCGAGGCATCGACGTCGGCGCCAAGCACGAGATCTATGAGATCATGGTAGAACTGCAGAAGCAGGGCAAAGCGATCATTATGATCTCCTCAGAAATGGCAGAACTGCTCGGTATGTCCGACAGGATCTATGTCATGTGCAACGGCCACATCCGCGGCGAGATTACCGATCCTGCAGAAATGACTCAGGAGAAGGTCATGAGTTACGCGACCATGTTCTGATCGGCACTATAGTCTGTTACTATGGTCAAAGCATTGACACAGATGCTCTTTGAAACGGAGGATTCTAATGAACAAAAAAGCTTTTAATTTAAAGGATTTCCTGATCAACTACGGCGTTATCCTTATCATCATTATCCTGGTTGCATTTACAGGAATCAAATCGCCCAACTTCCTGTCCCCGTCCAACCTGCTGAACCTGCTCCTGAACATGTCCGCACGTCTGGTCATCGCGCTCGGCATCGCCGGATGCGTTATCACCGCAGGGTGCGATCTGTCAGCAGGTCGTATCATCGGTCTGGGCGGCTGCCTTGCAGGTATTCTTCTGCAGAAGGCTGACTATTCCGGACGTTTTATCCAAGGCGGAAAGCCTATGAACGTTTTCCTCGCTGCCATTATCGTCATGCTCGTATGCGCATGCTTCGGCGCAGTGACCGGTTCCTTCATCGCGTTCCTGTCCGTACCTCCCTTCATTTCCACTCTGGCAATGATGGAAATCGTCTACGGTCTTAACCTGATCGTTACAAACGCGACCCCTCTGGGCGGCTATGTCACTGAGTACACGAATCTTGCTTCCGGCAGATTCCTTATGATCCCTTATCTGGTATGGATCGCCATCCTGATCGGCGGTATTTCATGGTTCATCTTCAACATGACCCGCCACGGCAAATATATGTACGCAATCGGTGCTAACCCGCAGGCAGCGGAAGTCGCCGGCGTTCCCGTTAAGCTGACAATGGTCATGATCTATGCTAAGGCAGCTGCTTTCTACGGCCTGGCCGGCTTCATGCTGGGCGCCAAGTCCGGCGGCGCTTCCGTTAACCTTGGTCTTGGTTATGAGATGGAAGCTATCGCAGCTTGTACCATCGGCGGTGTCTCCGTTACCGGCGGACGTGGTAAAGTATCATCCGCAGTCATCGGTGTTGCAGTCTTCGAATTCCTGAAAGCAGCACTGCAGTTCCTGGGCGTCAACGCGAACGCACAGTGGATCGCCCTTGGTATCATCATCTACATCGCGATCTCTCTGGATATCAGAAAGTACGTGGCGAAGAAGTAATACTCTTCTTTACGGATGGAATAACAGAATTGACAGGCGGCCGGCTCTTTGGAGCCGGTCGTTTTTTGGCGGTTTTGTCGAAGCTGAAGGGGGCTGCTGGTTAGGCGTCACAAACTTTCCATCCATTTTCGGATTGTCGCCAATTCCGATGGTGCATCAATAGCCAGTCTGGCACAAACTCTCCATCCATTTTCGGCTTGCCGTCAATTCCGATGGCGCATCAAAGCCAGCCTGGCACAAACTCTCCATCCATACCAGGCTTGTCGCCATATCCGATGGATTGCGAAAAGCTTCTTTCTATAATTCTCTCCATCCCTTTTTTGGTTCAGCTTAATCCGATGGTGCATTTCACTTTAAATGCCAAAATGGGCTACATCCATATCTCAGTTCAATTAAATTCGATGGTGCATTTCACTTAAAATGCAAAAATGGGCTACATCCATATTTCAGTTCAATCAAATCCGATGGTACATTTCAACTAAAATGCCAGAATAGGGCACCATCCAATAACAAGTATCGCTTAATCCGATGGAGGGGTTCAGGTATAGTCGCTTAAACCACCCCAACAAATTACAACCCCTCTGTGCCGCCCGGCATTGCGGGCACGCCCGCAATCGTAGTATGATATTTAGTGTTCTATGTCTCGGAAATGAAGTAAAAGGGACAGGAAAATGAGTGGAAGCAATAACAAAGAAAAGGGAGAAAACAGATGGCATCAGCAATATTCGAACAGAGCGGCGTTTCGGTCCTGATCGGGTTGATCGCGCTTTATTTTGCTTACAGGGTAATGGTCCAGAAGGATGTGAAGGGGGTTCTTCCAAAGAACAAACCGGAGCCGAAGGATAAGGACGGCTTTTGCAGGGACGTCGGAAAGCTGATCCTGTTTTTTGCGGCGGGATCCTTCCTGATGGCGGTTCTGGAACTGTTTAACCCGACCGTTGCCCTCGTGCAAATGGCTGTCTGGATCGTGATCATATTTGTGCTCTGGAAAAAGGTGAATGAGAAGTATTATTGAATCGCAGAAGAGGATTTGACAAATGAGCATGTACTCAGTGCTTATGGTGGATGACGAGGAAGATGTCATCCGCGCGATGCAGAAGAAGATAGACTGGGAGAGTATCGGATTTCGGATCATGGGCTATGCCCATAACGGGATCGAGGCGCTGGACCTTGCGGAGCAGGAGGCGCCGGACGTTGTTCTTACGGACATCAAGATGCCTTATATGGACGGGTTGGAGCTGGCACACAATCTCAAGATCATGTATCCGGCTGTGAGGATTCTGATCTTCTCCGGTTTTGATGAGTTTGAATATGCCAAAGAAGCGATACGCCTGGAGGTGGAAGAGTATATCTTAAAGCCTGTGGACGCGGATGAGCTGCGCAGGATCTTCACGAAGATCAAGGAGTCCCTTGACCGGGAGATGGATGAGAAGAGGAATGTGCAGAAGCTTCGGGACTACTACATGGAGAGTCTGCCCCTTTTGCAGGAGAACTTTTACTCCTCGCTGGTGGAGGGCAATGTGTCGGAAGCGGATCTGAACAGGTTTCTTTCGGACTATCAGATTGAGATGAAGAGTCCCATGTACGCGGCAGTGGTGGTCCATACCAGCACGACGCAGCTTCCGGAGGGGATCAGCGCGGTCCTTTTGACGGAATCGGTGCGCCGCCTTGCTCAGGAGCATCTGGCGAACAAATGGGACGCGAGGCTGTTTCCACATGAGGGAAACATCGTTCTGCTAGCTCCTTGCAGATCGCAGGAGGATGTGATGCGGATCACAGATGAGGCCGAGGCGTTCTGCCGCCTGGCAAAGCATGTGAGCCAGGCTGTTGTGACCATCGGGATCGGTAAGATCTGCAGAAATCTGTCAGAGATCCCGGAATCCTACCGGGGCGCGAGAGAAGCGGTCTCTTACAGATCGCTGTACGGCGCCGGAAAAGCGATCAATATAGGCGAGATCGCGCCCGGAGAGGAGCGCACTTCGGACAACTCGCAGAAGAAACTTCTGGCCTTGTTCAAGACAGTCAAGATGAACACGCCTGAGACAGTGAGGCGGGAGGCTGAGGCCTATGTGCAGGAGATGGTCGGAGGAGGCGTGTCTCTGAGCATGCACAGATTCATGGTGATGGAGCTGATCAGTTCCCTTTACCGCTTTGCAGTCAGTAACAAGATCGACACAGAGCCGATCTTTGGGGAGGATGAACAACTGTTCCGCAATGTGGCCAATATGGACTCCACACAGCTCGGAGAATGGCTCTGCAAAGTATCCCTCATGATGCAGGAGCAGCTGCAGAGCAACAGGGCTGACGGCGCGCAGACTTTCGTGTCCAAGGCAGTGGAGTATGTGCGCGACAACTACAGCGACCAGGAACTGACGATCGATAAGATCTGCGGAATTCTGGGAGTCAGCGCGGCATATTTCTCCACCATGTTCAAAAAAGAGACGGGCAAGACTTTTATCGCCTACCTCACGGACTACCGGATGGAGCAGGCTGTTCAGAGGCTGATCGGGCGGGATGAAAAGACCTATGTGATCGCTGCTCAGGTGGGCTACGCGGATCCCGCGTACTTTAGTTATGTGTTTAAGAAGAAGTTCGGCGTTTCACCGTCCCGCTACCGCACAGAGAGAAAATAGCTTTGAATGTTTTGGCATCCAGATGCCGCACGGAGAGAAAATAACGTGGAAAACGACAGGGAGAATCCGAGAGAAGAGAATAGCGGACTTTTCAAATGGATCGAAAAGACAATGGAAAAGGCAGGCAGGCGGGGAATCCAGTTTACGGTGCTTGTTTCCTTTACGGTCGTCTCGGTCTTTATTATGGCGCTGCTCGGATTTTCCCTGTATCAGCGATTCACGCTGCGCACCCGGGCGATGATGACAGAGAGCATGGAGCAGCTGATGTCCCAGACAGAGGCTAACTTTGAGGACTACCTGACATCGATGCGCAGGGTCAGCGACGCCATGTATTATGACACTATCAAGGATAAAGACATGGCCCTGGACAGTCTGGACAGCGAAATGTCTCTTCTGTATGAGGCCAATAAGGACAACCTGATCAGTTTTGCCCTGTTTAAGAGGGACGGAAGCCTTGTCTGCGCGGCGCCTGTATCGACTATGAAAGAAGGGATGGACGTGCGGCAGCAGCCCTGGTTCAAGCTGGCGATGGAGAGGCCTGAGAACCTTCACTTCTCGACGCCGCATGTGCAGAATATTTTCAACGCGTCTTCTTTCCGCTATTACTGGGTCATTTCACTGAGCCGGATCGTAGAGCTGACCTACAGCGGCGTTCCCGTCAGGGGAGTCCTTCTCGTCGACATGAACTACAACACGATCGAGGAGATGATGGACCGCATCAACGGGAGTAACTCCTATCAATATTTTTACCTGTGCGACAGCAACGGAGAGCTGATCTATCACCCCAGGATGATCCAGATCGGCGTGGACAAGTACAGGGAGAACAATCTGACCGCCTCAGATTATGAAGACGGCGTGCACGAAGAGATCTTTGAGGGCGAACGGCGGGTGGTGATCGTCAAGACGATCAGTTATACAGGATGGAGACTGGTCGGCGTCATCCCCATGAGCGGATTCAGGCTGGGCACGGTCAGCACGCAGCTTTTCACATTCCTGGTCCTGCTCGCGACGTTCCTGGCTCTTCTTCTGATCAACCGCCTTGTGACGAACCGGATCACAAGCCCGATCCTGCGGCTGAACCGTTCTATCCAAAATATGGACGGAGGCAGGGTCGATCCCGACAAGGTGTACATCGGCGGACCTGCGGAAGTAGAAAATCTGGGACGAAGCATGCAGGGGAGCCTGAGGCAGGTAAATGAACTGATGGACGACGTCGTCAGAGAGCAGGAGGAGCGCCGAAGGACAGAACTGGACGCCCTGCAGTCACAGATCAATCCGCACTTTTTGTACAATACGCTTGATTCCATTGTCTGGATGATCGAAGACGAGAGAAATGCTGACGCTGTGTTTATGGTAACGCAGCTGGCGAGCCTTTTCAGGGTCAGTCTCAGTAAGGGCAGGACTGTGATCAGCATCCGGGACGAGTTTGTCCATGCCCTCAACTATATGAATATTCAGAAGGTGCGCTATAAAGATGCTTTTGAGGTCAGCTGGGATATTCAGGAGGAGATCCTGGATTACTGCACAGTGAAACTGATCCTGCAGCCGATCCTGGAGAACGCTATCTACTACGGTGTAGACGCGCTCGGTGACGAAGGAGAGATCGTCGTCAGCGGAAGAAAAGAAGGAGACGATATTCTGATGTCTGTGCGGGACAACGGTCTTGGCATGCCGCAGGAGAAAGTCGATCAGATCCTGTCGGATGAAGAGCACGAGGAGAGAACGCACAGACACGGATCGGGAGTCGGACTGATCAACGTACACAAGAGGATCATGCTCCGCTTCGGCCCGAGGTACGGGCTCAGTATAGAGAGCGAGCCCGACGAAGGGACAGAGGTGACGATCCGGATTCCTGCAGTTCCCTATACGGAGAAGAACCGCAAGGCCCTGGAGCACGGGAAATGGACAGGGGAGGTGCAGAATGAAAAATAGAAGGCTCTTCCCGGCATTGGTGCTGATCCTTGTGGCGACGATTATGGCAGTGACGGGTTTTATGCTCTGGGAGAGCGGAAATACCGCGAATCTGCGGCAGATCCATGTGATCATAGAAAACAGTAATGACAACCGATGGGTCCAGTTTATCGAAGGGATGAAGCAGGCTGCGGAGGATCAGGAAGTCATACTCACCATTGTTCCCACCGGACATATGGAAACGCTGTCGGAAGAAGAAGCGATCATCGAGAGAGCGATCGCGAACGGTTCGGACGGAGTGATCATCCAGCTCTGCTCGAGTATAGGGGCCGCCAGCATGCTGGAGAAACTTAACAGCAGGACAAATATTGAACTGGTGGATGAGAATGCTTATGAAGTCATGAGCAACGTAGTCGGGGTCGTAAGCCCTGACCATAAGGCAATCGGGGAGACGATCGCCAATGAAGCCGCGCTGTTTGCGGAGAAACCGTTGGAAAAGTGTACCATAGGAGTCATTCGGGGCAGCTCCGCTCTCAGTTCCATGGAGCAGAGAATGGACGGCTTCACAGAGGCTCTGGAGAGCCTCGGAGGAAAAACGACCTGGGTACTGGAACAGAACGGCGACGCTAAGGATATAAAGGAAAAACTTGCAGCGAACGAAACACCTGATATTCTGGTGGCGCTGGACAACGCCGGGCTTGAAGCGGCGGGCGAATATGCCTCGTCGCAGGAAAAGAATATGACGGTGATCGGTACCGGAACATCCACAAAGTCGATCTATTATCTCGATTGCGGCATCGTACAGAGCCTGGTTGTGCCTGAGGACTATATGATGGGTTATCAGAGCGTCTCAGACCTGGCGGACTATATTCACAGAAACCGTTTCCTGCCGCTGGCGCGGCAGATCGCACACAGAACGATCCACAAAGATACTCTGTTCGCTGAGGAGAATCAGGAGATTCTTTTCCCTGTGCAGAGATGAGACAGAAAAGGCGGGGCACGTAAGCCGGTTAAGTATATGGGAAGGTGCAGGAGATGGGCACAAAGATGAAAAAAAGAGGAAAGCCCGCAGGGATCAGGCGCGTGGCAGCTGCACTGGCAGCGGTTCTGGGAACTGCAGCAATTGTCTCCGGCTGCGGAAGTACGAGTCCCGGGAAGAGGGACGGCTCCGTGAGGATCGGCGTCAGTCTCTACGACCAGTATGACACATTTATCTCGGAACTGATGGCTTCCTTTAACAGCTATGTGGACAGCAGGAAGTCGGAGGGGGTGGAGATAGCCACGATCGTGCAGGACGCATCGAGGTCCCAGCCGGCGCAGAACGAGGACGTCGCGGAAATGATCGAGAACGGCTGCAACGTGCTCTGTGTCAACCTGGTGGACCGGACTGCGCCTACGGAGATCATCGATACCGCGAGAAAGAACAATATTCCGGTCATCTTTTTCAACAGAGAACTGGTGGAAGAGGATCTGATGCAGTGGGACAAGCTCTACTATGTCGGAGCGGACGCGTTTCAGTCAGGCACCCTCCAGGGCGAGATGGCAACAGAGTATTTCAAGGCACATCCCGAGGCGGACAGAAACGGAGATGGCAGTATCCAGTATGTAGTACTTGAAGGCGAGGCCGGGCACCAGGACGCAATCATCAGGACGGAGTACTCGGTGGACACCATGATTTCCAACGGGATTCTGCTGGACAAGGTCGGCTACGCCATCGCCAACTGGAACCGCGCCCAGGCCAGGAGCAAGATGGAGCAGCTCATCGACGGACACGGAAACAGCATCGAACTGGTGCTGGCCAACAACGACGATATGGCGCTCGGCGCCATTGAGGCTTATCAGGGCAGGGGAATTTCCATGGAGGAGTGGCCCGCCATTTTCGGGATCGACGGGACAGACACGGGGCTCGAGGCAGTGATCGCCGGCACTATGACAGGCACGATCTACAACGACAAGGACGGACAGGCCCGGGCGATGGAAACGCTCGCGTACACGCTGGCTTCCGGCGGTTCTCTGGAGAAAATGCAGCTTCCCGACGGGGTGGAGATGCAGGACAAAAAATACATCCGCCTTCCCTACGAAAAAGTGGACAGGGAGAAGGCAGAGGAGTATTTGTCAAAATAGGTATAAAAGTGGTATAAATCGCCATATAAAGGGGGCTCTGATCGACTCCTTACTCGATTGAAACATGCTTCTTTTGGGATTATAATAGGTTTCTGCGCAGCCGGATGGCGCGCAGAAACCTGTTGTTTTATTCAGGAAAGGAAGTTGAAAATGAAAAAGAAAGCATTACTTTTATTTATGGCTATGTGCATGGCTGTTACAGCTCCCGGTTTTACTGTGGCGGGAGCATCAGCGCAGGCTGGTGATAATAAGGAGACTGAAACCGGCAAAGGCAGTGCAGACACAGAGAAGTACTCTGATGTCAGCGTGCTGACAGGAGAGTCTATTGATCCGAAGCTGGCCGCCCAGAGACCGATCGCAGTCATGTACCCCATCGACAAGGAAGCGCAGCCCCAGTATGGCCTGAGCAATGTCGACGTCTTCTATGAGATCATCGAAGAGGGCAATATGAGCCGACAGATGGGTATCATCCAGGACTGGCAGAATCTTGAGAGGATTGGCAATATCCGCAGCATCAGGGCATATTTTGTCTACGAAGCGCTGGAGTGGGATCCCATCATCATTCACTACGGCGGACCGATCGACTACACAAAGGATATCCTCACCAGGAAAGACGTCGATAACATCAATGGCGTAGGAGGTGTCCTCGGTTCTGATTACGGCTGCTTCTACAGAGTTCCCGCCGGCAGCAGGTCGGAACACACAGCTTATACTGATGCGGAGCACATCAAAGAAGCGATCAGGAAAGCAGGCTTCGAGTCGGAGCACAGAAGAGCTTATTACAACAAGAAGCACTTTACCTTCGCACAGGAGCGCAACACTCTGAAGCAGTATAGCGATTCCGTGAGCGCGGTGCAGCTGGACATGAGAGACAGCTTCCCTGTGACAAAATCTGCGCTGACCTACAACGCAGAAGATGGCAAATACTATAAGACGATCTATGGCGAACCGCAGAAAGACGCGGTGACCGGCGAGCAGATGGCATTTGACAATATTTTGATCCAGAGGGCGCACGCCGAGCCCAGAGCAGACGGCTCTTCCTACCTCAGAATCCTCGTCGAGGAAGACGGCCAGGACGGCTTTTTCCTTACCGGCGGCAGAATGATCCATGTCACCTGGGAGAAGGGCGAAGGCAACGATTACAAGCCTACAACCTTCTATGACGACAACAACAATGAGATCCAGCTCAACAAAGGAAAGACCATGATCTTTATCATCAGGGACGAGGATTCCTTCAGCGTGGACGGCGTCACCTACGAACCTGAAGATCACGAAACACTCGATTAACGGAACGGAAACGCTTTTGTAAACAATCTGCCAAAAGATAGAATATTTGTGAAAGAAACGTAAAAAATCTGAAATAAAAGGATTTACATTTCATCCTTCCCACGTCTATAATGAAATTGTGTAATGCATTCAGCATGGAAGTGCTCGGCATTCAGATGTTCAGTATGGAAAGGATCACAATTATGAACAGATTTCTTCGGGATGCCGGAAAGGCCCTTTGCGCTTTCCTGGCAGCGATCACTCTGATCGTTCAGAGTGTACTCCCGGTTTATGCGGGTACGGCGGGCGCAAAAAACGACACATCCGCCTCCGGCTATACGGTTTCGGAGGAGACCGGATTCTACACGCTGGACTATTTTGACAGGATCGCGATCAATTCCGTGCGAGGCGTTCTCACGATCAAGCCCGGCGAGGACTTCACCATCTCGTTCCCGAGCGGGTGGGAGCACATTCCCTCCTTCTCGGTTCAGGATGACATTCTGGTGGTGAGCGGCCGGAAAAGTGCGGAGCAGGAAAAGAGTTCAAACGGGTCAGTCGTCGTCATCGGCGAGGACGAGCCCGCGGCGGACGGCGGCAGCGCTTCAGCTGCGGAGGTTTCTGCGGACACGGAGAACAGCACGGCTGCGGCTGCGGAGGTTTCTGAGCCGGAAGAACCTGCTGAGGCGGGAGAGCCTGCTGAGGCGGGAGAGCCTGCTGAGACGGCAGAGCCTGCCGAGACGGCAGAGCCTGCTGAGCCGGGAGAGCCTGCCGAGGCGGAAACCTCTGAAGCGGATGAAGCGGAGCCCGAGATCGTGATCACGATCCCTTCGGGGGTCGGCCTCGACACACTTCGGATCGCGATGGAAAATGGGAAACTGATCATGACTGACATAACCGCCAATTCTGTGACGATCCAGTCGGGAGGCGGAAGTCTTATCATGAAGGATGTATCCCTCGGAACTGTGGACATCTATACGGATGCCGGTTCGGTTTCCGTTTCAGAGTGCACCTTTAACAGCCTGAATATCGGCATGGCAGATGGACGGGTGGAAGTTGACTCGGATGAGAGCCTCGCGAGATGCAGAATGGAGATTAAGACCGGCGACGGGGAGATTGACTACAACGGCACTTCGGAGGGCGATCAGTACATGCAGCCCGGAAACGGAAAGCGCTTCCTGACGATCCAGGTGGGCAGCGGTGATATCAGCATCAAAGGATGATGGCGGATTTTACCCCGGGAGTAGACGAGACCGGCTTTTTAAGGTAAATTATAAGTAACAGTTCAGCAGCCCGGATCCTGAATTCCGGGTTGCTGATTCGTTACGGTTATAATAAACAATAATGTATAAAGGAGCGGGATATGAGAGTAACAGATGACATCAAATATGTTGGCGTAAATGACCATCAGGTCGACCTGTTCGAGGGACAGTATGTTGTTCCCAGAGGAATGGCTTACAACTCCTATGTGATCCTCGATGAGAAGATCGCTGTCATGGATACCGTAGACCAGCACTTCGGCGAGGAGTGGCTTGCAAACCTTGCAGCTGTCCTTGGCGACAGAAAGCCGGATTACCTCATCGTGCAGCATATGGAGCCCGATCACTCCGCCAATATCACAAGCTTCCTGGGCGCTTATCCGGACGCTGTAGTCATTGGAAATGCCAAAACATTCACTTTCATGGAGCAGTTCTATGGCAAGAATCCTTCCATGAAGAAGCAGATCGTCAAGAACGGCGAGGAACTCTGCCTCGGCAAACACGTTCTTAAATTTGTGTTCGCGCCTATGGTACACTGGCCTGAAGTCATGGTGACATACGACAGCACTGACAAGGTCCTCTTCTCCGCTGACGGCTTCGGAAAATTCGGCGCCAACGATGTGGAAGATCCTGAAGGATGGGCTTGCGAAGCGCGCAGATACTATTTTGGCATCGTGGGCAAATACGGACTTCAGACACAGAAGCTCCTTAAGGCTGCAGCCGGACTTGACATTCAGGTCATCTGCCCTCTCCACGGTCCTGTTCTGAGCGAAGATCTCGGATATTACCTTGGCATGTATGACAAGTGGTCCTCCTACACACCCGAGGAGCCCGGCGTCTGCATCGCTTACACATCCGTTTACGGCCACACCAAGATCGCTGCTGAGAAGCTCGCCGAGCTCCTGCGCGCGAAGGGCGTGAAGGTCGCCATCAGCGATCTGGCAAGAGATGACATGCCGGAAGCTGTCGAGGACGCATTCCGCTATGACAGACTGGTTCTTGCTACAACGACCTACAACAACGGTATTTTCCCCTTCATGCACACATTCATCGAGCACCTGACAGAGCGCGAGTACCAGAACCGCACTATCGCTATCATCGAGAACGGAACCTGGGCTCCTGTAGCGGGCAAGCTTATGAAGGCCATGTTTGAGAAATCCAAGAACATCACCTTTACAGAGACGACAGTTACGATCAAATCCGCACTGAACGCGGACAGCGAAGCTGCACTTGAGAAGCTGGCAGAAGAGCTGGCAGGCTGAAGGATGTTTGAATAGTTTGCCGGGAAATCCGGCAGGCTGAGAATAATTTGGTGGTATTGTGGCCGCCGCACCGGTTGGTGCGGCGGTTTTTTTGTGGGTTTTTTGGTGGGATATTGTTGTTTTCAGAGTGGGGGCATTGGCAATCAGGTGGTTTCAGAGTGGATTTCCTTGGTAGCAAGGCGGTTTCAGGGTGGATTTCACCGGTGACAAGGTGGTTTCAGAGTGGATTTCCTCAGCAATCAGTGGTTTTTTGGCGAATTAGGCACAAATAGGGGAAAATCAGATTCATACACAAAAGATTGCATGCAATCTTTTGAAGAAATCAAAAAAACAGGTATAGATTATCAAAAAACTGTAATCCATACCTGAAATGATCGATATTTTGTCGGTAAGTGCCTGAAATCTTAACTAAAGCGATATTTTGACTCAAGACTGACTGTATTCCGATAATGAGTTGTGTATGATTTTAAATAACCAGCTTCTTATGCCCAACCGCCGTCTCGACGCCGTTCCGGCCATCAGACCGGCGCCATAACGGCGCCGCCCACAGAAATCATACTGCGGAGACGTCTCGACGCCGTTCCAGCCATCAGACCGGCGCCATAACGGCGCCGCCCACAAAAAAAGACTGTGACACCAAATATAGTTCATGTCACAGCCCTTTTTGTTGCTCAGAGGTCATCCCGGCACATAGGTGCCTTCCAGGAACATAAGGAAAATCTCAGTGATGCGCATGCGAATCTTCAACGCCAACCTTGAACTTGCCGTAGCGGATCTTCTGGTGATGATAGAGGCCATAGTTTCCGGATACGGTGGAGGCGATGGCGATGGCCAGAAGGTAGTAGGGCCAGCCCTCGAAACCGAACATCTCAAAGCAGATGAGGAGTGTGCCGAGGGGGCAGTTGGTGACGCAGCTGAAGAGGCAGCCCATACCGATGGCAGCGGCGAGCCCGCCGGGGATGCCCATGAGAGGTCCGACGACGGATCCGAATGAGGCGCCTATGAACAGCGCGGGAACAATCTCACCGCCTTTGAAGCCGGCGGCAACGGAGACGGCGGTAAACAGGATCTTCAACAGGAATGCGTAGACAGGGACGGGCTCTCCCTGCAGGCATTCGGTGATGACGTGTCCGCCGGCGCCGTTGTAGAACTGGCCGCCGGAGAGGAGTGTCATGGCAAGAAGGATGACTGCAACGATAGCCGCGCGGGGAATCGGGGCAGCGGGGATCTTTCTCGCCAGCGCAGGGATCTTGCCCAAAGCGACGACGAAGAGGACGCTCACCAGTGCGCAAAGGACGGCGAGTGCGAAAGTAGCTACTGCCATTGGCAATGAGAAAGGCTTAACCGCAGAGAGTGCCCACGGATGCTTCTCAACGCCCATCATAGTGGAAATATAGTAGGCGGGAAGGGCCGAGAGGACGCAGGGAACCAGCGCGTCGTACTGCAGAAGGCCTACATGGCTGATCTCCATAGCGATTACGGTAGCGGCAAGCGGTGTTCCGAAGAGCGCGGAGAAAGCGGCGCTCATGCCGGCCATGACCATGATCCTTCGGGCTTCTTCCTGAAAATGGAGGCGCTTTCCCATCTCATCGCCAAGGCAGCCGCCGATCTGCAGCGCCGCGCCTTCGCGGCCTACGGAAGCGCCCATAAAATGGGAGAGGATCGTGGAGCAGAAGATTAGGGGAGCCATGGTCCCGGGGACGCTCTCATTTCTTGTGATCGCCAGAAGGACGGTATCTGTTCCCTCACTGTGATCGAACTTCTGGTAGAAGAAGACAATGACAGCTGCTCCAATGGGCATCAGGAAAATGACCCAGGGATGCTGCGCCCGCAGTTCTGTGGCAAAATCAATGCCAAGCGCGAAAACGCTGGCAACCGCGCCGACGATCGTACCGCACAAAAGGCCGTAGCCCAGGAGTCTGATCACCTGCAAAAAACCTGTCTTGATCTTGAAGAGAATCGCTTCAAGCTGGTCTCTGAAGTCATCACTGTTGAAATCCATGTTTTGCCCCCTCAGTGTTAATCACTTAAAATGAAAGTAATGTTACATTTTACTGTAGCATTTCCGAAAAAAAACCTCAAGAAAGTGCCGAGATATAGTACAATATCATTGCAGGCAATAAGTTGGTGCCGTGGGGAAGATGAAAAAGATAGGGGGATTATATGTCTGATCACGACAACAATAATGTTCATGAAAGCCATGAAAGTGTAGGGGACAGGATTCATCATGTTACCGCGTATTTGGAACACCTGATGGATATTTTCGAGATCGGTATCGCGATCATCGTGGCTTTTGGCTTTATCATAAGCGTGTATCCGCTGGTGAGAGAACTGCCGCTTCTGGGCTCGATGAGCCAGGGCACTGTTTCGTACCGGCATTTCCTTGAGAGTGCGCTCGATCTGGTCATCGGAATCGAGTTCATCAAGATGCTTATCAAGCATACGCCGGGCAGTGTTATCGAAGTGCTGTTGTTCGCTCTGTCAAGGCATATGGTCCTCGAGGGCGGCAACTCGATGGAGAACCTGCTGACAGTATGCGCGATCGCTATTATCTTCGTGACACGCAAATTCCTGTTTGTCGAAACTTTTGAGTTCTCGGCTACGGACAAGGTGCCGGATTGGCTCTCTGACTGGAAAGAGATCAAGAAGGCAGGCGCACCAGAGAAGAAAGCGGCTCCGAAGAAAGCTCCGAAGGACGCCAAGTCAAAATATACAGAGGACGCTAAGTCAAAATATACTGAGGTTAACTCTGAGTCGACAGAGAAGCCGAAGGATAACAAGTAATATAATCATGCTTTTGACGCGCAAAGGCGCGCACAGCGGAAAGTACATCCGCATGTGCGCGCCTTTTCAGTGTTCAGGCCGGCTCACTCTGTAAACAGCGCGGTGGAATAATAGCGGTCACCGCTGTCAGGGAGCAGGGCCACGATAGTCTTGCCTGCGTTTTCCGGGCGCTTAGCCAGCTCGATCGCGCCGTGCAGGGCAGCGCCGGAGGAGATTCCTACGGAGACGCCTTCCTTTCTGGCGAGGAGCTTCGCTGCGGCGAAAGCGTCCTCATTGGCAGCGCGGAAGACTTCGCTGTAGACCTTCGTATTCAGGACTTCGGGGACAAAGCCCGCGCCGATGCCCTGGATCTTGTGGGCGCCGCTCCTGCCCTCGGAGAGGACCGGAGATCCTTCCGGCTCGAGAGCCACTATTTTGATATTGGGATTCTGAGACTTCAGGTATTCGCCGACGCCGGTCAGTGTTCCGCCGGTTCCGACGCCTGCGATGAAGATATCTACCTTGCCGTCAGTGTCGCGCCAGATCTCGGGACCGGTGGTTGCCCTGTGGATCGCCGGGTTGGCCGGATTGACGAACTGGCCGGGGATGAAGCTGTTCGGGATTTCCAGAGCCAGCTTAGCAGCCTTGGCGATCGCGCCCTTCATGCCCTTGGAGCCCTCTGTGAGGACAAGTTCCGCTCCGTACGCTTTCAAAATATTGCGTCTCTCCACGCTCATAGTCTCGGGCATCGTCAGGATGATGCGGTAGCCCTTAGCGGCTGCGATGGCCGCAAGACCGATACCGGTATTGCCGGATGTGGGCTCAATGATCGTGGAGCCTTCTCCCAGCAGACCCTTGGCTTCCGCGTCTTCGATCATCGCCTTGGCGATGCGGTCCTTTACACTTCCTGCGGGATTGAAGTACTCAAGTTTTACAAGGACTCTCGCTTTAAGTCCAAGATCCCTCTCTATATTCGTAACCTCTAAAAGAGGAGTGTTTCCGATCAGTTCTGCAGCGCTCTTGTAAATATTAGCCATGATATTCCTCCTTCTACAATTTAGTTGTGATGTCCGAGCCCCGACGGTCGGTCAGGGCTCTTAATTGATAAGCGCGGGTGTCGATGTTTTGACTCAGCCAAGTGCGGCAAAGCCCTTCTCGAGGTCCGCGATAATGTCATCTATGTGCTCGGTTCCTATGGAGAGCCGGATGGTGTTGGGCTTAATACCCTGGTCAAGGAGCTCATCCTCAGAGAGCTGGGAGTGAGTGGTGGAAGCGGGGTGGATCACAAGGCTCTTGACGTCCGCCACATTGGCCAGCAGGGAGAAGATCTCCAGGTGATCGATGAAATCCCAGGCTTCCTGCTGACCGCCCTTGATCTCAAAAGTGAAGATCGAGGCGCCTCCGTTCGGGAAATACCGGGTGTAAAGCGCGTGATCCGGGTGATCGGGAAGTGAGGGATGATTGACATTCTCCACCAGCGGGTGACCAGCGAGGTACTCGACGACCTTCTTCGTGTTCTCGGCGTGTCTGTCGAGCCTCAGGGAGAGGGTCTCCACGCCCTGCAGGAGCAGGAATGCGTTAAAAGGAGAAATAGCGGCGCCTGTGTCGCGCAGCAGGATCGCCCGGATGTAGGTAACGAAGGCTGCAGGACCAACCGCATCATAGAAAGAAATGCCGTGGTAGCTGGGATTGGGATCCGCCAGCTGGGGATATTTTCCGCCGGCGCGCCAGTCGAATTTGCCGGACTCGACGATGATGCCGCCCAGTGTCGTGCCGTGGCCTCCGATGAATTTCGTCGCGGAGTGGACGACGATGTCGGCTCCGTGTTCGATAGGACGGATCAGGTAGGGCGTTCCGAAAGTATTGTCGATCACCAGCGGAAGCCCGTGCTTGTGAGCAATCTCCGCGATCGCGTCGATATCGGGAATGTCGCTGTTCGGGTTGCCGAGAGTTTCCAGATACACAGCCCGTGTCTTATCTGTGATGGCGCCTTCGAGCTCCGCCAGGTCGTGCGCGTTCACGAAAGTCGTCTTGATGCCGTACTGGGGAAGTGTGTGGCCAAGAAGGTTGAAACTTCCGCCGTAAATGGTCTTCTGTGCGACGATGTGCCCGCCGCCCGCGGCAAGGGCCTGGATCGTATAGGAAATGGCTGCCGCACCGGAAGCGACCGCGAGGGCAGCAGTTCCGCCTTCAAGAGCCGCGAGGCGCTTCTCCAGCACCTCCTGGGTGGAATTGGTCAGTCGGCCGTAGATATTGCCGGGATCGGCGAGGCCGAAGCGGTCCGCCGCATGTTTGCTGTTGTGGAACACATAGGAAGTGGTCTGGTAGATCGGTACGGCGCGAGAATCAGTGGCCGGATCAGCCTGTTCCTGTCCAACGTGCAGCTGCAGGGTTTCAAATCTGTACTTGCTCATTTTATTTCTCCTTTTTAAGGTTATTCAGGTTTAATGATCTTGCATTTGCCTCAGGCAGATCCCGGGACATAAAAAATCCCGGGATCTTTATAAGAAGCTCCCGGGCAAATGGCAAGTGTGTGTGCCTGCAGCACTAACATCGCTCTTTCATGAGGCGTGCGGACATGCAGTCGGACGCCCCGGCCATCCTATATGCCCGGGAGTTCAACATTCGCCAACACATAACGATATTCTGATTGGATGTATACTTGCGGAACATCGTTTAAGCCTCCTTTGGTCAGAATCATTTCTTGGCGTCATTATATGCCTATTAACCTATCGTGTCAATAGGCAAATATTTGGAAAATTATGCCCAGGTGTCTTGATTTACCCATTTACCTACTATAAAATAGGCAAAAAACAGAAAGGCGGTATCCTTATGATCTCAACCAGAGGGCGTTACGCGATACGCGTATTGATCGATCTTGCAGAAAATGAAAATGGCAGCTACATCCCTTTAAAGGACATCGCTGCCAGACAGAATATTTCCAAAAAATACCTGGAGATCATTGTTAAAGATATGGTGGCCGGCGGTCTTTTGACCGGAGTCAGCGGCAAGGGCGGCGGCTACAAATTGAACCGGAAGCCCGAGGAGTACAATATCGGCGAGGTCATCGAGCTGATGGAGGGCTCCCTTGCTACCGTGGCCTGTCTTGCAAATGATGCGGTTCCCTGCCCAAGAGCAGGAGAGTGCGAAACGCTGCCCATGTGGGCCGAGTATGACAAGCTGACCCGCGACTTCTTCCACAGCAAGTGGTTGAGCGACCTGGTCCGCAAGTGACGCAGTGCGCCGCAGCGGTTCCGGCCGGGTGATTTAGCGGCGGCTTTCTTCAAGGAACTTTCTGAGCTCCGGCAGCCGCTCTTCCATCTCTTTTCTTCCGAGTTCATAGACCCTGCGAAGCTCTGCGGGGTCGTCTTCGGTGCGGCTGATGCCCAGATCATGAGGGGGACGGATGACAAATGCGTTCCCCGCCAGTTCCTGTTCCCGCACGTAAGCCGTCTGCTTATTGTAGCGGATATGGCGCACTTCCATGGCCCGGATCACATTGGGATACTGATGCATCGTCATGCGGATCAGAGGGATCATCTTGCTTTTCTTCTTCACAAAGCCGAGAGGCTGTGTGAGAACCACGACGTTTCTCTTGTAACCGCGGCGCTCCATGCTCGCGAGCGGGATGCTGTCTGTGATGCCGCCGTCCAGGAGTTTATAACCGTCGACTTCCACGATGCGGGAGACGACCGGCATGGAAGCAGAGGCGCGGAAGTATTCCATGTCCTTGGCGTCGCCGTTGTCCAGGCGCTTGTGGATCGCCTTTCCGGTCTCGACATTGGTGCAGACCGCGTAGAAAGGCATCGGATTGGACCTGTAAGCCTCCTTGTCGAAAGGATCGAGCTTATTGGGAATCTCGTCATAGCAGAACTGGACGCCGTACAGATCTCCGGTCTTGCGCAGAGACTCCAGACTGCAGTATCTGGGATCGTCGCAGAAGCGCATATTGTAGCGGATCGAGCGGCCGATCTGCCCGGACTTGAAATTGCAGCCGAAGACTGCGCCCGCCGATACGCCCATGACGGCGTCAAATTCAATCCCATTATCCATCATCACATCCAGAACGCCTGCGCTGAACAACCCGCGCATCGCACCGCCTTCCAGGACAAGCCCTGTTTTCTGATTCATCACTCAAATCTCCTTATAGTATATTTAACCGGACAGCGCTATTTTGCCAAAATACAGCCCCATCCTTAGTATAAAGTAGTAAACTTAAATAAGATGTCGTGTTCTCACTATTTTAGCGCACGATCACTTATTCGCCAATTTACAAAAACACCGGATTGTCAATCAAACGGAGAAAAAATGAACGTATTTCGCTATATTATTCTGACATGCTGCGCAGCACTGGACATCGGCCTGTTTGTTTTCGGGGTCGTGGGCCTTTTCACCTTCGCGGGCGATCCGTATCCGAGCGTGCCGATCGCGATGGTCATGTCGTGGACGCTGGGCGCGCTGGTGCTGGCCGGAATCACGGGATGGAGTTTCTACAGAACCGCCAAAGGCAAGAAACTGCCGGTACTATATGGCTTTTTCTGGAAGATCGCGGCGGTCATGCTTGTGCTGAGCGCTACCTGGTTCTCACTGGAAATTCCGGAAGCGGGCTGGCTTGCTCTTGGGATTGGCGCTGTACTAGGTGCCCTGACCTTTTTCCTGCCGAAATTCTGGGGCAGTACGCAGTCACTGGGCCCTTCACAAGCTCAGCAGCGCCCGGTGCTGGCCGTGGAGCTCCCTGCTTTTCGCGCGGACAAAGCGGAATGGGCCTGGGAAGATGCCGCTCTTGAGTATTTCCGTCTGCGGGGGACCGTGTATGATCCCAAAGACAGCGAGCAGAATAATGCCTTCCGTGAGAGGATCAGTGCCATGCAGGACAGCGAAACGGATACGATTTACGACTATGCGGGCATGCCGATCGCCTATTTTCTGGGCTGGCTCATCGAAAGAGACCTGGTGAGCGGGGAATTCCGGAACCTCCATGGCATGGAATCGCTTCAGTCCGTAAAAGATGAGACACAGACGCCCGTAGAAGTGCTCAGAAACATGGACTATGTGCTGTCCAGGGATGACATCGATCCGAAAGCGTATCGGCTTATGGATTTCTACTACAACATGGAGGGAACCTGCAGTCCAATTAAACACGGCAGCCAACCCTGCTTTAAGCACAGAAGCCGCAAGTATTTCTTTGACTATTACAGGGCAGTGTGCAGCCGTTTCGATGTGCCCAGATACTACTGCGTGGACTTCAGCTGGGAGCGCTTTCAGCAGTTGGCGCAGATCCTGGATAAAAGATACCAAGAGTTTTGCAGAAGCGGATTTGATGAGGACGAACTGGAACAAGACGAGCGGATACTGAGGTCGCAATATTTTGACTCAGCAGCGGAACTGCTCTATGAGCGGGGCACACCGAAGGTATATGTGCAGATGTGCGCGGATGCCTATGAGAGCATGAGCGCTCAACTGAGCAAGGCAATAAGCGGCAAGCTGCAGGAATACTGCACGGAGGAAATTCCCGACGAGGATGTGGTGCCGGATAAAATACTGCCGCATTTCCACCCTCAGAGAGTTGTGGTCATGAAGCCGGTGGATGAGGAGATTCCCGCGTATATGATCCTGGGCGAGAGCGAGTGGGAGGAAGAGCACGGTGTTGCTTTCACGGTGATCGGCGACTATGTGGTTAACAGCAGCTATTATGCGGACGCGGAGTCGCCCTGGTCGGATAATATGATCTGGGAATACAGGCTGCAGCGGGACGCAGAGCAGGGAAACTTCTGCGAGGTTGACCCGGTTCCGGCACAGTTTGGCGGTGACAATGAAGGCGCCGGCAGGGTCAGAATGGTGGCCGCGGCAGCACAGCTCAAAGAAGAAATAGATGAGATGATCGAGGCGCTGTTCATGCTGAAGATGGCGGATAAATACGATTACAAGGTCGTTTATGACGGCAAAGAGCCGAGCTATATATTTATATCAGCATTGAAAAATGACATGAGGACATTTGCGGATTCGATTCGATTGAAATGATGGATGTTTGTTGGGGACCGGAGCGGAAGCTCCGGTCTTTTTTGATGGCAAAAAACAGCGCAAAGTAACGGGTTTTTAGCTTTTCGATAAGCAGTGAAGCAATTTCAGTGATATTATAATGAATACGCACCTATTATTTTTACAAAGGGGACATGAACATGAAGAACAAATCTGTAATCGCATTGATGCTTGCATTTACGATGTGCTTTACTTCCGTTTGCCCTGCACTTGCTGCGGAGAACACGGCAGTGGAGTCGGAAGAAGTGACTGAGAGCGAGCCGGAGGAAGTATCTGAGGAGAATGCTCAGCCTGCGGAAGAATCAGCTTCTGTCAAGCAGGAGATTATCGAAGCTGATGAGGAAATGAATGATGCGTCCTCTGACAAGCAGGAAGAGCCTGTCGAGGTTGAAGAGGCGGCAGATGTCACAGAGCAGAACACAGGTGTAACCGCAGATGCTGCCGAGGAGAATGAGGACATCTATGACGAAGCCGCGGATGCCGCTGTGGCTGAGGCAGCCACAGAGGAATTCTCGAAGAAAGCGGGCGAAGCGGCTTCAGAACCGGAGTTTGCGCCTGTCTCGGGTAATGAAGAGGGGCAGACCGTAGTCCCCGGAAACAGCGGGGATGATAGTCCGGAAGATCTCTTCGAAAAATATATGAGTGTCGAGTTCGGTCTTTCCGATAATAGTTCAATGAGAAAATCCAAGAAGATCACCGGTACAAGGCTCGAGGGGAACGATCTTGCGGTTTACCAGAAAGTGGCAAAAGAGCTTCCTGCCATTGCAGAAGGTGAACGCGCATCAACAGTGTTTGAACTCACGCCGGAAGTTTTTGGATATGAAAAGACGGAATGGACAGCGGAGGAACTCGGCGTGGCTTCAATCTATGAAGCAGATGGAACAGTTTCAAAGCAAGCCAGTGCTGCTGCTTTAGCGAAGACAGCTTATGATCTGGACAAAGTGACGACTGCTCTTTTGGCAGACTTTCCTTTCGAATTGTACTGGTTTGATAAGACAGCTGGCTGCAGTGCACCCTATTCTTGGTATACCAACTTTGTGGATGGAGAGTATGTATATGGTATAACTAATATTTCCATCAGGTTTAGCGTCGCAGGGGAATTCTCCGGCTCGGATGCGTATACTGTGAAAACGGATATCGGGCAGTCGCTTCAGGACGCTGTAAACAACGTAAACACTATTATTGAACAGTACAGCGGTGCCTCTGATGAAGACAAACTTCTCAGCTATAAAGAAGAGATCTGTGAACGTGTATCTTACAATGATGATGCAGCAGCCGGAAATTTCGATTTCAATTATGGAAATCCCTGGCAGCTGCTTTGGGTCTTTGATAATGATGTAGAAACGAAAGTTGTTTGTGAAGGATATTCAAAGGCATTTAAGTATCTGTGTGACCAGTCATCCTTCGACAGTAATATTACATGCATTCTGGTAACAGGTACAATGGCCGGAGGAACCGGTGCCGGCGGCCATATGTGGAATATCGTCAAGTTAGGAGATGGATTAAACTATCTGGCGGATGTGACAAACTGTGATGATGGGTCAGTCGGTTCTCCGGATAAACTGTTTTTGGTGAGAACAGAGGACCTTGACACCAACGGCGAAATTGAAACAGGATACACCTTCCATTTTGACGGCAGCTCTGTTGCCTATTCATATGATGAGAATACGCTGAATTATTACAACCAGAACGAAATTTCGCTCGGCGAGCTGCAGCATGTTCACGATCTGATTAAGACAGACGCGAAGGATGCAACGTGCACCAAGGCCGGCAACATCGAGTACTGGACCTGCATTGAGTGTGAAAAGCTGTTCAGCGATGAAGAAGGAACGACTGAGATCACGGCAGCAGATACAGTAGTGCCTGCAAAAGGTCATTCTCTTGAGAAGACCGAAGCGAAGGAAGCAACCTGCACCGAAGCCGGTAATACCGAGTACTGGACCTGCAGTGAGTGCAAAAAACTGTTCGGTGATGATCAGGGAACAACAGAGATCATGGCAGCGGATACAGTAGTAGCCGCGAAGGGTCATTCTCTTGAGAAGACCGAAGCGAAGGATGCAACATGCACCGAAGCTGGTAACACCGAGTACTGGACCTGCAGCGAGTGCAAAAAACTGTTCGGTGATGATCAGGGAACAACAGAGATCACGGCAGCGGATACAGTAGTAGCTGCGACGGGTCACGACTGGGGCGAGTGGACT
>CACZXG010000022.1:0-19597 GCA_902785055.1 uncultured Lachnospiraceae bacterium
CAGAACTGGGGGAACTCATCGAGGGAAGTCTTCCTGATAAAATTGCCGATCCCCCTCGGCTTTCCGTTCTTGTCCTTCTTCTCCGAACCGATGATCCTGGGATCATCGTCCATCTTGAACATCATGCCGTCACTGATCTTATTCTGTTCCATCAGTGCCTTTTTGCGCTCTTCAGCGTCCATGTACATACTCCTGAACTTGAACATGTAGAACTGTTTGCCGTTCTGGCCGACTCTCTTCTGTTTGAAAAAGATAGGTCCGGGAGACTGAATATAAATAATGGGCGCAATAAATATAAATATGATCCCGGTAAGGATACAGCCTATGATCCCGCCAAGGATATCCATGATCCTCTTGCAGACGATCTGCCTGGTCGATACGATCTTGAGACTGTTGGTCAGCACTCTGTACGTACCGATCTTTGAGACTTCCTGCATACCGGCAGAATGGGCATTCAGGGCTTCCAGGCAGTAATGGACCGTGATTCCCATTTCCATGATCGCGTCGATCATTTCCTTGGGATATGGCATGTTGTCGGGCTGATAGACAAGGACCTCATCCACCCAGTTCATTCGGATCTCATTGATGATGTCTGTCTCTTTTCCCATTGTGGGAACACCGCGTATCTTCTCACCGCTGCATTCCTTATCCATAAGATATATGCCGGTGATCTTGAAGTCATGAAAGTTGTTGTCCATAAGGTTGCCCACGACTTCTTCCGCGAGCGCGGACGATGTGACCAGCATAAGGGATCTTCTGCCCTCTTTGACTTTGGCAGAATGAAAGATCCTTTTTTTGTTTAAGAGCCTCATAAAGAAGGATCCGAACAGGTACATGATACACATGATGCCTGTGGACATTCTCGAGATCAGGTAGACCTGATGGACAATGAACAGGAAAAGGATGTCCAGCAGCATAAAGCTCACTTCAAACCGGAAGGTCGCTGCGAACTCCTCCATCCAGTTCCTTCTCAGTATATTCTTGTAGCTGTTCGTGAACAGTACTACCAGAAGCTGACAGAAGGCGAGCAGAATTGCCTGATATCTGTAAAGATATGTGTCATAGGGATTCTCAAATCCGACCCATATCCAGTAACTAAGCACAAAGCAGACCTGCAGCAATACCACATCGAGAACTATGAAATCGATGTGCTTGAGCCAGCCTCTCAACTCTTTCTTATGCATAACACTCTCCCTGCCTCACAACAGTTCAATGAGGCACAAAAACTCCAGCTCAGTTAAATCCGAAAATATTCCGCGCAATTCCGTACCCGGTGGAGACAACTCTTTTTCCGACCCTGCCGGGCAGATGTACTACTGTGCCGAAGATTCCTCTGCGCAGTTTCAGGTACAGTTCATGGTCTTTCTCTGAGAGGTACTCCCACAGATCATCCTTGATCGCAATCTTTTGATGGTCATCGGAAATGATCGCCAGAACCGAAGTGATCGTCGTTATGATCTCCAGATAATTGTACATATACCTGTAGAGCGGGCTCTTCATTTTTATCCTGCCTTCCGCAACACTATCCGAGAAAAAGTCGAACATGATCCGGTTGACTCTGGACTGCTGGTCAAGGCGTCCGATCATGACTTCCTCATTTACGGACTGATCATCTCTTCCGATGAAATAGTAATAGAAATTCACATCGAGATAGTAGAGGTTTTTCACGCTCGGCATGGGATTGAACACATAGATATTGTCCACATAAAAGCAGTGCTCCGGAAGCCGAAGGCCGCACTCTCTGAGCAGCTGTGTTCTGTAGATCACGGAATGCATCAGGATATACTGGCCTTTCCTGAAGCGTTTCGCCTCATCCCAGCTGAACATTCTGTTGACAGGAAGTACCTTCCGGTATTCCATGACTTTCTTGTGCGCCTGGCCTTCTTTATCGTATACAAAATTGCTGATAAGAAGATCGATCTTCTCTTCAGCATCCTTGTTCTCTCTTAATTTGTCCAAAATAGTCTTAAACGCGCTGGCTTTGACTTTATCGTCGCTGTCCACCACCTTGAAGTAAAGGCCGGAAGCATTTTCAATCCCCGTGTTTACGGCTCCGCCGTGCCCCTTGTTGGGCTGATGAACAGCTCTTACGATTCCCGGATATTTAGCCTCAAGCTCGTCGGCGATCTCGGCAGTCCTGTCTGAGGATCCGTCATCAACAACAAGGACTTCCACTTCGTCCCCTCCTACTACGAGGGAACTGACACAATTTTCCATATAATCCTGTGAATTATAACAAGGTACAGCTATTGATAATAATTTCATATTTAGTTCCTTCCATTAGCGGTCATCGGCTTAATATTATACCATACCTTGATTAATAAGCCAAAACTTTCGGCCGTTTTCATTATCGGGATTTCGGGATATTTCTGTTTGGATCCAGCCATTTCAGGTAAGTAACGAATGCTGACGGAATACAGTACTTATCCGTGATCTCCTCTAAAGAAGCCATGATAAAGGGAATATCCTTCTCTGAAAACGGATCTGTGATCACTTCATATCCCCGCATGATCCACTTTTTATGCGTGAATATGTGTTCCGCGTCAGTGATCCTTCTGATCCTGAGCGGCTCCACAGAATGTTCCCTGAGCCATTCTACAGCCTCTTCCCTCTCAAGTTCCCCGGCTGTATTCGGAAACTCGTAAAGACCTGCCAGAAGTCCCCGGGCAGGACGCTTTCTCACAGCGGTCCTTCCTTCCGATCTTATCAGGAAAACCGTAAGGAATTCCACTTTTTTATCCTTACCCGCGGGGATTACGGGGAGATCCGCCTCAAGCCCCGGCCTTTCCCTGTGTGTCCTGCAGAAATCTGAGATCGGGCAGTTCCCGCAGTCCGGCACTGTGCCGGGCAGGCACACCGCGTTTCCAAGGTCCATGAGTGCCTGATTAAAATTACCGCAGGGATTTCCCTCTTCGATCTTTTCAGGCTTTTCCGGCATCAGCTCCGTATAGTATTGCACAGCTTTTTTCAGAGCCGCCGATGTCCGGATGTTCTCATCATACATTTCAAGCCTTGAGAAGATCCTCAGCAGGTTTCCGTCGACTGCCGGTATCCTCTCTCCAAACGCAATAGACGCGATCGCAGCAGACGTATAAGATCCTATTCCCGGAAGAAGTTTCAATTCTGCTGAAGTACCGGGGATTTCTCCTTTGTAATTCTCCATCACTTCTTCGGCGGCCTTTTTCAGGTTCCTGACCCGGCTGTAATAGCCCAGTCCTTCCCAAAGTTTAAGACAAGTATCCTCAGGCGCCTCTGCCAGGGATCCGACATCGGGAAGTGTATTGAGAAATCTCTGATAATAGCCCTTTACTGCCTCTACCCTGGTCTGCTGCAGCATGATCTCCGAAAGCCATACATGATAGGGCGACGGATCCTCACGCCATGGCAGCTCTCTTCGGTTTCGGGAATACCAGTTCAGCAGTTCCTCATAAAATACTTTCATTTTCTAAACTGTCCGTCATGTCCTTCCGGAGTGTCTTACAATGATCATCTCCGTCGCGATCCCGGCGTCGATCCTGCCGCTCTTACTGTCGTGGTCGGCTGCAATACAATCGCCAAGCGTCTCCACAAGTTCTTCTGTACTGTACATCTTAAGCGCCGGCTTATATTTTTTGGTAATGACAAAGGGGGGTACGCCGACTTTAGACGCTATCTCGCTGTCCGGCATGGTCCCGCTGAGTTCCTTTATTTTGACCAGTTGATCAAACTGCCTCCTCATAAGGCTCAGGATTACCTGCGGCGCGGTTCTGAGGGCGCACAGCTCCATATAGATTCCAAGCGCTTTCTTCCTGTCCCTGAGTGCTATAGCTTCGATCATGTCAAATATCCTGTCCCTGATCCTGGGACTGCACACATCCTTTATATCCTGTTCTGTGATCTCTTTCTTTCCCATGCAGTAACAGCAGAGTTTCTCCGCTTCTCCTGCAATATTCTGCATATCCTCACCGGTATATTCCAAAAAGAGTGCCAGCGTTCTTCCGCTTACGGAAAAGCCGTTTTTCCTGAAAATACCGCCTGCCCAGGCGCGCAGATCGGCTTCTCCGGGCGTGACACACTCAAGAATATCCCCCTGCTTTTCCTTCCTGCTCTTAACAACAGCCTTATACAGCCGTCCTCTTTTATCAACGTTCTCCTCAACGAATACGATCGAGGTAGTGTCGGGGATCTCGGGAATAAAGCCGGCGATCTTATCCGCCTCTTCGGCGATCGAAGATGCGGTCTTGCTGCCGGTCACGGATTTTGATGCGGCCTTCGGGTTCATGAGACCGGTATTCTCCAGGACGATCACTCTCCGGTCCGCGAAAAAAGGGAGAGTCTGCGCAATGTCTATCAGCTCCCTGGCAGTTATATCCGCTCCTGTATAGCGCGACAGGTTCATCGCGTCCCCGTCTCCCATGAGCGCTTTCACGAGTTTGTCTCTGTTCTGCAGCCTCAGATAGGCCTGTTCTCCGCTCAGGAGATACACTCTTTTCAGATCTCCGCTCCTGATCGCCTCATTAAATTGTCTCTGCTCTGCAGCAAAATCACTTTTTGCCTGTTTGGCGGCCATTGCTATCCCCACCTGAACTTCTGCGGCTGTCCGCCGCGTTTTTTCAAATCTGTTTTAGTATTAATTTTCATTGAATGATATTCCCCGCGTTTTGTCAATAAAATGTATGAACCAAATACTCCCCTCTTCCATCCGTTGTCACCGAGATCTGACCGTCTTTTCTCGTATCCAGGATGTCCATCCCGGCTTCCCTGATCCTGCTGATCGTCTCGGGCGCGGGATGACCGTAACGGTTTCCGGTACCGCAGGAAATAAGTGCTATACGCGATGAGACCTTCTGAAGGAATTGTTCTGTAGTGGCTCCTTTACTTCCGTGGTGCGCCGCCTTCAGAATGTCTGTACTTATCCTTTTTTCTCCCAGATATTCCAGCATATCCGTCTCTCCCTGTCCTTCAAGATCACCTGTAAGAATTGCAGAGAAGCTGTCATAGGTCAAAAGAAGTGCCACAGAGTACTCATTAGCATCTTCATAAGAAGCATTCATCGCAGGATGAAGACATTTGATTTCCAGTTTTCCCTTTGAATATGTCATTCCTCTGTGCAGATAAGTGATCGGAATACCCTTTTGCCGCGCGGTCTTCTCAATTTTGAGATAAATCTCCCCTTTTCGTTCCTCCGCAATGGAGGGTATTCCCAGACATCCGATCCGCAATCCGCCCGGCGCGTCTGCCTGATCCAGAAGTTCCATAAGGCCGCTGCAGTGATCAAGATCGTCATGCGTCATCACACAGTAATCGATCTTCGAGATTCCGTGATATTTAAGGAACGGGATCTCGACATTTTCACCAATCCCTTTTCTTGACGAGCTTCCTCCGTCGATCAGGATCACACTCGTACCGCTCTCGTCCCGGGACCTTATTACAAGTCCGTCTCCCTGCCCCACATCCAGCATATACAGTGCCATAGGCGGAATATACCTGACTTTGAAGATCACAAGGACTGCAGCGGCACACAAAGCGGCACAGAGCACCCGTATTCCCTTTCCGGGTGCAGATCTCAGTTTCGGAAGGATCATAGCAGCCGCTATCAAAAGATAATAAAGAGCGATCACCGGATTGGACGGTCTTCCGGCTGTCAAAGTATTGTATGGAAGCTTTTGTGTAAAGTCACACAAGCGTTCAAATATCCACAGGATCAGCACCGGGATCTCTCCGGCATATCCGCAGAAGCCGGAAAGCACGGACCTGGAGATCGTTCCTGCCGGTATAAAGCCGGCTGCCACTCCCAGGATCAGAGCGAATCCTCCTGAAGTCATCAGTACAGGCGCCATAAAGATAACGATCATATTCAGAAATATGGAATACAGCGGAAATGTGTAATAAAAGCACAGATGCACCGGAAGAGTAAGAAGCGGAATCGCAATGGGTTTTGCCGGACCCGGCAGTTCCGGCATTATAAGACCCGCGGCTGCCACGGCCGCGAAGGAGAAAAGAAAACCGCTGTGAAGCAGATAACATGGCTGTTCGATCAAAAGCAGAAATGCCGCTGCAGCCATTGCGGTGAGTGTATCGTAAGTCCGCCCTGCGGCTTTTGCCCCTGCCCTCATACCGAACATGATAATCGCCCTTACGCATGAAGTATGCATTCCCGTGAGGAGACCATACAGATACAGCAGTAGCAAAGTGACCGTGAAGGACAGAAAGACCGGCGCTCTGCATTTTCTCAGAAAAGCAAATATCCCCGAACCTATGAGAGAAATGTGAAGGCCGGACACACAGATCACATGTACTATGCCTGCCGCCTGATACTTATCCCTGACTTTTCTGTCGATCAGGCCGCTCTGTCCCAGAAGCATAGCTTTCATGACCGACGCACACGCTCTGCCGTATGTCCCGTGCCTGCTGCCGAAAATATCATCTGCCAGATCCGACAGATGGGATCTCAGGACGAAAAGCGCAGACTTTACGGGATCCTTTCCACTGTCATAGGCGAGAATGCGGGAATCACTGAGTGTAAACAGATAGCCTCCGATCACACTGTAATACATAAACGAATCAAACTCCCCGTCGTTGGAAGGCTGTCTGAAAAGACGGATCCTGCCCCTGATCCGCACAGACGCGCCTTCGCGGGCCCACTCTTTCTGCAGCTCAGGCTCCTCCTCAATGACACACAATATTTTGTCTCCTCTTTTGATCTCAAAGCTACCCTCTTTGGGGATCTCAGACTCAAGGGTGACATTATCCAAAGTCATTTTGATGTACTGTTCACCTCCCGGATCCATGACGGCGTATTCCTTTTCTTCCACTACCCCTCTGAGAGTCACATATCTTCCCTCTGCTTTTTCTCCAATGGAAGGTTTTGGGGGTGTGAGAAGGACAGACGCCCACACAGCCGCCGTAAAGAGCACAACAAAGAAACAAACCGGTCTTCGCAAGTTTCTCCTCCGTCCCTATTAAATCTGACTTATTATGGATTCCCCCTGCCGGACCCGGCGCGGGGACGGACCGAACGGTCCTGACTTTTTAATCCTAATCCGTATCAGCGCAAAAAGCAAGACGGTCTCAATACATAAAAAACGGCCTTCGCCGGGTAAACTCCCGGACCGAAAGCCGTTTTCTTTTTACTCTTTTGTTTCTGTTTCTGCCCGTCTTTCGATGATATCCTCGTTCATCCTAAAACTTCCGGTCAGAGGGATCGATTCCATAAAGACCGCATCTGTATTTCCGTCTACGGAGATCTGGACAGAATCAATAGCAGGCAGCTCGCAGAGCGAATTGACGATCGAATAGAGCGCTGTCTGTGCAAGCACACCCTCCTGACCGTGAAGGAATTCGCTGTTCAGGTTCACATAGCACCGTCGGTCCCTGGTAGTTACGTTGATCACTTTTGTCGCATTACTTACCGTCGGGTGGGCGAAATTGCCGTTCGGTCCCTGTATGACCTGTTCGATAACGATCCTCTCAAGAGGCATGTTGCTGTTGTAAACTACTGTCCTGTACGCGTCCACGAGTCTGTCTCCGCCCTCATTGGCAAAATAGAGATGGAGGCGGACTCTCTCGTAATTGCGCATTTCCGTGTAGGAGTTGTAGATGAACTGGTCAGGTTCCATGATGCCGGGCTCTTCTCCGTCCGCGTCACGGAATGCTTCGCCTTCCACCATGAAATAGACCCCGTCCACTTCCGCAAAACTGCACAGGGTATTGATCACAGCTGTCCTTGTAAGTACCTCTTCGACCGCGTTCAGGTCATAATACTCCCCTGAGAGATTTAAAGTCACGATCTTTCCGGTGGTCTCACTGGACAATAGCCTGAAGTCCGTGATCGGAGCCCTGAGCGTCATCTCCTTGGGCTGGACGCATAACTTTCCGATCAGCTCTTCAATGATCCTGTCCCGGTCATCTGCCTCGGGAACATATTCCTGTTCCTGGATCCCGTAGTCCTTATTCAGATAATAGATCCTGATGCCTCTTTTATCAGCGCCCTTCTTGCCGCAGGCTCCCAGAAAGAGACACAGTGTGAACAATATTAAGATTATTCCTGTCTTTTTATTCAAACTTTCTCTCCGGATGCGCCGCTTGGGGAAGTTTTTCCGGTCCGGCTGCTTTGCGTTTTCTTAGCTGTACTGGCACCGGATGATGTCCTTACGCTGCCTGAAGTTTTTTTCGCCGCTGTGCCGGCTGAAGTCTTTTTCACAGCTCCCTGAGAAGACGCTTTTTTGGCTGTTCCCGCAGACGAAGCTTTCTTCGCCGATCCTGATGATGCTGTCTTCTTTGCAGTTCCGGCTGATGCCGTTTTTTTCACCGTTCCGGCGGCAGATGCCTTTTTAACTGTTCCCGCAGAAGATGCCTTTTTTGCGGTTCCGGCGGCAGGTGCAGTCCTCTTTACTGAACTGCCGGCGGAAGTCCTTCCCGGTGCTGCGCCGTTCTTTTTGCGGGCTGCAGCTGCAGTATTCGCATGAGCCTGCCTTCTCTTTTTTTCGTTCCTTCTAAGCCTCTCGGACTGCCTTCTGAGCTCAACGGGATGCGCAACATAATTAAGAGGAACAGTAACTGTAAACTTAGTTCCCTCTCCTTCAATACTGCTGACATCTATAGCACCGTGATGCTGCAGAATAATGCTCTTTGTGATGGAAAGGCCAAGACCTGTTCCGCCGACTTCCCTCGATCTGGATTTATCGACCCGGTAGAATCTCTCATAGATCTTGTCAAGGGAATCCTGAGGAATACCTACGCCGGTATCCTCGACGCTGACATAAAAATTATATGGATCCGCATTGATCGTGACCCGGACCTTACCGTGGTCCCGGTTATATTTGATGGCATTCTCGACAAGGTTCGTGATGACCATGACCATCTTGACTTCATCGATCTCCGCGTATACCTCTCTCATACTGACCATTGTCAGCTCGATATCTCTTTTTTGAGCGATGGGCCGGAGTCTTCTGAGGATCATTTCAACCATCTCATTGACATTGCACTCCTTGACATTGAGCCTGGAGTCTTTCCGGTCCATTCTTACAAGAGTGAGAAGTTCCGTTATGATCTGGTTTTCGCGGTCCACCTCATTTTTGATATCGATCATAAACTCCCGGTACATCTCAACAGGCACATTTTCCTGCTGCACCAGGGAATCCGCAAGAACTTTCATTGAAGTCATGGGAGTCTTTAGTTCATGAGATACATTTGAAACAAATTCCTGCCTGGATTCGTCCAGCGCGTTCATCCTCGCAAGAACCTGATTAAAGGCGTCAGCTATATGCTCCGTCTCTGCAAAGGCCGGAGCCTTTATGGGATCCGTCGAGTAACCGGCTTTTACCGCGGAGATCTCTCCGGAGAGCTTTTCGAATGGTTTCATCAGAACAGTGGACAGAACTAATGAAATCAATAACACCGCCAATATCAGGATCACTTCCAGGAGCATGGCCTTCCGGCTCAGTATTCCCAGTGTGTTTCTGATAGAGACGGTGGATACGCTGGCAAGCAGAACACCTTCGACAACTTCTTCGCCCGCCACATTGAGCGACGACTCTTCATTGTCAGATCTGCTGTCCGCATAATTAGTTGCTATGATCGGTGTCACTATTTCAATGAAACCGTCGCGGCGGTCATAGTTGGAAGTACTGCCTGTATTTCCCTGCAGCAGACATTTCACAACATCAGGCGACACGATCGTCTTGCCGTCCGACATGGAATAGGTGTCCTTCATTACCTTGAGGTGATCGCTGATCACCATAATGCGTCCGTCATACAGCGCTGAGAATTCGGCAAGTTCCGCGCCGATCAGTTCAGAGGACTGATCGGTCAGGTAGTCGTATGCGATCAGATGGTTGGCGAGGGCGCGTAAGTGCGTCTCTACCTCCTCTGTCCTGACTTCCACGGCTCTGGTCTCATAATTATTCAGGATCCCGTAGTGAAGGAGCACACAAGGCACCAGACCAACCACGAAGATAATTATGAACAGCCTCATTCTCAGACTTCTGACCACTGAGAATTTCCGGACCAGCTCCCTGAGCTTATCTGTCATTCTGCCTGAAGTAGTAGCCTACACCCCACTTTGTCTGTACATATACAGGCTCAGAGGCGTTGGGCTCCACCTTTTCACGGAGTCTTCTGATGTGAACATCCACTGTTCTCACATCACCGGGATAATCCTTACCCCAAACTGTCTGAAGGAGCATCGAGCGGCTGTACACCTTTCCGGGATGAGTCGCCAAAAGCTCGAGAAGCTCGAATTCTTTGCTGGTGAGGTTGATCTCCTTGCCGGCGACCGTGACTCTGCGGTTGTCAAAATCCATCCTCAGGTCACCGTTTTCAAGGATCCTTTCTTCCTCTTCCTCTTTGTCCTTCCGGCTGCCGGCTACGCGGCGGATGATCGCCTTGATCCTCGCTTTCACCTCCAGGATATTGAAAGGCTTTGTGATATAGTCGTCCGCGCCGTAGTCAAGTCCGAGGATCTTGTCCATGTCCTCTCCCTTGGCAGTGAGCATGATAATAGGAACAGAGGAGAATTCCCTGATCTGCTGTAATACTTCAAGACCGGAATGCTTTGGCAGCATTACGTCGAGCAGAATGATGTCGTACTGATTCTCATTCGCCTTCTGGAGCGCCTCATCGCCGTCATAGGCGGTATCTACTTCATAGCCGTCCTGCAGAAGACTGAACCTTATGCCCTTAACGATCATCTTTTCATCATCAACTACAAGTACCTTTGTTGCCATTCATTTCTCCTCTCTTTACTGGCGTGTTTCGCCGGCAGATCCGCTCGGCGCGCAGACACTTTATTATTTCACTGTTATACAGTCTTTCATCTTTTCGAACATGCCGCTTCCGATCCCGCTCACATTCATGAGCTCCTCTGCAGAGCCGAATCTTCCGTGGATCTGTCTGTATTCGATGATCCTGTCGGCTTTGCTCTCACCAATTCCGGGTATCCTCATCAACTCCTGTTTGTCCGCAGAGTTGATGTCAATAAGACCGCTGTCCCGGGCGCTTGCGGATTCTCCATCCGATACGCCGGCCTCAGCCGCGATCTCCCGCAGGCGCTGCGCCTCCTCGATGGTTGGTATCTCGATCCGCTGGGTGTCATAGACATATTCTGCCTGATTCACATAGACCCTGTCAGCCTCTTCTGAATAACCTCCCGCAGCCTCCACAGCATCAATGACCCTGGAAAACTCGGGTAATTCATATACCCCTTCACAGTTCACCGCGCCGCAGACGAAGACACAGATCGTAACGGCCTTCCCGGGCAGGTCTTCTTCGATCAGATCCTGCTGCGCCGGCTCCTGCGTGCTGCTGTTTTCGGAAGCATAGACAGTGTCGGTAAATACTGTCTGTTTTTCTTTTTTACAGCCGCACAACGCCAATACTGCCACGAAGACAGATATTACGATTTTGCCCCTCGTTATTAAAGAAAATATAAGATGAGATTGCATAGTTGTCCCCTTAATCTAAAGGGACCCGCATTGCGACAACATTATTGTAATCATTGGTGTAATAATTTACAAGGTAATTTCATCCAACTGTTAACCTTTTTTCTTTTATCATACCTATTTACATACAAAATATAGTGAAGCAATAAATAATCTCCACAATATGGGCTGTTTGCCATACTGTGGAGATTTTAATGACCCTTTTCGGGATCTTATCATATTTGTGTATTATTCCGCTTTTGCCAGCGCAGGTTCCAAAATCGAGATCATCTCGTCGATCTCACGCTCTGTGATGACGAGCGGAGGCAGGATCCGGATGATATCCGCGCCTGCGTTGATGAGGATCAGGCCGTGATCCATAGCGTCCGCGATCACACCTTTGACGGGTCCTCTGCAGACCAGCCCCTGCATGAAGCCGCGTCCCCGTCTCTCAAGGCAGAAGTCATATTTTGCCACCAGTTCATCGAGTTTCTTCTCGAGATAGGGGGCAGTCTTCTTCACGTGCTCCGTGATCCCGAGAGCCTCATACTGATCCAGCACCGCGTTGACGGCAGCGCAGGCAAACGGATTTCCGCCGTAAGTTGTCCCATGGTCGCCGGCCGTCAGAGAATTGTCCGCCACTTTCTGCGTCATCATAAAGGCACCTACCGGAACACCGCAGCCGAGTGCTTTGGCGGAAGTCATGATATCGGGCTTAATTCCGAATTTCTGCCACGCGTACATGTAACCTGTACGTCCCATACCGCACTGAACCTCATCGAAGATCAGCAGGATGTCCTTTTCGTCGCAGAGCTTTCTTACCGCTTTGAGGAACTCCTCCTTAGCGGGAACAATGCCGCCCTCGCCCTGGACCACTTCCATGATGATAGCGCAGGTCTTATCCGTCACTGCCTCAAGGATGCTGTCCATGTCGTTCATTCTGGCAAATCTGGCTTCACAGGGCATAGCGCCGAAAGCCTCCCTGTAGTGGCTGTTGCCGGTAACTGACAGAGCGCCGTATGTGCGCCCATGGAAGGAATGCTCGAGCGCCACCACCTGATGGTCCGATGCGCCGTCCTTGTTATAGGCGTACTTAATGGCCGCCTTCAGGGCGCCCTCCACAGCCTCAGCTCCGGAGTTTGCAAAAAACACTCTGTCCATGCCGCTGACTTCTTTGATCCTGTGAGCCGCGTTGATGGCAGGGACATTGTAAAAGTAGTTGGAAGTATGCAGGATCTTGTCGATCTGCGCCTTCAGGGCGTTCTCATAATACTCATTGCTGTAGCCGAGGGCGAAAACACCGATACCGGACATGAAATCCAGATACTTCTTCCCCTCAACGTCGTAGAGATATACGCCCTCTCCGTGATCGAGGACCACCTGGTAGCGGTTATAAGTATGCAGCAGGTCATTTTCCGCCTGCTCGATCATCATTTTCATTGTCATTGTGTTCTGGCTCATCATTCGCTCCTTTTTTGTCCGTCAGTTCATATCTGTATCGGAAGAGAGATGGAACATCGTTCCGACTCCCTTATCTGTGAAGAACTCCAGCAGCATACTGTGAGGGATCCTGCCGTCGAGGATATGGACCCTGTGCACGCCCCCGCGGACCGCCTGGGTGCAGTTTGTGAGTTTGGGAAGCATTCCGCCTCCGATGATGCCGTCTGCGATCAGCTGCTCCGCTTCCGCGATGGTGATCCTGTTTATGAAGGAAGAAGGATCATTGATATCCCTGTAAAGGCCTGCGATATCTGTCAGATATACTAACCTGTCAGCCTTCACGGATCTTGCGATGGCACTGGCCGCTTCATCGGCATTTATATTATAAGTATCAAAATTCTCATCCATTCCTATCGGCGCTACGATCGGAAGGTAATCATTATCCAGAAGATCATATAAAATCTTGGGTCTTACTTTGCAGACTTCTCCCACATAGCCGATATCCTGCCCGTCGGAATACTTCTTATTGACAGTAAGGAGCTTGCCGTCCTTTCCGCTGATGCCCACTGACTTTACGCCAAGTTCCTCCACCATGCGGACAAGGTCTTTGTTGACTCTTCCGAGGACCATCTCGGCGATCTCCATTGTCTCTTCATCGGTCACGCGAAGGCCGTTAATGAACTGCGCTTCTTTTCCGCTCTTCTTCACCCACCTGCTGATCGCTTTGCCGCCTCCGTGGACGATGATCGGCTTAAATCCGACCAGTTTAAGAAGCGTGACATCCTTGATCACATTCCTCTGCAGCTCTTCGTTGTTCATCGCGCTTCCGCCGTACTTGATAACAACGATCTTTCTGTTGAATTTCTGGATATAGGGCAGGGCCTCGATCAGCACTGACGCTTTGCGCTGCGCCTCAGTCTGTTCCCGGTTAAGATATGTTTCCATTATTAATCTCCATTCCGGATACAACGCGGATATGTTATTTGTTCCGGCGGTATCCCTGATCTTTGTATGTTTTGCCGGACTTACACCTCAGCTTCTGTAGTCCGCGTTGATCTTAACATAATCATAGGTGAGGTCGCATCCCCATGCGGTCGCTTCTGCTTCTCCCATATGCATATCCGCTGTGATGACTACCTTCTCGCCTGAGAGGAGTTCAGTAGCCTTCTCTTCGCTGTAGTCTGCGGCACTTCCTTTGGTGAAGATAAGGATCCGGTCCTCACCCTCGCCAAAATACAGATCGCAGTTCTCCGGATCAAATAAAACACCGGAATAGCCAAGGGCACACAGGATCCTGCCCCAGTTCGCGTCTTTGCCGAATACGGCCGCCTTAGTCAGACTGGATGTAATAACGCTCTTGGCAAGGATTCTCGCGTTTGTAAGAGTGTCCGCATGGATAACTCTCGTCTCGATGAGTCTTGTGCAGCCTTCGCCGTCTCCTGCCATTTTCATGGCGAGTTCCCGGCACACAGTCTTAAGCGCGCTGTAAAACGCGGCGTAGTCCGCGCTGTTCTCGTCGGCGATGGGCGTATTACCTGCAAGACCGTTTGCAAGGACAAGCAGTGTGTCGTTGGTTGAAGTATCACCGTCCACAGAGATCATATTGAATGTCTCCTGCACGATCTCACTGAGCGCCTTCTGAAGAAGAGCCTTCTCGACAGCCGCGTCCGTAGTTACATATGCAAGCATCGTGCACATATTGGGGTGGATCATTCCTGAGCCCTTGGCCATACCGCCGATCACTGCTTTCTTTCCGCCCGCCTCAAATTCATATGCTGTCTCTTTATGGACAGTATCCGTGGTCATGATAGCCTTTGCGGCCTCTGTGCCGGCTGCAGTTCCAGGTTTTCTGGCTTCCGCCAGCATCCGGACACCGGCTTTTATGCGGTCTATAGGCAGTTGGAATCCGATAACGCCGGTGGAACCTACAAGAACTGAGTCCGCGTCGATGCCGAGACAGGCAGCCGCTTCCTCTGCGGTCTGCTTGCAATATTCCATTCCTTCGCTGCCTGTACATGCATTTGCTATACCGGAGTTAACGATCACCGCGTGGGCGGGCTTACCGCTGTAAACCATGTCCCTGTCCCAGATGACCGGAGCAGCTTTGACTACATTTGTTGTGAAAGTACCGGCACATACACAGGGTTCTTTACTGAAAATGAGCGCCATGTCGGTCCTTCCTTCATATTTAATGTGTGCTGCTGCTGAAGCTGCCTCAAATCCCTGTGCTGCTGTTACGCCTCCTTCGATCTTCTTCATCTTACTCCTCCGTTTCGCTCTCTATAAACCGCGTGATATTCGCTTCATTGAGTATAAATTCATAGTAGTTGCAGTCGGGACGGCAAGTCCATCCGATCTGCTTCCAAAAAGCGTTTCCCGCGTCATTCTTCGTAAACGCGATCAGTGCGATCTTATTGATCTTCATTTTCTTAAGTTCGTTCATGCAGTAGATGACCATCTGCGTGGCGATGCCCTGCCTCCTGTATGATTTCTTAACACATACATGGTAGAAACTCGCCTGTCTGCCGTCGTGCCCGCACAGTATGGAGCCGACGATCCTGTCTCCGTCACAGGCCACCACGCTGGTAGTGGGATTTCTCTCAAGAAACCTTTCTATATCTTCCCTGGAGTCATCAATACTGCGGATTCCGAAGCCTCTTATACTCAGCCACAGATTCCGGACGTTGTCGTAATCGCCGTTCACCATGGGGCGTATTTCAATATTTTCCATATTAATCCTTTACTTTTATCTTCCTTTAAAGTCATGCAGTCTGATAATATCACAATTTTTTATATAATAAAGAACTATTTTTTAATAATTCGATTACCTGATATGCATAATATACATCTTTTATGCATTATAATCGCATATTATACAGTTTTCAATGTAAATTTTTCGAATATTATTAAAATATATTCATAATCCCTATTGCAATTCCGAATATGCTGTTGTATAGTACTCAAATGTAAGACCTGCTTACGACAAAAATACAATGTATATATAGAAATGGAGGAACTGACAATGTCCGAACAGAAAGAAAAAGTAATCCTCGCCTACAGCGGCGGTCTTGATACCACGACCATCATTCCCTGGCTCAAAGAAAACTATGACTTTGATGTCGTCTGCGTCTGCATTGACTGCGGCCAGGAGGAAGAGCTCGATCACCTTGAAGAGCGTGCAAAATATTGCGGAGCTTCCAAACTCTACATTCTGGATGTCAATGATGAGTTCGCTGAGGAATACATCGTCCCCTGCGTTCAGGCACACGCCGTCTATGAGAACAAATATCTTCTCGGCACATCCATGGCTCGTCCGCTGATCGCCAAGAAGCTTGTCGAGATCGCCCGTAAGGAAGGCGCAACTACCATCTGCCACGGCGCTACCGGAAAAGGCAACGACCAGATCCGCTTCGAACTCGGCATCAAGGCTCTTGCTCCCGATCTCAAGATCATTGCCGCATGGCGAAGCAATAATTGGAACATGGATTCCCGTGAGTCCGAGATCGAATACTGCCAGAAGCATGGCATCGATCTTCCTTTCTCCGCGGACAGCAGCTACAGCCGCGACCGCAACCTCTGGCACATCAGCCACGAAGGCCTCGAACTCGAAGATCCTTCCCTGATGCCCAATTACGATCATCTTCTGGTCCTGAGCAAGACTCCCATGGCAGCTCCCGACGAGATCACTTATGTCACCATGACCTTCGAGGCGGGCGTTCCCAAGACTGTCAACGGCAAAGAGATGAAAGTTGCTGATATCATCCGCACCCTTAACAAACTCGGCGGTGAGAACGGCATCGGAATCATCGATATCGTAGAAAACCGCGTAGTCGGCATGAAGTCCCGCGGCGTCTATGAGACCCCCGGCGGAACTATCCTTATGGAAGCGCACCAGCAGCTTGAAGAGCTCGTTCTCGACCGCAAGACCTATGAGGTCAAGGATGAGATCGGCCACAAGTTCGCAAGCCTCGTTTACGAGGGCAAGTGGTTCTCTCCTCTTCGCGAAGCAGAGCAGGCCTTCATCGAATCCACTCAGAAGTATGTTACCGGCGAAGTTAAATTCGGTCTTTACAAAGGCAACATCATCAAGGCCGGCACAACTTCTCCCTACAGCCTCTACAATATGAGCCTCGCCTCCTTTACCACCGGCGACCTCTACGACCACCACGATGCTGAGGGCTTCATCAACCTCTTCGGTCTTCCCGAAAAGGTTCGCGCGATGAAGATGCAGGAAGTAGAAAAAAACAAACAGTAAACAGCAGCTGCCCCGGAGCATACACTCCGGGGCAGAAGTTGTTTTGGGCCTCTAATATTTTCTTCTTGCATGTGACCAGCGAAACTTATACAATATACCTCAGGAATTTTGGAAAGGAGGCGCTCATGAATACAAGAATCATGCTTTTTCTCTATTTTTTCATTATGAATCTGCTCGGCCTTTCCGCTATGGTCATTGATAAGATACGCGCAATGGAGCGCCGATTCCGTATTCCGGAGTCAGTGCTCTTTATTCTTGCGATTTTGGGCGGCTCTGTCGGCTGTATAGCCGGAATGATCGTTTTCCGGCACAAGAAGCGCAAACCGCAGTTTCGGTATGGCCTTCCCCTGATCCTGATCCTTCAGATCGGCGCGTGGCTTGCACTTCATATAGGTACTTCCAAGATCGTTTTCCTGTAAGGCTCACTAATCATATTCATCAGACGGAGAATTATATGAGGGCATTTAAGATCACTGAAACAGGAAATTTCATGACGAAGCTTCTGTCCGGCGGATCATTTGATTCCTTTTTGCTGGAGGAAGCTTCTCTTAGTATGCAGGTCACGTGGCTTTTGGACGGGAAGATCAACCGCGGCTTTTATTCCTCCGAAGAATGGGAAGACGAGTCAAATCATCCCTATCCCCTGATCTCATGGTCGGAAGTACGCGGTCATTTCAGAGAACTGATCCGGGGCAAAAAAGCGCCGGCTTCTCTCTCCATCGTACTGCAGCTGCGCACTGACCACTGTGAAAAGATACTGGAGAGTCACGGTTTTCCTCAGCTCAGGGACAGCGTCGGAGCAATGGTCCTCAACATACGCTACGACGGATCCGAGGTCACGCTTGTCACCGGCATTGCCTTAAAAAACTTTACGCTTGATAAAAACGCCGACAGAATCTGGGACGAGACTATGGAAAAGTTTCTTATATCCCGGGAGATCGGCTTTGAAACAATGGTTTAATGGAAAGGAGTCTTCATGCGACACTGTCTCACACCACTGGATTTTACCACTCAGGAACTCGATCAGCTCTTCGACCTGGCTGCAGACATCGAGAAAAACCCTGAAAAGTACGCGCACGCCTGCGACGGCAAAAAGATCGCGACACTCTTCTACGAACCCAGCACCAGGACTCGGCTGAGTTTTGAAGCCGCCATGATGAACCTGGGAGGAAAAGCTTTGGGATTCGCGGGCGCTGCTCAATCTTCCGCTGCCAAAGGTGAAAGCGTTGCGGACACGATCCGCGTCGTCTCCTGCTTTGCGGATATCGCGGCGATCCGCCACAACAAGGAGGGCGCGGCCTATGTGGCATCCCGTTTCTCCGATATCCCTGTCATCAACGCGGGGGACGGCGGTCACGAGCATCCCACCCAGACTCTTCTGGACATGATGACGATCCGCCAGCTCAAGGGCAGACTTAACCACTTCACTATCGGAATCTGCGGTGACCTCAAATTCGGCCGTACCGTGCACTCCCTGGTCAAGACACTTGCCCGATACGAGGACATTCACTTCGTCTTCATTTCCCCTCCTGAACTGCGTGTACCTGACTACATCACCGATCTTTTGGAGGAGAAGGGATACACCTATGAAGAGTGCATCAAGCTTGAAGATGTCATCACCAAACTTGATCTTCTCTACATGACCCGTGTACAGAGAGAGCGCTTCTTCAATGAAGAGGATTACATCAGACTCAAGGATTTCTATGTTTTGAACAAAAAACTTATGCGCCGCGCCAAAGACGACATGTATGTCCTTCATCCGCTGCCCCGCGTAAACGAGATCTCAGTGGAGATCGACAAAGACCCGCGGGCTGCTTACTTCAAGCAGGTTCAGTACGGCGTGTATGTGCGCATGGCGCTGATCCTCACGCTGCTTGACATTCACGTGGACTGATTTACAGAGCTTATCCAGAATTAGGAGGAAACCGAATGTTAAACGTAGGCAAGATTGAAAACGGAATTGTTCTCGACCATATTGAAGCCGGCAAGGCCATGCTGATCTACCATTATCTCCATCTGGACAGGGAGGATTATCAGGTAGCGATCATCAAAAACGCCCGCAGCAATGATATGGGCCGCAAGGACATTTTAAAAGTGGAATGTGATCCGGATACTCTAAGCCTTGACGCCGTTGCGCTGATCGAGCCCAACACCACAGTCAATATCATCAAGGGCGGTGTCATCGTGGAGAAAAAGAAAATGGACATGCCTAAGGAAGTCTATGGCGTTCTCAAATGCCATAATCCCCGGTGCATTTCTTCCATTGAGCAGGAACTGCCTCACATCTTCTTCCTGGCAGATTCCAGGCGCAAGATCTACCGCTGCAGATACTGCGAGGAGAAATATTCCGCCGGCGAGCGCGAGAAGTGGTTCCGCTAAGTATCTTCCGGATGACTATTGAGCAAGCATATCCTTGAGTTCGTGACAAAGCCTTGAGATCGGCAGACCCACTACATTGTAGTAACAGCCTCGGATCCCTCTTATATATACTCCGAAACTACCC
>CACZXG010000022.1:19651-48549 GCA_902785055.1 uncultured Lachnospiraceae bacterium
TTATCGTAGGGCTCTGGCGTGGAGATGTACTCCTCCACTTCCTCATAAGACATATCACAGACATCCACATCAGTGCATTCATTGAATGTTCTGGTGCGGATGTTTCCTTTTGCATCCTTTACGATCAGCGTGACACCCGTATATACCTGATGGACATTTCCCTGCAGCAATGTGATCATTTTCCTTGCATCCTCATGGTCAGCAGGTTTGCCAAGGATTTTGTGATCTGCTGCCACTACAGTGTCTGCTCCTATGACAACACTGAAATCGTGAGCTTTCTCCTCTCCGCCTGCCAGGATCCTGTCTGCAACTTCCTGCGCTTTCTGCAGAGACAGTTCTTCCACAACTTCCGCGGGATGCGTGCTCGTTACGACCTCCTCCCCTCTTGAGGGAATCACAACGAAATCCATTCCGGCCTGTCTTAGAAGTTCGCTTCTTCTCGGAGACGCCGAAGCCAATATGATCTGTGCCATAGATGAATACCTCTTTTCTTCGGTGTTTTGCCTAAGCAGAGAAATTGTACTCGATTTTCAGACAAATCTCAACACATGAAAAGAGCCCGGCACTGTGCGCCGGGCTCTGGGTCATTGTTTACGGTCATGCATTATCAGGGAGGAGTTTACATGATCTCGATCTTCTTCGTCTCCTTCTCGGGGAGGGCATCTCTCTTGGGGAATGTTACCTCAAGAACGCCGTTGTTGTAAGCTGCCTTGATATCCTCGTGTGTCACATTGGCGACACGGAAGCTTCTGCTGTATGATGTAGTGTGTCTCTCCTTGCGGATGTACTTGGTATTCTTGTCCTCCTCGTTCTTCTCCTCGTTGTGAGAAGCGCTGATAGTAAGGATATTATCCTTCAGGTCCACATTGATATCTTCCTTCTTAAATCCGGGCAGCTCAGCCTCCAGGACATAGTTGCCATCCTTCTCCATCACGTCGGTCTTGAATCCGGAGAAGGAATTCTCAAGATCTCCATTGTCGAAGAATGCCGGGAACATTGTATTGAAATCCTCAAAGGGATCTCTCCAAAATCCATGATTTCTTGTAAAGATTGCAGGTGTAAACATATCTGATACCTCCTTATAATATCGGTTTATTAACTTAATAAAATCTTTCAGGGAACTACTCCTGATCATCACTGACCTTTTGTTCTCTTTCTGATATATGTTATACTATATGTATAACAATTAGTCAATATGTATTTTGCATTTTTTAAAATATTCTGACCGATGATTACAGGATGATCGATCAATAAAAAAGGCCTGCCGTAAAGCATCGGATCTCATATCCTTCCGCTATTACGGCAAGCCTATTAATCATTCAGTTTTACCACACCTCGAGCCGGTCCTTGGGCGCAAGGTACATTCCGTCGCCCTTTTTCACCCCGAAAGTCTCATAGAATTCATCAAACTGCTGTACAACACAGTTAACTCTCAGATAAGGAAGCGGATGGGTATCCTGAGAAAGCGCGTAGAATTCGCTTCGTGCGGTGGTTATCGTCCGCCAGGTCTGTGCAAATGCCCTGAAGAACTTATCATAGTCAAAGTTCTTTTCTTTTCCGGCGATCCTTAGGAGGATCTTCATTGCCACGAGGTCCGCGATCGCTTCCCCCTCAATCTGGCTGCCCACACAATTGACATCCATAAAAGGCTCGATATTGTCGTAGTATGCGACCAGTTTGTCCGCTCTTGCAGCAAAAGCTGTCTGGTCCTGCTGCGTCCACCAGTTCCTGAGATTGCCTTTTTCGTCAAACTGACAGCCGGTAGTATCAAATGCATGAGATATCTCATGGGCGATCGTATCACCCACATTGGCAAAGAGTTCCTCTCTGCTCATATCCGGGTTATACAGCGTTCCTCCGAGGATTCCGCCGCACAAAGTGATCGAATTCTGTGAGGGATCATAGAAAGCGTTTACCTGCTGGACTCGGGATGTCCACAGATCTCTGTCTACTTTCTGATTGATCCTGGACTGCATTCTTTTCACCCAGTAAGCGCCCACTTCGTCCTGCGCCGAAATAAGGTTGCCTCCCTCTGAAGATCCTGCAAAATTCAGATCCGAGTCGTCTTCCCACTTGCCCGGTTTGGCGATGCGAAGAGCCAGGCTGTCGAGTTTTTTGATGGCCTCTTTGCGGGTCTCTTCCGTCAGGAAAGCTTCCTCATTGAGCATGACCCTGTACTCATCCATGATCTCTTTGGTGATGTCTGTCACTTCTTTCTGGGTTTCATCACTGACATATTTATCACTGTAAAGCCTTCCGAGCTGTGACGGCAGGAAATCATCCACAGCTTCAGTGGCGGACTTCTGGTCCGACTTGGTCCCTACAGCCCCGCTGATCCCGTTGATAACCTTATTGTAAATATCATAGGTCTCTCTGTCGAGCAGTGTCGCGTAGTCCTGAACCGTATAGCAGATCAGATAGTCCCTCAGGTGTTCGACGTAATCCTCGTCATACAGAACATCCATGGCAGCGAGCCAGTCAGGCTGCAGCAAAATATAACTGTCAGAGTTCTCTGCGCCGTAAGCCTCGAGGATCTTCCGGATCGGGAAGTCGCCTGCTTCCGCCTCGAGCTCTTTCAGTGTTCTGGGATTGTTCTCCTTTTCGACAGCATCCCTGGCGCTCGCTTCCTCCGTTGTCATAATGTAATCTGAGATGTCCTTTTCAAAGGCAAAGCAGCTCTTTAATACTTCCGTGGCTTCTTCGTCGGAGTATCCGAGTTTTACAAGAATATGGCGGATCACTTCATTGTAATAGGGCTCCGCAAGCGCGTCGCTTTCTTCCATATAGCCATAGTACATAGAGTCACCGAAGATCAGGTCCACAGGTGCCACATATACCGCATGGTAGTCAGCGTTGTTCCAGTCCATACTCACTTCACACTGTGCCAGTTCTGTCGCTGAGATCACAGTCCGCGGCATACTGAGATAAGCAGTGAGATCATCCAGGCTCTTCACTTTCATCAGAGGGTCGAGGAGGTCCCTTAGCGCTGAAACACCCAGTTTATTGCGGGCGTCCCAGTCCAGCCACATTGTGTAGTATTTCTGGACAAGTTCCTGATCGTGGATCAGCGCCGGATCAGTCTCCTTTTCAGGATTTTCAAGAATATCCATGAGCTGGCTGTCAACCTGCAGGGCTCTCTCTGTGATCGGATCATAGCTTGAATAGCCGTCCGGAATAGTTGTATTGACCATCCAGTCCCTGTTCACATGAAGGTGAAAGTCATCTCTTACATCTGCCTCGCCGATCTGCTTCACCCATTCCTGGACATCAGAGTTGACCCAGGAAGCGTATTCTGCTTCAAACAGTCCTCCGTTCCCATCGGGTTCTCCCGATGCCTGCGGCTCGCCGGAAACTTGCGGTTCGCCGGAAACTTGCGGTTCGCCGGAAACTTGCGGTTCGCCTGATACCTGCGGTTCACCCGATTCCTGCGGTGTCCCCGGCTTTAGCACGCAGCCTGTCATATTGAAGACTGTGATCAGCGCAAGTATGACCGCCAGACTCTTTCTGTATATTCTTTTCATTTCTCGTCCTCCGTCCAATATTTTGATGCCGATAGTGTTTATGCAGTCAGCGCGTCGCTCTTACCTGTATAGAGCTGATAATAACGGCCCTTCAGTGCCAGCAGCTGTTCGTGATTGCCTCTCTCTACAATACGGCCCTGTTCCAGGACCAGGATCGTATCGCTGTTTTTGATCGTAGAAAGCCTGTGGGCAATAACAAAAGTTGTTCTTCCTGACATCAGTTTGTCCATGCCGTCCTGAACGATCTTCTCGGTTCTGGTATCAATAGAGCTCGTCGCCTCATCGAGGATCAGGACAGGCGGATCCGCAATTGCCGCTCTGGCGATCGCAAGCAGCTGTCTCTGCCCCTGGGACAGATTCGCCCCGTCTCCCTTGAGCATCGTGTCATAGCCCTGGGGAAGCCTTTTTATAAAGCTGTCCGCATTGGCGAGCTTAGCAGCAGCTACGATCTCTTCCTCAGTCGCGTCCAGTTTACCGTACCGGATATTATCCCGTACTGTTCCCGTAAACAGATGCGTATCCTGTAGCACAATACCCAGGGACCTTCTAAGGTCTGCCTTTTTGATCTTATTGACGTTGATATTGTCATACCGTATCTTGCCGTCCTGGATATCGTAGAAACGGTTGATCAGGTTCGTGATCGTCGTCTTGCCCGCACCTGTGGAGCCGACCAGGGCTACCTTTTCACCGGGTTTTGCATGGATCACGATGTCGTGAAGCACCATTTTGTCATCTCTGTAGCCGAAATCTACGTGGTTGAAGGTGACGTCTCCCTCAAGTTTTTGATAAGTCGTGCTGTGGTCCGACTGCTTGTGATAGTGCTTCCATGCCCAATGGCCTGTGTGCTTGTCAGTCTCGACTATATTTCCGTTTTCATCATATTCGCAGTTGACCAGCATGACGTACCCGTCGTCTGTCTCCGGTGCTTCGTCCAGAAGTTTGAAGACACGTTCCGCACCCGCAAGAGCCATGATGATACTGTTAAACTGCATGCTCACCTGGTTGATGGGCATACTGAAGCTCTTGTTGAAAGTAAGAAAACTTGCCAGTCCGCCGACCGTGAAGCCTGCATAGGAATTAAGTGCCAGAAGTCCCCCCACAAGCGCGACGATCACGTAGTTGGCATTGCCCATCTGTCCGTTGACAGGACCGATCATATTTGCAAACGCATTTGCCTTAAACGCGCTCTGGTAGAGCTCTTCATTGAGTTCATCGAAAGTCTTGATGGACTCCTCTTCGTGGCAGAATACTTTGATAACTTTCTGCCCCGTCATAGTCTCTTCGATAAAACCGTTCAGTTTACCGATATTCTTCTGCTGAGCGATGAAGTTCTTGCCCGAGCGCTTGGTCACCTGCATTGTCACAAACAGCATCAGGGCGACCATCGCCAGGGTCAGGATAGTCAGCGGAATACTCAGGACCAGCATCATGGAAAGGATACTGACGATCGTGATCGCGCTGTTAAAGAGCTGCGGGATACTCTGGCTGATCATCTGTCTGAGCGTATCAATATCATTGGTATACACAGACATGATGTCGCCGTGTGAATGCGTGTCAAAATATTTAATGGGAAGAGATTCCATATGATCGAACAGATCTTCCCTGAGCCTTTTAAGAGTGCCCTGGTTGACATGGACCATGACCACCTGCTGCGTGAAAGCCGCAGCGATACCGATCCCGTAGAAACACGCAACTCTTCCCATTGCCCCCAGAAGCGGGCTGTAATCAGGATCCGGCGTTCCGATCATAGGCGTGATGTAAGTATCGATCAGAGTCCTTGTGAACATAGTTCCCTGAATATTGGCCAGCACCGAGACAACGATGCAGATCAGGACCACGATCATGTGTATGCCGTAGTACCTGAACACATAACTCATCACTCTCTTTAAGAGAAGGCCAGGATTCTCCACCTTCGGACGCGGTCTCCCCGCCATCCGTCTTCCGCCCGGTCCCTTAAATTCTTTGTTGTTTTCTGCCATCTTCTGTGTCCTCCCCGGAATCCGTCACTCTTTTTTGTCGAAGTCCGCGTCTGCGCCTCCGACCTGGGACTCATAGACCTCTCTGTAGATCATGTTCTCTGTAAGAAGCTGCTCATGAGTTCCGACTCCGTTGATCCGGCCGTCATCCATGACAATGATCCTGTCACAGTCCTTTACGCTGGAAATCCGCTGCGCAATGATCAGCTTGGTCGTACCGGGGATCTCCTCCCTGAACGCTTTTCTGATCTTGGCGTCTGTGGCAGTGTCCACCGCGCTTGTACTGTCGTCCAGGATCAGTATCCTGGGCTTTTTGAGAAGCGCTCTGGCGATGCAAAGTCTTTGTCTCTGGCCTCCGGAAACATTAGTGCCGCCCTGTTCGATCCAGGTATTGTAGCCTTCAGGCATCCTGCGGATGAAGTCATCCGCGCAGGCCATCTTGCAGACTCTGACGCACTCTTCTTCAGTGGCATTTTTGTCGCCCCACCTCAGATTGTCAAGGATCGTGCCGCTGAACAGGACATTCTTCTGAAGAACGACGGAAACCTGATTTCTGAGCGATTCAATATCGTATCTGCGGACATCATTTCCTCCGACAAGAAGTCTTCCTTGCGTCACGTCATAAAGACGGCTGATCAGATTTACCAGCGAGGATTTGGCGCTGCCGGTGCCTCCGATGATCCCTATGCTCTCACCGGATCTTATATCCAGGTTTATATCTTTTAGAACGGGATCTCCGGTTCCGGGCCTGTAAGAGAAGTCCACATCCTCAAAGCGGATGCTGCCGTCCGGAACTTCCATGATAGGATCCTCAGGATTATTCAGATCACTCTTTTCGTTGATGACTTCAACGATTCTTTTCGCGCTCGCCTGAGACATAGTGATCATTACAAACACCATGGAGAGCATCATCAGACTCATGAGGATATTCATGCAATACGCAAGAAGGCTCATCAGTTCTCCGGTGCCCAGTTCACCGCTGATGATAAAGTGGGCGCCGAACCAGCTGATCAGCAGAATGCATCCGTATACGACCGTCATCATGATCGGCGAGACTCCCGCGATATTCATCTCGGCTTTGATGAACATATCATAAATATTTCCTGCGGCTCTGTGAAATTTACTGATCTCATAGTCTTCGCGCACATAGGCCTTTACTACCCGGATCGATGAGACGTTCTCCTGCACGCTGTTGTTAAGATCATCGTATCTTCTGAAGACCTGCTGGAAGTATCTGGTCGCTCTGCGCATGACAAAAGACATGACGAATGCCAGGAACAGTACGGCGCCAAGATAGATCCGCGCCAGTTTGGGACTGATGATAAAGGACATGGCCATTGCGATGATCATGGAGGCAGGTGCTCTCATCGCCATTCTCAGGATCATCTGATAGGCGTTCTGTATGTTGGTAACATCCGTCGTGAGCCTGGTGACAAGACTCGAAGAAGAGAACTTGTCGATGCTTGAGAAAGAGAATGTCTGGATATTGTCATACATCGCTTTTCTGAGATTTCTGGCAAATCCTGCCGAAGCCTTAGCTCCGAAAACGCCGCCGAGAATACCGAACAATAGTCCAAGCAGGGCGACTGCAAGCATGATCAGGCCGGTTCTGACAATATAGTTCATGTCCGAACCGCCGATTCCTATATCGACGATCCTTCCCATGAGTACCGGAATGATCATCTCGCATATGACTTCGCCGATCATGCAAAGAGGTGTCAGTATTGACGGAGTCTTAAACTCTTTTACCTGCGCAAGAAGTGTCTTTAACATAATTGATCCTCACTAAAAGTTCTCCTGCTTATTGCAGATTTACAAATATTCTCCATTATCGTTCAGGCGGAGGCCCGTACACTACATTGTTGTAGTTTTCGTTGACGTCGAACTTCTCGAAATCTCTTATAGTTGAAGCCGTTTTCGCCGTTGCAGCGGTATTACTTTCCTCTGCCGTATTTGCATTCTGGTTTGGACTGCACCCGCCGATCGTCAGTGCTGCCGCGACAGCCGCAGTCCCCATCAGGATCCTGCCTTTTAATCTTTTCATACGAGCATTTTCTCCATTTATATCTTTCTGTATCATTCCACAGATTTAAGTGATTCGATCATATCGATGTCCCTGATCGTAAAATACGAAATGAAATTAACTGACAGCGAAAAGATGAATGTCAGAAGAGCAGCCAGTATAAAACTTCGCGTATGAACGCTTCTGCCAAACATCAGATAATCCACTTCAATCGTCCTGATCAGCCAGCTGTGAAGCCATTTCCCTATAAAGAGCCCGATAAACGCTCCGATCAAAGTAAGTATGCCGTTCTCCCGGTATACATAGGAAGCTGTCTCCCCGTCATAAAATCCCAGCACTTTAAGCGTCGCCAGTTCTCTGATCCGCTCTGTAACATTTATATTAGTGAGATTGAACAGAACGAGGAAAGCAAGGATCGCCGCAGCTGCTATGATCAGAACAATGATCGCATTGATGCTCCTGATACTGCTCTCAAATCTGGTCCTCATCTGATCTATTCGATTATAGGAAATAGCCCCGTCAATTGCAATCAGCTTTCCGGCCGCCTCATCTTCCCGCACTCCGTCGCTGAGCTGAAGCAGGATCGTATTGTAAAGAGGCCAGTCTCCTGTCATTTCTTTCCAAAGCTTTCTCGACATGTAAACATAGTGATTGACGTAGTTTTCCGTGATATCCGAGATGACGGCAGTGAACTCCTCTTCATCGGCATTTTTGAGTTTCACCTCGCTTCCGACGTTAACCTTCAGGATCTCCGCCATCTTTTCGTCAATGATGATTCCATCGGGCTTTTTATCTATATGGCCGGTAAACAGCTCTCTGTATTCTTCCCGGCCCCCGCCTCCATGTTCTCTGTGACGCAGGTTTATAAAACCGTCCAGCGAGCTCAGATCATCAACACACACTACAGAGGCATATTCCACCTTACCGTAATCTGTCTCCAGATCGAAACTGTTCTGGTAGCATTCCACAAAAGAACTGATCTCCGGCATAGATTGCAGTGTCTGTCTCATCCGCATCTTGTCATCCGCCCGTATTTCCTCAGAAATGCCGAGAGCCGCATCATAACATGTGATCTCGTCAAACTGCCAGGCCAGGATATCGAAGATCGAATCCCGGAGCCCCAGTCCCGTCACTACCAGGGCTGTGCATCCCCCGATCCCGGCAACTGTCATCCAGAACCGTCTTTTATATCTGAAGAGATTTCTGATACTCACTTTCTGTATGAAAGACAGTCTTGACCATATCAGAGGGATCCTTTCCAGCAGAACTCTTTTCCCGGGTTTTGGTGCTCTGGGGCGCATAAGCGAGGCGGCAGAAGCACTCAGCGTAGTCCGGCATGCTGCAGCAGCGGCTCCGGCTGTCGCCAGTACGGCAAGTCCCACGGAATATGCCAGGACTACAGGTGAAAACAAATACTTAATAGGAGGGATCAGGTATTCCAGTCCCCACTCATAGTAGATGATCGCAGGGATCGCGAAAACTCCGCAGATCCATCCGGCCAGTCCTCCGCCCAGACTCGATGCCAAAGCATAGCCAATATACTTGATTCCAATATCCCGGCCGGAAAATCCAAGCGCCTTCATGCAGCCTATCTGAGTCCGGTGCTCTTCTACCATCCTTGTCATGGTAGTTAGTGAACTCAGCGCCGCCACAAGGAAAAAGATCATTGGAAATACATCAGCAAGTTTACTCATCCTTTCGGCGTCCATGGAGAATTCTCCGTAACTCTCCAGCGATTTTCTGCCAAGAATGTACCATTTGCCGTTTTCCACCCGGATCGATTCCAGCCCGGCACTGAAAATCTGAGCCATCATATCTGTGATCGTCGCCTCAGAGATAAGCTGCTCGCGCCGGATATCGGCCCGCCTTTTCCCGAGAGGTTTCAGATATTCGATAAGATCACTGATCCCGTTTTCATACTCCCGGTCACCATAGCAGTCGAGCGGATCGAGATCATCTGTCGTAAGATATACTGAAGTGTAATAATCCTGTGTGAATACTTCCTCAGGCAATGAGATCCAGGCTGTCACAGTGCCGGTTCCAATGGTGGAAGATCCTCTTGTCTTTGAGATAAACAAAGGACTGATCGCTATACCTGATACTCTGAAAGTATGTACTCTTAGGGCACTTTCTTCCGTTGTCAGTTTATCAGCGTCCTCTGTGTTTATGGTGATCTGATCACCGATCCGGATTCCGAGTTTATCCGCCAGAAGCTGCTCTATTACGCATTCCTCATTATTTTGCGGGTAATCCCCCTCCACGAGCCTCAGCCGGTTGATCCTATCGGGCAGCGAGATCACTGTCACAGTATCCTCATCCACCAGTGCGTCAAAATATTTACTTCCCTCAGCGTCTGTGATAAGAGGAAGCCGTTTCCCGGCGTCATTGTCATTCGTGATCTTCGAGTTTATATCCATAAGATCATCAATATCGTCTCGCGTCAGCCCGAGCGTGGAGACGATCCTGATGTCCATAAGATTCTGCTCATCGTAATAGACGTCGAGAGAATGCTTCATATCGGGCGAAGTCATCCTTAGCCCGGCCAGAAACCCGACAGCCAGAAAGTTCATTATTAGCAGGGAGATGAACTTCTTTTTAGTATGTATGATCTCTCTGACTGCGTCAGTCAACAGCCGGTTTCTATTTCTCATCACCACTTCTCTTTCAAGTCACCATTCAATTTCTTCTACCGGGAGCGGCGTTTTGTTGATCTCTGTTTTCTCAACCTTTCCGTTGCGTATATGGATTACTTTATCGGCCATAGGAGTAAGTGCCAGGTTATGCGTTATCACTATGACGGTCATTTTCCTGTCTCGGCAGGTCTTCTGTAAAAGCGCAAGAATCTGTTTGCCGGTCACATAGTCCAAAGCTCCTGTGGGTTCGTCACATAGAAGGAGTTTGGGATTTTTTGCCAGAGCTCTTGCAATGGCAACGCGCTGCTGTTCGCCGCCTGAGAGCTGGGAAGGGAAATTATTCATTCTCTCCTCGAGTCCTACCTCCCTCATCACAGTTTGGGCGTCGAGAGGATTCCTGCAGATCTGGGAGGCCAACTCCACATTCTCAAGAGCTGTCAGATTCTGGACCAGATTATAAAACTGAAAAACAAATCCTATATCATACCTTCTGTACTCTGTTAGCTGTCTGGAACTGCTCTTACTTACTTCCCGGTCATCGACGATGATCCTTCCACTCGTACAGCTGTCCATTCCTCCCAGCATATTCAGGATCGTCGTCTTTCCTGCTCCGCTCGGACCGACGATCACAGTAAACTCGCCCTTGTCTATTGTGAAATCTGCGCCGTTTACGGCTTTGATCTCCACTTCTCCCATGCGATATATCTTCGCCACATCATCAAAAAGAATAAAAGGTTTGCTCATAACTGGACGCCCCGGCTTCTAAACAAGACTCAATAGTATCCACATATTATCATTTAATTATAACAGAAACGAAACTTAAAATCTTCCATTGACACAGAAAACGCCCCGGACCCTGGTCCGGAGCGTTTTTATTCTAATTCTGATTCCCTGAATCTGCAGCGAACTGTCAGCCCTGGGGCTGGCTCGGAGTTTCCTGAGTATTCTGAGCAGTAGGCTCACCGCCTGTCTCTGTGCCTGTTCCGCCGCCGGCTTCAGTGCCGCCGCCTTCGGTTCCGCCGCCCTCGGTTCCTCCGCCTTCGGTGCCGCCTCCTTCAGTGCCGCCGCCGGTTTCAGTTCCTCCGCCTTCAGTGCCGCCTCCTTCAGTGCCGCCTCCTTCGGTTCCTCCGCCTTCGGTGCCGCCTCCTTCAGTTCCTCCGCCTTCGGTGCCGCCGCTTGTACTGCTGCCCGATCCGGAATTACTTCCGCTCTCGCTGCTGTCATCAGCAGGTGTTTCGGGAGTAGTATCCGGAACAACGATCTTTGCAGTTGCAGCAGCAGGTGTGAGCTCCGTCTTGGTAGTTTTCTTGGTGGCAGCATCCTGCGGCTTGTTATCCCAGTCATCGTCATGCGATTCCTGGTCCTTGAGGGCCCTGTCCTCTTTGGCGTGATCGTAATCCTTGAATTCCACAGGTTCAAGGTTCTCGTGGATCAGATTCATATAGTTCTTCCAGATCCTGCCCGGCCAGGAGGCACCCTGAAGGTTTCTGACACTCTCGGGAGTATCGCATCCAACCCATACCGAAGTCGTATAATAATGGGTAAATCCGCAGAACCAGCCGTCCTTGGCCTCATCCGTCGTGCCCGTCTTGCCTGCGCAGGGCATCTGATTGTTGAGTTTGAGTCCGCGGCCCGTACCCCAGCCTTCTTCCATAACGCCCTGAAGCACGCTCACCATTTCTCTGGCGGCATTTATATCATAGACCTTGGAGGATACTCCGTCATAGGTGTAGATCGTATTTCCTTTGTAGTCATCGATCCTGCTGATGCAGGTAGGAATACGGAATTTTCCGTCATTATAGATCGTGCAGTATCCTGAAGCCATTTCCACAGGCTTAACGCCGTAGGTAAAGCCGCCAAGACTCGTAGCAAGTACATTATCTGAATCAACGATCGTAGAGAAGTGCATTGCCTTGAGTTTGGAGAGTCCGTATTTAGGAGTAATATTCTCGTATACCTGCCAGGCGACAGTGTTAAGGGATCTCTGGACCGCTTCGCTCAGTTCGATCTCTCCAAGGTAAGAACCGCCGGAGTTCTTGGGGCCGTCCTCGATCTCCTCGTCCATCACATAGGTTCCGGGGTAATACTCCTTCTCGAAAGCAGGAGTATAGACAACCAGAGGTTTGATCGAACTGCCGGGCTGCCTGTTGCTCTGGAAAGCGCGGTTGAGGGTCAGGGCGGAATCTGTCTCCTGAGATCTGCCGCCGACCATTGCAATGACCTGTCCCGTGCTGTTGTCAATGCATACGGCAGCTCCCTGCATCTTATACTTCCCGTCATCTGCCGTATCCTCAAAACCGGCGAGTTCCTCGTCCACACAGTCCTGAAGCATCTGCTGTTTTTCCAGGTCAAAGGTTGTGTATACCTCGTAGCCGCCCTTGAACAGTTTTGCCAGGCATGAATCGTAGAGCTCGTTGTATATTTTGTCATAAGCTGCTCGTTCCTGGTCACTCGCGAAATCATAGCGGAAGGTGAAATCAGGGTCCTCGATCTGCATCAGAGCTTCCGTCGCGCACTTGTAGGTATAAGTGAGCACATATGTGTTCTCGTTGCGTTTCGCCTCATCCTGTGCCGACAGATCCAGTACGATCTCTTCGCTGACGGCCTGGTCATACTCACCCTGTGAGATCACCCCGTCATCCAGCATATTTCTGATGATGAGATTCCTTCTCTCGATCGTATGATCGGGATGTGTGAGCGGGTCGTAGTAAGTCGGGCTGTTGGGGATCGCGCACAGGAAAGCGACCTGAGACAGATCCAGCTGGTCGGGAGTCTTGTTGAAATATCCTTCACATGCGGACGCGATGCCGTAATAACCGTTCATGAAGTATACATTATTGAGATAGAATTCAAGGATCTGGTCCTTGCTGTACTTTTTCTCCAGATCCCATGCAATGAAGATCTCCTCGACCTTTCTCTCCCAGGATCTGCCGTTGTTAAGGAAGATTCCTCTGGCCAGCTGCATCGTGATCGTACTGCCGCCCTGAGTGATCTGCCTGTTCACAGCGAATTCTTTCGCGGCGCGGACGATAGCTTTATAATCTACGCCTCCGTGCTTGTAGAAATTCTTATCCTCGATACTGATCATCGCTTTTCTGAACAGATCGGGAATCTGTGCGGATGTAAGATAATTGGAATCCTTTTCCGGGTGAGTCTCGGAGATCAGGTTCCCCTCCGCGTCATAGATCTCACCGGTCTGAGTGGGCACAAAAGTGTCTTTCGTAGATTCACTCACAAAGGTGTCCGCTTCATCCTTCATCGCTTTTACTCTGCTGTAATAACCGCCAAAATAGAAAACGGCCAGAACTGCAAGAATGCCGACAAGTACAAGCAGCAGCAGAGTTTTCAGTATGATGACGAAAACATTTGTCTTTTTCTTTTTCGGTTTCCGCGTTGCCATTACTTCCTCCGGAATCTTAATAATTATTACAAAAATATAGTATCACTCTTTACAATAGTATTCCAATAAAAACACGGAAGAAACGGCTTAAACTTAATGATCATTTCTCTTTTCCGTTTTCTTTGTCATCTTTTTTGGGAATGCGCCCGTAAAGCTTGGCAAGTTTGTAAATACTCTCACTCAGTTCCCTGGAAAGGAAATTGGGCTGCAATCTCCACTGCCAGTTTTCTCCAAGAGTTCCCGGATGATTGATCCTTGCTTCTTTCCCTTTGACCAGATAGTCCTGCATCGGAATAATGCATAGATCTGCTACGCTGCGATAGGCTTCCCTGATCATATCCCAGACGAAAGTGCCGTAATCAGTGTTCTCGGAGTGGATATATCTTCTTGCGAGGTCCCTGTCGTGATCGCTGATCTCCTCGATCCAGGCTCTCGTGGTCGTATTGTCATGGGTTCCCGTATATACCACACAGTTTTTGATGTGATTATAAGGAAGATAGTAGCTGTACTCGGTCCAGTCAAATGCATACTGAAGGACCTTCATGCCCGGATAGCCCGCATCTTCAAGAAGCTTCTCCGTCACGGGTGTAAGTGTTCCGAGGTCTTCCGCAATGATCGGGACATCTCCGAGGGCATTTTTAAGGTTCTTGAAGAAGTCCATGCCCGGTCCCTTGCAAATCTTTCCGTTCTCAGCTGTCTTATCGCCATAGGGCACCGCGTAGTATTCGGCAAATCCGTTGAAGTGATCGATACGCAGAACGTCATAGAATTCCATGTTGCGCGCGATCCTGTTGATCCACCACTGATATCCGCTCTTCTTAAGGGCTTTCCAGTCGTAGAGCGGATTTCCCCAAAGCTGTCCGGTTTTGGAAAAAGCGTCCGGTGCGCATCCGGCGACATCGATCGGATCACCTTCCTTATCCATGTGGAAGATCTCCTTGTGTGCCCATGAAGCGGCGCTGTCCATTGCCACATAGAAAGGAATATCACCAATGATGCTGATTCCCTGCTTTTTCGCGTAAGCGTGCAGTTTCTCCCAGTGTCTCTCGAACTCGTACTGCTGGAAGAAGTAGAAGCCGATCTCATCCTCCAGTTCCTGCCTGGCTATTTTCAGGGCCTCCGGGTCTCTCATTTTCAGACCTTCTTCCCATTTCTGCCAGCTTTTTCCCTGTTCCCTCTGTTTGATCGACATGTACAGGGCATAGTCCTCCAGCCAGTAAGCTTCCTTTTTGAGGAATGCTTTATACTCCCGGGCCTGGGCAGAAGCACCGTTTTGAAGTCTTCCGCTGATACTCTCCTTAAATCTCTCGTAAGCTTTTCTGAGAATCGGATAGCGGTTTTCATACATAGCGCCGTAATCCACTTTCTCCTGATCTGAACCGAACCACACGGACTCGCACTCCTGCCATGTGAGGAGGCCGTCGCCGATCAACTGCTCAAGGTCGATAAAATACGGATTTCCCGCGAAGGAAGAAACCGACTGGTAAGGGCTGTCGCCGAATCCGGTCTGGCAGAATGGCAGAACCTGCCACATGCTCTGTCCGGAAGCCTTGAGAAAATCGATAAACGCATACGCCTCTCTGTCGAAACATCCGATGCCGAAACGGGAGGGAAGTGAGAATACGGGCATTAGAATACCGCACTGTCTTTTCATTGATCTGATTCCTTTCTATTAACAGTTATTTCCGGACTGCCGGCTGCTGCCGGCACCGGCCTGACCCTGAAAAAGGGCTGTGATATCTCTTCACAGCCCTTTGGATCCACAATATGCAGTATACTTGCCATTTACGTTTTCGTCAATTGTGCTCCGCAGGCACATCTGACAAAAAATCGCCGTCTTTTCCTCTTATCTTGAAGCAACAAGTGATTGTTCTTTGATCACAATAGGAATGAAATATTCCAGCTGATGCCTCCACCAGGGCCAGTCATGACTGACGTCCTCTCCCCAGTAATCGATCATTGCACTGATCCTCTTGCGATGCAGTATTTTGTCAAGGTGTCTCAGAGTCCTGCAGCACTCATCCTCCCATGCTCCCCTGCCGCAGCACATCAGGATAAAGGAATTGTTGTACTCGCGGATCCAGGGATGATCCTCCGGCATATTCGCGAGGAAACACTCAACTGAATTATCGTACAGGGTACTGTCCATCCATCCATGATAATAGTAGGCGGAATCATATATTCCGGAGAGCGCGATCACGCCGTCAAACAGTTCCGGCCTCCTGAAAAAAGAGATAGCTGCCTGCGTCGCCCCCATGTCAACACCCAGCACAAAGGGCCGCATACCCGGCGGAGTGAACTTTTTTATGAGGGGAAGGACTTCATCCACAACGAAACGGTGATAGCTCTCCTGTCTTGCGCTTCTCCATGTATTAATGCCATCTTCACAATACCAGCTCTCATCATCAACTGTCTCCACGCAAAAGAGCTGCATCACTCCGTTTTCCAGATATGCGCTGAGGACACGTGTCACGCCGAAATCCTCATAATTGGTACAAGGAGCACACTGTGTGGGAAATCCAAGAAAAGGTACACCCGAATGCCCGTATTGAATGATATGCATATCCTTGTTAAGGTGGCTGCTGTGAATAACATGCTCGTGCCTCTCCATTTGCCCGCCTCCGTCAGTTTTTTGCCTCATTCAGGTCAATTCTTCTGTTTTTTCGGCCTGATGCTGATCTGTTTAATTTATAAGGAGGATCATTCTTGCGAACAATCCCCCGTCATTGCGTTATATGCGATACAGCATTCCCATTGGAGCCGCATCTTCAGTTTCTGATAATCTTAATAGTTATCCGCGCGCAGTTCGAAATATGCCTGAGGATGATCACAGACAGGACATACGTCAGGAGCGCTGGGGCCGATAACGATGTGTCCGCAGTTGCCGCACTCCCATACGCGGTCTCCGTCTCTGGAGAATACAAGACCGCCCTCAATGTTCTCGATCAGCTTGCGATATCTGGCTTCATGCTCTTTCTCGATCGCCGCGACCATTTCGAAGAGATTGGCGATATCCGCGAATCCCTCTTCTCTTGCTGTCTTGGCAAACTCAGGATACATCTCCTGCCACTCGTACTGCTCGCCGTCCGCAGCGATCTCAAGATTGTCTTTTGTGCTGTGAACGCCCTCAAGGATCTTATACCAGATCTTGGCATGTTCCTTCTCGTTGGCAGCTGTTTCTTCAAAGATTTTGGCGATCTGAACATATCCGTCTTTTCTTGCCTTGGAAGCAAAATAGGTATACTTATTGCGGGCCTGGGACTCGCCTGCAAATGCTTCCATCAGATTATCAAATGTCTTGGTTCCGATCAGGTTCTTACCCATATTTGCATAAATATCTGCCATGTTGCTTACCTCCTTGTTTAACTAACAAATCACAACTTACTTGGTAATATTTTACCACAAAAAGGCAAATGTAAACATGATTTTTGTGAAATATGCAAATATTTCACTTTTCTTTTATATTTGGCTCATTTTGTCCGCCATAGCCTTGCAAGCGTGCATCCCAGCATCGCTCCGATGAAACATCCCAACGTATTGTTCATGATATCATCAAGCTGAAAATATCCCAGTCCGTATCTGAGCTGCGCATATTCTGTCGCGGCACTGCATATAAGGCCGACGGCGGTGCACGCGATGACACTGTATCTCATAGGCTTTATTATAAAAGGCAGCAGATATCCCATAGGGATATAAAGGAGAATATTGAGAAACACCTCCCTGGCCGCGTTGCGGCTCCCAATGTGAACATACTGCATAGTCTCTCTAAGGCCTTCCGGCAGCATTTTCAGAGTTTCCTTAAATCCGAGGTCCAGATAGAAAGCCTGTCTGTAATTATCGAAAGCCGGAAGCTTCGATGACCCTCCTCCTCCCCGGCCGAGCAGCGTAAAACTCAGGTTTCCGATCACATAGACAGCAAAAATGATCAGAGCAGTGCCTCTGACCAGCGGTTTGCGCCGTAAGATGCACAGTAACACGGGCAGAGTAACGATCATTGTCATTACTACAAGAAATATGAGCCTGTCCTCTTCCGAAAACAGGATCGGGACAAAGTAGCGGATCTTATCGATCAATTCATCGATCATAGTCTTTCCTCCGTATCGGTCTTTCCGATCTTCCCCTATACTTTCCATGTTTTACATTAAAAAAAACGGCAAGTCAAATAGACATGCCTGTTTTTTTCTGAACATTTTATTAAATTTTTCTTTCCTGTCTGAGTCACTCTCTGCTCTGTTCGATTCGCATCCAGACAAACAGTGCGAGCACAGCCATGAGAAGTATTCCTCCCCAAAAGATCGAATCCGAGGAATCCGCAGTCTTTGCCGAGTGTGTCTTTTTGATCGTTGTACTGGTTCTTGCGGGCATAGAGCGCGACACTTTTGTGGTCAAAACAGTGGCAACGATTCTTCCTTCCTCAAATGTACGGCTGCTTCTCTGTTCGATCTCTTCCTCTCCGCTCCTTCCCTCCGGAAGCGGCTCATGCGTATTTGTTATCGAATAGCCGTCCAGATCGGAACCGCTGATAAGACCTGTGTATCCTTCAAGTCTCTCCTCAACGACGGAATAGGACTGCTTAACACCGTCTGAATAGACCGCCAGTTCATCGAACGTTCCGCTCCAGTCGTTTTCTTCACTTAATGTGATCGTCCTGCCGGTCTCTTTTCCGTTTGCGTAAAGAGTTATATCAACGCTTCCGGGCCTTGTGCCGTCAGCATCTTCTTCGTCTTCCCAATAACCTGTGACATCGATATCGATCGAAGGATTTTTCTCAAGCGGTGCCAGAAATACTGTTTCATCACCGTAATTAGTCGTTCCCCTGAACAGGACAGCATCCTCATCGATTTCCCCGGAGCCTTCTGATCCTGCAGCCGCGAAGATCCGCCCGCCCTGTTCGATCATGTATTCAGAGTCCGCATCAGTTTTGACAGCAAATTCTCTGTACCCGTCCGGCATGCTGAAAACTATCTCATTATTACCTTTTGTTTCCCTGACTCTGATGTTTTCGAGATTTACGGTACTTTCTTCTGCATCTGTAATTACTGCCTTGAAAATTGCTGCCGGCGTAAACTCCTCAGGAAGAATTTTTTCTTCCTTTGCATCCTCTTCTGCCTGTGCTGCAGATGTGATCGCGTGTCCTGTTCCGTCCGCAAAAGCAATAAAAGACTCTGTCCGTTCCGAGATCAAAGGTGCCGTGACGGATACTGCATCATTTCCGGCACCGCATCCTATCGCGTCTGCGTCTTTTCCTGCGATCGCGGTGATATTTCCTTCTTCAATCACAATATAGCCGCAGGCATATTGTCCCCGGCTTGCTCCTATTGCTGCGGCTCCTTCTCCTCCGACCGCCGCAAGGTATCCTTTTCCTCTTATTCTCAGGCTCGCTTCCAAAAAGCGGCCTTCTTCACCGCCCGGAAGAGTTTCCGCTTCGATGCCTGCATAGCCTTCCGCCCCTTGAAGAAAATTCTCCATTACCTGAGCATTTCCCTCTTCGGTCTTTTCTCCTTCTGCAAGACATATCTCAACAGCTGCACCCGGGATCACTCTGAGTGCAGGTCCGTTTTCCGCTAATATCCTCACTCCGCTGAGCACAAGCGTTGCGTATCCGGAGACTTCTATCCGGTCCCTGGAATAATCAACGGCAGGATTGAGCCTGATACTGACTGTCCCTCCGTAAATATAGAGCTTTCTTTCTCCTTCCTCATATCTGAAACTGCCGGCCGATTCCGACTCGACGAGCAGAGAGCCCGCTTCCGTCTGTATTGTCTGCGGCACCTCCGCCGTTTCTGCTGCCCGGGCACTTCGCCCTGCTGCCGATACAAGGATCAGAATCACAACAAAAATCCATGCGATCCTTTTTATCGTATTCATTTTTAAATCCCTTTATAAACAAAAGAACATGTTTTTGAGAATGCAAAATATATAATATAATAATATATTTTACTATTATGTAATAATTTTGTAAATATTATTTCTGTATTATTTCGTGGTTTTAATTTATTTTTACAAATATTAACTAAATTAGTAGTGGAAATTCTTTTGTCATTACATTACAATTTATGAGATTAAGGGTTTAGCAAAACTAAAGAAAGAGAGGACTTATGGCACAGCGCACTGATATTCATAAAATATTGATCATCGGTTCAGGTCCCATCGTCATCGGGCAGGCGTGTGAATTTGACTATTCCGGCACTCAGGCCTGTAAAGCACTCCGCAGCCTCGGATATGAGATCGTACTCGTCAACTCCAATCCGGCAACCATCATGACTGATCCGGAGATGGCTGACATTACTTATATCGAACCTCTTAACGTCAGACGTATGGAGCAGATCATTGCAAAAGAACGTCCTGACGCTCTTCTTCCCAATCTCGGAGGTCAGTCCGGCCTCAATTTATGTTCAGAACTTTATAAAGAAGGAATTCTTGATAAATATGGCGTAAAAGTCATCGGCGTTCAGGTCGATGCTATTGAGCGCGGTGAAGACAGGATTGAGTTTAAAGAGACAATGAACAGTCTCGGAATTGAAATGGCCCGAAGCGAAGTCGCTTATTCAGTGGAGGAAGCGCTGGGGATCGCTGATCAGCTGGGTTATCCTGTAGTACTTCGCCCTGCATATACAATGGGTGGCGCCGGGGGCGGCCTTGTCTACAACAAAGACGAACTTCGCACCGTATGTGCGCGAGGCCTTCAGGCCAGTCTGATCCATCAGGTCCTCGTCGAGGAGTCTATCCTTGGATGGGAAGAGCTTGAACTCGAAGTCGTCCGCGACAAGGACAACAACATGATCACCGTCTGCTTTATCGAGAATGTCGATCCGGTCGGTGTTCACACAGGCGACTCCTTCTGTACCGCTCCTATGCTCACGATCGGCGAGGATCTGCAGAAGAAGCTTCAGGAGCAGTCCTACAAGATCGTCGAACATATCGGCGTTATCGGCGGCACGAACGTACAGTTCGCACATGACCCCAAGACAGGGCGCGTCGTCGTAATCGAGATCAACCCCAGAACATCCCGTTCCTCCGCTCTCGCTTCCAAGGCGACCGGCTTCCCGATCGCTCTGGTATCCGCTAAGCTCGCGACAGGTCTGACGCTGCGTGATCTTCCCTGCGGCAAATACGGTACGCTCGATAAGTATGTTCCTGACGGAGACTATGTTGTAGTAAAATTCGCCCGCTGGGCTTTTGAAAAGTTCAAAGGCGTCAACGACCACCTTGGCACACAGATGCGCGCAGTCGGCGAAGTCATGAGCATTGGCAAAAACTACAAGGAAGCCTTCCAGAAGGCGATCCGTTCTCTCGAGAAAGACCGCTACGGTCTCGGTTTTGTCAAAAACTACAATGAGCTTAGCAAAGAGAAGCTCTTAAAGCTCCTCGTTATCCCTAACAGCGAGCGCTATTTTATCATGTATGAGGCGCTGCGCAAGGGCGCCACTGCCGATGAGATCTTCGCTCTTACAAGTGTTAAGCATTACTTCATCAACCAGATGAAAGAACTCGTGGAGGAAGAGGAAGCCCTGCTTCACTCCCCTCTCACTGCAGAAGCCCTCATCCAGGCCAAGAAGGACGGTTTCTCTGACAAGTATCTCAGCGAGATCCTTGGAATTCCCGAAGATGAGATCCGCGCAAAGAGAGAAGAGCTCGGCGTTATCGAGACTTGGGATGCCGTTCATGTAAGCGGCACCGAGGACAGCGCTTATTACTACTCTACTTACAATGCGCCGGACAATGATCCGGTATCCACCGACCGTCCGAAGATCATGATCCTCGGCGGAGGCCCCAACAGGATCGGCCAGGGTATCGAATTCGATTACTGCTGCGTACATGCGGCCAAGTCGCTTCACAGCCTCGGATTCGAGACGATCATCGTCAACTGCAATCCCGAGACCGTCTCGACGGATTACGATACATCGGACAAACTCTATTTTGAGCCCCTGACCCTCGAAGACGTTCTCTCGATCTACAATAAAGAGAAGCCTGTCGGCGTCATCGCCCAGTTCGGCGGCCAGACACCTCTGAACCTTGCGGCAGACCTCAAGGCCAACGGCGTCCGTATTCTCGGCACACAGCCCGAAGTTATCGACCTCGCGGAGGACCGCGATCACTTCCGCGCGATGATGGACAAACTCGGCATTCCCATGCCTGAGTCAGGAATGGCCACAACAGTTGAAGAAGCAACAGAAATTGCCAATTCGATCGGCTATCCCGTAATGGTCCGTCCTTCTTACGTCCTCGGCGGACGCGGCATGGAAGTCGTCTATGATGACGATTCCATGAAAGACTATATGCTTGCGGCTGTCGGCGTTACACCGGACCGTCCGATCCTGATCGACAGATTCCTCAACCACGCTATGGAGTGCGAGGCAGACGCGATCAGCGACGGTGAGCACGCCTATGTTCCCGCCGTCATGGAGCACATTGAGCTCGCAGGCATTCACTCCGGCGACTCCGCATGCATCATTCCTTCCAGACATATCCCGCAGGACAATCTGGAGACCATTAAAGAGTACACCCGCAAGATCGCGGAGGAAATGCATGTCGTCGGCCTCATGAACATGCAGTATGCTATTGAAAACGGAAAGGTATACGTTCTGGAAGCCAATCCCAGAGCATCCCGAACCGTTCCGCTGGTATCCAAGGTCTGCGGAATCCGTATGGTTCCTCTTGCAACCGAGATCATTACCTCCGAGATCACCGGCAGACCCTCTCCCGTGCGCGCACTCGGAGAACGTACAATCCCTTACTACGGCGTTAAGGAAGCAGTCTTCCCCTTCAATATGTTCCAGGAAGTCGACCCGGTACTCGGACCCGAGATGCGCTCTACAGGCGAAGTTCTTGGCATTGCGGACAAGACAGGTGAAGCTTACTTCAAAGCACAGGAGGCTGCCAATGCGACGCTTCCTACTGAGGGAACGGTCCTGATCTCCGTCAACAAAAAGGATAAGCCTGAAGTGGCGGAAGTTGCTTCGATCTTCAGTGAATGCGGCTTCAAGATTCTGGCTACGGGAGGCACATGCGATCTGATCCAGGAAGCAGGCATCCCCGCTGAGCGCGTCAAGAAGCTCTACGAGGGACGTCCCAATATCCTTGACCTGATCACTAACGGAAAGATCCAGCTCATCGTCAACTCTCCTGTCGGCAAAGACAGCATTCACGACGACAGCTATCTTAGAAAGAACGCCATCAAGGCCCGCGTTCCTTACATCACCACGATCGATGCGGCACGCGCGGCAGCTGAGGGAATCCGCTATGTCAAGAAACACGGCGACAGCGAGATCCGCTCACTGCAGGAGTGGCACTCCCTGATCAAATGATCGCATAAAAGCAAAAAAAGAGATCGGACATCCGTCCGATCTCTTTTCATTTTATACACCGGTTAATGCTTTGCACTGTTGATCCTGACCAGCGCTCTGTACAGCCTGGCTTCCGCTTTGACTCTGGAAATCTCATCCAGGTTATCATGCGCAAGTTTCTCTTCCGCTCTCTTCTTAGCTTCCATTGCTCTCGCGACATCAATATCTTCGCCCCATTCCCAGGTCGTGGGAATGATACGGCAATGATTGTTCATCATCGAAAGCATTCCGCCGATACAAGCGGCTTTTCGCTCGGTTCCATCTTCCATCACTACCGTCGCAGTGCCCATTCCGATGGCAGTCACATAATTCATATGCCTGGCGAGAATGGCAAGATCACCGTGTATGGTGCGCAGTTTGACCCGCTGCACCTCTCCGTCATATTCAAGGCCATCCATGGAGACGACCTGTAACCGGAAGGTTGCCATAGCGTCTTCCTCCCTTCATTTGCGATTGTAATCTTTATTTGGCCTTCTCAAATACATCGTCGATGGTACCTGCGAACAGGAAAGCACTCTCAGGCAGATCATCGCACTCGCCGTTAAGGATCATGCGGAAGCCGCGAAGTGTCTCCTTAAGCGGTACGTATTTGCCGGGCATACCGGTAAACTGTTCAGCGACGGAAAAACTCTGAGACAGGAAGTTCTGAATCTTTCTTGCTCTGTAGACGCTGAGCTTATCCTGGTCAGACAGTTCGTCCATACCCATGATGGCGATGATATCCTGCAGTTCTTTGTAGCGCTGAAGAACCTGCTGTACGCCTCTTGCGACTTCATAGTGCTCCTGCCCTACAACTTCGGGTGAAAGGATACGGCTGGTGGAATCAAGGGGATCCACCGCGGGATAAATACCCTGGGATGCAATGTCACGGGAAAGAACCGTGGTGGCATCCAGGTGTGTGAAGGTTGTCGCAGGTGCGGGGTCTGTCAGGTCGTCCGCAGGGACGTATACAGCCTGAACAGATGTAATGGAGCCGCGCTTGGTGGATGTGATCCTCTCCTGCAGTGCACCCATTTCCGTTGCCAGCGTAGGCTGATAACCTACTGCTGAAGGCATACGGCCAAGCAGCGCCGAAACCTCGGAACCGGCCTGGGTAAAACGGAAAATATTGTCGATGAACAGCAGCACGTCCTGATTTTTGACATCACGGAAGTATTCCGCCATGGTCAAACCGGAAAGTCCTACTCTCATTCTTGCTCCCGGAGGTTCATTCATCTGTCCATAGACCAGTGCGGTCTTGCCAAGAACTCCGCTCTCTTTCATTTCTCCGTAAAGGTCATTTCCTTCACGGGTTCTCTCTCCTACGCCCGTAAAGACGGAAATACCGCCGTGGGCTTTTGCAACGTTGTTGATCAGCTCCATGATCAGAACTGTCTTGCCTACGCCTGCACCGCCGAAAAGACCGATCTTACCGCCCTTTGCATAGGGGCAGATCAGATCTACAACTTTAATACCGGTCTCAAAGATCTCCGTTGCAGGTGTCTGTTCCTCAAAAGTAGGCGCGGGACGGTGGATCGGCCAGCGCTCCTTGACAACCGGAGCGGGCTGATTGTCTACCGGCTCTCCAAGCAGGTTGAAAATTCGTCCGAGGCACTCCTCGCCGACCGGAACAGTGATGGGGCCGCCAAGATCAACAGCATCTGTTCCGCGGACCAGTCCGTCAGTGGAACTCATGGCAACGCATCTGACGACGTCATCACCGATCTGCTGAGCAACTTCGGCGATCAGCTTGCGGCCACCCACTGATATCTCGATCGCGTTGAGCAGTTCGGGCAGTTCGCCCTCCCCGAATCGAATATCAAGAACCGGGCCTGTGACCTGTATGATCTTTCCCGTATGTTTCTCACTCATGTATATCTACTCCTTTAGTATCAATTCCCTTCTGCGCCAGCAACGATCTCCGTGATCTCCTGCGTGATGCTCGCCTGTCTCGCTCTGTTGTAGTACAGGCTGAGTTTCTCGATCATCTCACCGGCATTGTCCGTTGCCGCTTCCATCGCGGTACGTCTCGCAGCCAGCTCACTTGCCACCGATACATTAATACTGGTGTACAAAAGACCAGCAAGATATTCAGGTACGATCGCGTTAAAGACAGTTTCACTGTCCGGTTCATAAAGAATCAGATCGCGCACCGGCTCCTTTTTCTTCTGGTCGTCAGCTGCCTCTTCTTCGAAATCAGAGAGCGGCAGGAGCGACGTCGATCTGGGAGTCTGCGTCATCATGGAAACGAAGTCCGTATAGCACAGAAGAACGTGTCCGAATTTTCCTTTGGAATAAGCGTCACAGATTAGTTTGGCGATACCGAAGCAGTCGGAAACACTGATCTTTGCGACTTCTGAGTATGCCTCGGTGAAAAGTTCCACGCCGTGATGGCGGAAATACTCGACAGATTTTTTACCTATGGGCAGGACCATATAGTCCCGGCCCTTCGTTTCGCTCTCCATAAACTTGAAAAGATTGGAGTTGTAGCCGCCTGCAAGTCCTCTGTCACCCGCGATCACGATATACAGCCATTTGTCATTGGCCACCTGCTTCGTATAAGGAGACTGGAAATCTGTATTTCCGCAGGCAATATCAGTGAGCGTTTCCCTCATAATAGAGAAATAAGGTTTACTCTGATCTGCCTTGTCCTTTGCTTTGCGAAGCTTGGATGCCGCCACCAGCTGCATAGCCTTGGTGATCTGCATAGTGTTCTGAACGCTTTTGATCCGGAGTTTTACAGCTTTCATATTAGTAGCTGCCATATTTAAATCCCTCCGTTATCTGTTTCTTTTTATCTGTTTCTCTTCTTTATGAACTCCTGCGTATAAGCAGTCAGGGCTGCCTTCAGTGCTGTTTCAGCTTCTTCATCCAGGGCTCCGGTCTCACGGATCCTTCTCATAGCTGCCACTCCGTCCGGATCTTCATCCAGGCGTCTGTACATGCCTTTCTCATATTCCGCGATCTCATCGACCTCTACATCCGTGAGGATTCCTCTTACGACCGCGTAAAGGATCGCGACCTGCTTCTCTACGGGAACAGGCTGAGATTTATCCTGCTTGAGAACTTCCACGATTCTTTCGCCTTGTGCAAGACGAGCCTTGGTGTCGGCATCCAGATCCGATCCGAACTGAGCAAAGCTCTGCAGTTCACGGTACTGCGAATAGATCAGCTTCAGTGTACCGGCAACTTTCTTCATGGCCTTGATCTGAGCATTGCCGCCGACTCGGGATACAGAGATACCGGGGTTGACAGCAGGCATGATGCCGGAGTGGAAAAGCTCCGTCTCAAGGAAGATCTGGCCATCTGTGATAGAGATGACGTTGGTAGGAATATAAGCGGATACGTCACCTGCCTGCGTCTCGATGATCGGAAGCGCAGTAAGGGAACCGCCGCCCAGATCTTCAGAGAGTTTCGCCGCTCTCTCAAGAAGTCTTGAGTGCAGATAGAATACGTCTCCGGGATAAGCCTCACGTCCCGGGGGACGGCGGATCAACAGGGACAGGGCACGGTATGCCACCGCGTGCTTGGAAAGATCATCATAAATGATCAGCACATGTTTGCCCTTGTTCATGAAATATTCGCCCATTGCGCATCCTGAATAAGGCGCAATGTACTGAAGCGGTGAGGGCTCGGAAGCAGTAGCCGCAACGACGATGGAGTAATCCATTGCGCCGCCTTCCTGCAGCTCGTTCACGATGCCTGTGACCGTGGAGCGTTTCTGACCGATCGCGACATAAATACAGATAACGTCCTTTCCCTTCTGGTTCAGGATCGTATCGATGGCGATCGTGGTCTTGCCTGTCTGACGGTCACCGATGATCAGCTCACGCTGTCCTCTTCCGATCGGGATCATGGAGTCAATAGCCTTGATTCCTGTCTGAAGGGGCTCTTTAACGGGCTGTCTTTCAATAATGCCGTGTGCAGGGGATTCCACAGGACGAAACTCTGTGGTATCAATAGGGCCTGCACCGTCGATCGGCTGTCCGATTGCGTTTACTACACGGCCGATCATTGCTTCTCCTACGGGAACGGAAACGACGCGGCCGGTTCTCTTTACTGTCTGGCCTTCGTTAATACCCTTGTCTTCGCCGAAAAGGACGACAGAGACACTTGTTTCCTCAAGGTTCTGCGCCATGCCGAAGGTTCCGTTCTCGAACTCAAGAAGCTCACCCGCCATGCAGTTCACCAGGCCGCTTACCCTGGAGATACCGTCGCCGACGGTAAGGACCGTTCCGGTCTCATTCTGTATGATCGCATTCTGATAATTCTTGATCTGACTGCGGATCACCTGGGATATCTTCTCTGGTTTTAATTCCATTAGTTTATTCCTTTACAATACTGTTTCACTGACCTTTTTGCGAAGGTCGGCAAGCCTGCCCATGACGGTGCCGTCCAGCAGCTTACCACCGATCTCTACTTTGAGACCGCCGAGCACGCTGCCGTCGACTTTCTGCCTGAGAATGACTTTCTTTCCGCTGATCTGTTCCAATTTGGCTCTGAGAGAATCGACCTGCGCGTCTGTCAGTTCTACCGCGCTGGTCACAGTTGCCTCTTCAATTCCGTGATCCTTGTTGTAAGACTCACGGAAGGTGCGGCAGCATGAGCCAAATCCTCTGAGCAGATTGTTCTCAAGCAGGATCATCAAGAAATTCTGCAGATATGGATGCAGCTGGTCTCTGAACGCTTCTTCGATCAGTCCCAGACGTTCTCTTCTGGGGATCGAAGGCTCCAGGAGGAGGGTGATATAATCAGGGTTTTCCTTAAATATCATGTTGACTGCGTCCATCTGCTTCAAAATCTCTTCAGAGAGACCTTCCTCCGCAGCAAGGTCGTACAGGCTCTGCCCGTACAGACTCGTCGCTGTCGTCATGATGCCTCTCCTACATTTTTAATGAACTCATCAATAAGCTTCCTGTGATCAGCTTCGTTGATCTCTTTTTCAACAACTTTGCCCGCGATATCCATCGCAAGGCCGCCGATCTCATCCTTGACTTCATTGATCGCTTTCTTCTTCTCCTGTGCGATATCCGCCTCAGCTTTTCTGCGGATTCCTGCTGCGTGCTCCTGGGCCTGCTTCAGGGTCTCATCCGCTTTGATCTGAGCTTCCTTCTGGGCGCTCTGCACGATCTGTGCAGCTTCCGCTCTCGCACCGGCCAGCCCCTCTTCGTACTGTACTTTAAGACTGTCCGCAGCTTCCTTAGCTTCTCTTGCCTCTTTGATCTCCTGATCAGCCATTTGTCTTCTCTTTTCAAGCACCTCATTAATGGGTTTGAAAAGGAAACGCTTGATCAGGTACACCTGAATGAACAGGTTGAGGATCTGTGCGATGAAGGTCCACGGGATGATCGTCACAAGTTCCTGTGTACCATTACTCATTTATGCCTCCTTGTGGCTGTGCAGTCCCGTCGGGGACTGTAGTTACTTCAGTAACAGCCAGGATTTAACCCAGATAGCCCATGAACATGCCGGGCGCAACAAAGATCAGCAGAAGGCCTGTAACGAAACCGTAAATACCGGTTGTCTCAGCGATCGCGCAGCCAAGCAGCATTGTACTGGTTACATCGCCTTTGCACTCAGGCTGGCGTCCGATAGCTTCGAGAGCCTTAGCAACAGCGTTGCCTTCACCGATACCAGGGCCGATACCGGCGATCAGAGCACATCCTGCACCGATTGCGCATCCTGCAAGTGCAATACCTTTAGCGAGAATTGTATAATCCATGATTTCCCTCCTGTAAATGGTTGGTATATTCTCTGACGCGCCTCATTGCGCGTTGAGTTCGAATAATAAAGATCCGGGGAGATCAGATCACTGACACCCCTTGTGCGCCATTATCCTTCCGCTGCGTTAGCGATGTACATGATCGTCAGCATTGTAAAGATAAATGCCTGCATTACGCCCGAGAACCAGTCAAAATAGAATGACAGGATCGCGGGAATACCTACGCTTAGAATAGGTATATGACTCGAGAAGGCGCCCACAGCGCCGGGGATCAGTCCGAGCAGTGCGGCTGACGCA
>CACZXG010000023.1:0-4253 GCA_902785055.1 uncultured Lachnospiraceae bacterium
GAGATCCTGCCGGAAGGTGATGACTGCGTCCTTTCCCATCGCCAGGATCTTCCTGATAAAATAAGCTGCAGCCACGGTGTTGCTGAGCATGGTGGCGATCGCCGCGCCCTTGACCTGCTGTCCGTCAGGCAGGATCAGAAACATGAAGAGCGGATCCAGCACCAGGTTCAGGAGCCCGCCCATGGTAAGGCCGAATCCGGCTTCCTTCGCGTTTCCGATGCTGCGGATCAGATTTGCCATAGTCATGGAGAGCACCGTGGGGATCCCGCCGATCACCAGCACCCATAGCATATAATCCCGGGCAAACCCGATGGTGTTGTCGCTGGCGCCGAGAAAGCGGAGAATCTGGTTCCGGAACAGAAAGCAGAGCACGGAGTACGCTGCCGTCGCCATGGCAGCCCAGGCAAGACTCGTGGAAGATACCTTCCTCGCCTCTTCTTCCTCCTTCGCTCCAAGCAGACGGGAAAGCAGACTTCCCCCGCCCGCTCCAAACAGGTTCGCGATGCCGGCGGTAAAAAGGTACAGCGTCAGCACCAGGGAGGAGGCGGCGACCTTATAGGGATCGTTTGTCAGACCCAGGAAAAAGGTGTCAGCCATATTGTAGATCAGCGTGATCAGCTGGCTGATGATCGTGGGCAGAGCCATTATCCTGACGGCCTCTGGCACAGGGATTGATTCAAATATGGCCTTATTCTTCTCTTGTTCCATCATCTCCCCCTTTCATGCGGCCTCGACCTCTGTGGCGACCTCGACCTCTGGGGTAGTTTGTGGACAGGTGTCCACAAACTACCCCAGAGGTCTCTCAATTCCCAAAAGATTGTCAGAAGAACCGTCCCCTTGTCACTGTTGCCTCTACAGAGTAGTCATCTCTTAGGATGACAATATCGGCGTCTTTCCCGGCTTGAAGAGAGCCCTTCGTGCGCTCTATTCCGATCAGGCGCGCGGGATTCAAGGTACACGCGTTGATCGCTGTCTGCCAGGGCACGCCGGCTTTCTCAACGAGATTTCTGAGTCCCTCATTGATCCTCAGCGTAGAACCGGCGAGCGTCCCCGAATCTACCAGGTGCGCGCTGCCGTCCTCATATAGTTCGACGAGGTTTCCGCCGAACAGCATCCTTGTTCCGACGGGCAGCCCCTTGAAGCGGAGCGCGTCAGAGATCATCACTCCGTGATCCGGTCCTTTGCAAGTGAAGAACGCGTGCACCGCATCCCAGCCGGAATGAAGGCCATCGCAGATGATCTCACCGAACACATCCATAAATCGGAAAGCAGCACCGGGTATTCCGGGCTCCCTGTGGTGGAACGGAGCCATGCCGTTATAAACGTGCGTCACACTTCGCGCACCATTTGCAAATGCCATCGCCGCCTGAGCGCAAGTCGCCGACGAGTGACCCAGCGACGCCACGATCCCGTTCTCATTCAGGAACCGTGTCAGCCTGTATTCCTCATCGTTTTCGCAGGCAAGCGTCACTATGCGGATCAGTCCCTCAGAAGCGTCAAAATATCGCTTAAACTGCTCGAGATCCGGGGCGACACAGAACTCTTCCGGCTGCGCTCCCTTGTACTTCTGACTGAGATAAGGCCCTTCCAAATGTATGCCCAGTATCTCCGCTCCCGGAACGCTATTTCGATCAGCCTTCTGTTCCCGCGCGACTTTGGCGACGTTCTTCAATGCAGCAGTCAGCACATCTTCCGACTGCGTGATCGTCGTGGGAAGAAAGCCGGTCACGCCTTCGCCGACTATGTTTTGCACCCAGTTCCTGAGACCTTCCTCCTCGGCGTCATTCGTGTCGAAGCCGTACGCCCCGTGCGTGTGCACGTCGATGAATCCGGGCACGACCCGGAGGTCTCCGAAATCCATGTCAGCCTGTATGCTTCCATAGGGTAGAATTGCATCTATCTTCCCCGAGTCGCCGCAGACCTCGATCTGCGCCTCCATCCACTCATTCAGGATCCATACTCTTTTGCTCTGCAGTATCATGATCGTTCTCCCTCTGCGTCATCACATTTAAGACTCATATCTGATCTCGCATTCTCCCGTCAGGCGGTTCATGATGTATCTTTTCACAAAATCGTAGTCCTCTTCCGGCACAAAGACACGGATCTTCTTGATCCCGTTCTGAAGTTCGATATATTTTGGCGTGAAGACGGCCGTCTTCGCCTTATCATAGTCAAAATATACAGAGGATTTCCCGTATCCGCTTTTAACATAAATGTCTGACATCTCATAGCTTTCCTGGGGATCCTCGGCCGAAAGCGCAAGTTTAAAGACCACAAATGTGATCAGTAGAAATACGGCATCGCAGCCCGCCACGATCAGAAAATCTGTCCAGTCCTTGTACTGAACTGCCAGGAACGCGCCGAAGACCAGAATGAAAACAGCGATGCCGATGCAGGCCTTGATTCCGGCACCCATACCTTTTTTGTAATACTCCGGATCCATGGAGCAGGACCAGGTGTAGAAGCCGTTCGAGTTCTTAGTGATTTTTGCTAAGTCTTCGCTCATAACGCCGCCTTTCCGTTTAATGAAAATGATTCGTTCTCCGCTATACGAAATATTGTATCGTGTTTCTATAGGGGTTTCAATCGACTGGCGGGCGCAAAGCGACCTCTGGGGTAGCAAAGCGACCTCTGGGGTAGTTTGTGGACAGGTGTAGGATATTCTACAGTTGAGGACAAACTACCCCAGGACAAACTACCCCAGAGGTCGTTCATGATGCGGCTTGAAAAAAGTATGGAGCCAAAATATAATAACAAGTGTTACAGTATTATGAGGTGACTTCAATGCCCAAAAAACCTACAACAACAAGAGATGCAATGATAGAAGGCGCATTTCAACTGATCAGGGAAAAAGGTCATGAGTCTCTGACAGCAAGAAATCTTGCCGCTTTTCTCGGATGCTCTACTCAACCCATCATGTATCAATTTCCTAATCTTGATACGCTGAGAGACCTGGCCTATCAGAGGGCAGACGCGTTTCACAGTGAATACATACTGGCAGGCGGCGATTTTTTAGAGATAGGGATGCGATATATACGGTTTGCAGAAGAAGAACCGCATTTGTTTCGATTCCTTTTTCAATCCGGCCGCTTTTCGGGATTGCGTCTGGAAGATTTGATCAAAGCCCCGGAAGCAGCCGATCTGCTTACTGTAGTAAGCGCAGAAGAAGGATTGACGATGGAAAATGCCGCTCTCTATTTTGAACCGCTGGCGGCTCTTGTTCATGGGTACGCCAGCCTGATAGCTAATAACGGAATGAAATATGATCCTGATGCAATTCGACAATCATTAATAATGATTGAAGCAGGAATGGAAAAAGGAAAAGAGCAATGACGAAACTGTATCAAAAGAGTGAGATCACTTTCGCGATCCTTTGGATCGCTGCTTATGTTGTCCTGAGCAGCTATGCGGACCGGCTTTCAGAGTCCATTGGTATCGTGAAATCCGCAACGGCTGTGCTGCAAATTGCGATGTCTCTGATCCTGTTTTTCTGGATCCGCAGCAATGATCTGAGCGAAAAATACGGCTTCTGCAGCCCCAAAGTTCCTGCAAAGCAGTTTATGTATTACCTGCCGCTCGTCATTATCGCGTCGACTGCTTTCTGGGGCGGAATTGGGTCTCAATATGGCTTCCCGGATGCACTCATGTATGTGATCAGCATGTGCTGTGTCGGTTTTCTGGAGGAGGTCATTTTCCGCGGACTCCTGTTCCGGGCAATGGAAAAAGATAACCTGAAAAAGGCGATCATCGTATCCTCGCTGACTTTTGGCATTGGGCATATCGTTAATCTTTTCAACGGAAGCGGAAGGGATCCGGCTTCGTCTGTGATTCAGGTTATATTTGCCGTTCTGGTCGGATTCGTGCTCGTGCTCATCTTCTATTATGGAAAATCGCTGGTTCCCTGTATCATTTTCCATTCAGCTAATAATGCGCTCAAAGTGTTTGAGGCAAACGGAAGCTTTAGCCCACAGATAGAAATGGTGATGAATCTCGTGGCGATCTTCGTCGTTCTGGGAGGATACGTATTCTATCTGGTCAAGGTTTTTCCGGAGAAGGCGAAATAAAGAAGACGACCTCTGGGGTGGTTTGTCGACAGGTGTAGGATATTCTACAGTTGGGGACAAACTACCCCAGAGGTCGAGGTCGCTCGCTCAAGAAAAAGACTTCTCTATCTGTTTCAGGAATCTCTCCGCGATAGGCGTGAAGCTCTGGTACTTATTCCAGATTAAATACATCTTCATTTCCAGATGCGG
>CACZXG010000023.1:4284-33115 GCA_902785055.1 uncultured Lachnospiraceae bacterium
GTATCGATCAGGTTGTTCAGCGTAAGCAGGATCCCCAGGCCTTCCCTGGCGAACATGGAGCCATTATAGGCCAGGCGGAAGGAGCCCTCCAGATTTAGCCGCGGGAAACACTCTTTTGCCCAGGGCCGGATGTCATTCTCCCAGCTCTGTTCGGACGTGAATAGCGGGAGCCCTGCCAGGTCCTCTGCAGTAATGCGTTCCTTCTTAGCCAATTCTGAATCTGCCAGGACGACCGCCCCGAAATAGTCGGCCTCCGGGAACTGAATGTAATTGTATTTTCTTACATCCGGAATCTCGAAGATCGCGGCAAAATCCAGCAGGCCCTTGTCCAGCTTCTCCGTGACCTGCTCTGTATCACCGCTGGTGATGTGGTATCGAAGGTCCGGATACACTTTTTTGAATTCCCGGATCTCCCTGGCAAGGTATCGGATCTGCCATGACTCCGCGAGGCCAAAATACAGATCCCCGCCGGTGATGTCATCCAGCGACAGAAATTCCTGCTCTATCTTATCCGCCATGGACACCAGGTCCTCTGCCCGATCACGCAGCAGCACGCCTTCCTCAGTCAGAGCAATGCTGAAGCTGTGGCGGGTAAACAATTTTTTGCCAAGCTCTTCTTCCAGGCTTTTCAGCGCCTTGGACAGCGTCGGCTGCGTCACATGCAGCTGTTCTGCCGCTCTGGACATATTCTCTTCTCTTGCCACTGCCAGAAAATATCTCAAAGTCCGAATCTCCATACTCTTCTTCTTTCTTCGGGTCAAAACGACCTCTGGGGTATCTTGTTGCGGGTCAAACGACCTCTGGGGTGGTTTTTGCTCTTGATATGCCAATAAAGAATATCATGATATTAATTATACCCATTAGCGAGATATCTGTTAAGTCCCTATAATGAGCTCACAGACAGCAAAGAAGTGTATGGGAGACACCACACATGAAGGAAGAACTGGAAAAAATACTTACAAACCTCCACGATGCCGGCTGCGGAAGCGGTGAAGTGGAAAAAGCAAAGCAGCTCTATGAATCAGGCGATACAAAAGCTCTGCTCCGCTACTTCCGAAAATGTCGGTGCAGCAGGATGGAGGAGCTTCATGAGAGCCAGCGGAAAGTGGACTGCCTGGATTTTCTGATCCGGCAGACAGTCAAAACACTACAGTAAAAAGCAATAAGGAGAAAAATCATGATCAGAAAAGAAGAACTCACCCTCACAAATGTATGGGACAAGACCTTCCCGAAAAGTGAAAAAGTCGATCACAGCAAAGTGACCTTCGTGAATAGATACGGCATCACACTGGCAGCAGATATGTACGTTCCAAAGAACGCGGAAGGAAAGCTTCCCACCATCGCAGTGAGCGGACCTTTTGGCGCCGTCAAAGAGCAGTGCTCCGGTCTGTATGCCCAGACTATGGCGGAGCGCGGATTCGTTACCATTGCTTTTGATCCGTCTTTTACAGGCGAGAGCGGCGGCAATGCGCGCTACATGGCTTCTCCGGACATCAATACAGAAGATTTCATGGCGGCAGTTGACTTCCTGTCCCTGTGCGATCGAGTTGATCCGGACCGGATCGGTATCATCGGTATCTGCGGCTGGGGCGGAATGGCCCTGAACACGGCAGCCCTCGATACCCGCATCAAGGCAACGGTTGCTTCTACCATGTACGATATGACCCGCGTGAATGCTAAGGGATATTTTGACTCTGCAGACAGCGAGGAGGCCCGCTACCAGGCGAAGGCAGCCATGTGTGCCCAGAGACTGGAAGACCTGAAGAACGGTGAGTATAAGCTGGGAGGCGGTGTCGTCGATCCCCTTCCGGAAGACGCACCTTTCTTCGTAAAAGATTACTATGATTACTATAAAACCGAGCGCGGTTACCATGCTCGTTCCCTCAATTCCAACGGCGGCTGGAACGTAATCGGCTGCGAGAGCTTCATCAATCAGCCGATCCTGCAGTATAGTGGTGAGATCCGCAGCGCGGTCCTCATAATCCACGGTGAGAAGGCGCACTCCTGCTATTTCTCACGGGATGCCTATGCGAACATGATCAAAGACAGCAAGTATACGGACAACAAAGAACTGATGATCATTCCGGATGCGGTCCACACAGACCTCTACGACGGCGGCAGCAAGAACGCGATTCCGTTCGAGAAACTGGAGTCGTTCTTCGTTCAGTATCTGCAGTGAATGTTGGTAAAAAGATATGTTAAGAGACCTCTGGGGTAGTATGTAGGCAGGTGTGGAATAATCACCAACCGTCGACAAACTACCCCAGAGGTCTCTTTTTTGCTTACATCGGGAAAGCGACAGCTTCCGCATATAGTCTCATCAAAATATTGAGGAACGCCTTCAGGCTGGGCCGATTGTCATCTCTGTGGGTGCAGAGGACACAGGAAAAGCTCTCCCGGCAGTCGAAGGGAATCCAGGCAAACTGTCCGCTGTGGTCATTGAGGAACCCGGGCGCCAGGCAGACGCCCCGCCCGGCTGCCACATTGGTGAGGGTCGTGTCGTGGTCCGCACTGTTGAAATAATCGATCTTCCCTGTCGCGATCAGCCTGTGCTGGACAGCTTTCAATGCCTGCGGAGATCCGCCGCCTACCATCAGTGTCCTGCCGTACAGATCTTCTCCGGTAATCAGGTTTTTGGCAGCTAAAGGGTCGTCCCGCTGCGCGATCAGATAGATGTGGCTCTCAAACAGGTCGTGAACGTGAATGCCGGGAATCTGCCTGGTCTGCTCTTTCAGGGCGAACAAAATATCGACCTCGTTTCGAAGAAAAGTCTCGACACCACCCTCGTACTGGAACACAGGGAGAATCTGAACCTCGGGGCTCTTCTCCGCGAAAATGCGCATAGCTTCGGGCAGAAAATACACTGCCGGCCGCACCATCAGGCTAATGGATATACTGTCCTTGTATTTCGCGCTGAAGTTCTGCCCCTGCTCGATGGCGCGCTTGAGATCCTCCCTCATGGATGTGAGAAAGGTTACAAACTGCGCGCCGGCCGGTGTGAGCGCCGCGCCCTTGCCATTCCGCTCAAAGATCGTAAACCCTACTTCCTCCTCGAGAAGCCTGATCTGATAAGAGAAAGTCGGCTGGCTGACAAAAAGATTGTCCGCCGCACGGCTGAAATTCAGAGTGTGAGCAACTTCTATACAGTAATCGATTTGTTTCGTGGTCATGGCGGGCTCCTTTTCTTTTAATTGACCTTCAATCGACCTCTGGCCTCGCTTTGACCTCTGGGGTAGTTTGTCGACAGTTGTGGAATAATCATCATCTGGGGACAAACTACCCCAGAGGTCGCAGAGGTCGTTTGTTACTCAGTTATTTAATATTTAAATCAATTATATAGTGTTTTAATTTGACTTTGCAATATTACTCACTTAAAATGAGATCATAAAGAAACGCAAAACCGAATACAAGGCCAGCCATAGGGCCAGGTCAAACCAAAGAATAAACTTACACTTAAGAAGCTATAACAGGAGGACAGTAAAATGGCAAAAACACTGATCGCATTCTTTTCAAGAGCAGATGAGAACTATTTTGGCGGCGCGATGCGCTATGTAAAGGTAGGCAACACCGAAATCGTTGCAAACATCATAAAGGACCTGATCCTGGCGGATTCATTCAAGATCGAGATGAAGAATCCCTACTCTCCCGTTTACATGACCTGCATCGAAGAGGCCAAGAAAGATCTTCGGGCAAAGGCCCGTCCGGAGCTCGTGAGCGTGCCTGAGAGCATCGACGAATACGACACTGTGATCCTCGCTTATCCGAACTACTGGGGAACGATGCCGATGGCCGTTTACACCTTTCTGGAGAGCTTCGATTTCTCCGGCAAGACTATCCTTCCGCTGTGCACCAACGAAGGAAGCGGCATGGGCTCGAGCGAGCGCGAGATCAAGAAGACCTGCCCCGGCGCGGCGGTCAAAAAAGGCCTGCCCATCACCGGCAGCGCAGCCGCAAGTTCCAAGAGCAGCGTGGAGCGCTGGCTGAAGGCAAATGGGCTGATCTGAGGTCAACCATAAGAAAGCGTAAAGGGACCTCTGGGGTAGTTTGCAGACAGGTGTGGAATTATCACCATCTGTCGACAAACTACCCCAGAGGTCTTTTTTAATTACTTCACCTTATATTTGTCGTAGATCCTGTACGTTTCTTGGAGAGAATAATTCCATGTCCGCAGAGATCTTTTCCGACCTTGCAGAGCACCTCCAGTCCGGTTGCTCTCGTAGTACGGATAGTCTCCGTAATCGAAATAATCGGCAAGAAGTTCCCCGCTCTTGTCATATTTCTCAATAGCGGGCACCGCGTCAAAAGACAGCCGCAGGATATAGGAATCATCGTCGTGATACTGAATGTTGTAGGCCGCGATCTGATAATCCGGTTTTGCGTAGGCGAAGATCATCCAGAGACTCACCAGCACGCCGGCAGCAAATCTCGCAAAGGGCATCCTCGGCAGGAAAAGATACGCAATGATTCCCGCCATGACCACTGCCATGACAGCCAGCGCCCACAGAACATAGAGCCGTAGGAATGTCAGCTTGTAAGCGCCAATATACAGATACATCCGATATGCCGCGGACGCGATCATCACGTAGGTACAGCCGCTGATCAGGCAAAGCATTGACTTGAGCACAAGATTATCCGCGGAATACTTCCTGCAGATCAGCACAAGCACGATATTGATCAGGCAGACAAATACCAGCTGGAAAAAACCCTCGTGCGCATAACTGCTGTAAGTATATCCGTCCGGCAGTGTCCCCTGACGCATGAACAGGTAAATCACCTGAATGCCGCAGTACAGGAGGTACACAACCAACAGCACCAAATTGACTGTGATTGCGATGACCGGGCTGTATTTTCGCTTATCAGTGACAGGGGCTGCCACAAATTTCATAGGCTGTCCGAATCGGCAAAGCATTCCATAAGATACCACAAACACAGCGATCATCATAAAGAGAACTGCTCCCGGGTCGACCTCCAGACTGAAATCAAACATGTTCTTAAAAAAGTCCTGGAAAATAGCATCTGACGATAGAAGAAGCGGCAGTATCACTGCAAGCAGCGGCAGGGAAATCCCAAGCCCGATCAGCACATAAAGTGCAGCAGCGGTTGAAGTGACCTCTGAGGTCGTTTCGACCTCGGTCGAGCTATTTTTTGCCTTCTCGTGACAAACTACCTCAGAGGTCGTTTCAACCCCAGCTTCGGCTGAACAAACTACCCCAGAGGTCGCTTCAGCCTTTCTACCCCTGAGGTATGCCCCCAGATCCTTCACCGGTCTTGGCAGAAATTTCACCGATGAAAGGACGCAGCCGCACAGGGAGAGGATATATTTTGACACGTCCCAGGTCGAATCATCGTACAAATTGTGCAGGAAAAGCATAAAAAAGAGCAAAAAAATAAAACCCTTGTTAAAAAGGATAACAATCTCGTTGCTTGTAAGGCAGACATTGAGTCCCAGCAGCAGAATTCCACCCAGATAAAGGACGGACCCAGCCTTCAGCGCGCGGCCGGTCAGGCGCAGATAATACAGGAAGAGCCCCGCCGTTCCCAGAACGAAAACAGGGAATGTAAGTCCCATCCTGTTCCCGTATAAACAAAAGGTGTAAAACAGAGCGTAAATTCCGCTCAACAAAAACAGCTTGTCAAAAGACAGCTTTCCGGTTTCGTTATTCATAGGATCATTCCTCCTCAGAATCCTTCACATACTCAAACAGATCCCCGGGCTGGCAGTCAAGGATCTCGCAAAGTGACTCGATCGTTGACACTTTGATCGCCTTGGCTTTGCCGTTCTTCAGGATCGACATATTCGCGAGTGTGATACCCACACGGTTTGCAAGCTCCGTCACACTCATTTTTCGTTTTGCCAGCATAACATCTATGTTAAAAACCAGATGGCCCATGGTTCTCTCCCCTCATTTATACGGTCAGGTCGTTCTCTTCCTTGATCTCCGCCGCTTTGGCCACCAGATGGGAAAGGGCTGCGGCGCAGATGGATATGGATATTCCGATGAAAACAATGATGCAGATGACCAGCATTACTGCGGCTGCAGACATATCGAGCAATAAGAAGATTATATTCGCCAGAAAGACAAAAACAGCATCTCCCATGGAAAGATAGGACACCCACTTCAGGTATTCTGCGTTCTCATAGGAAAAAGATCTGTCCTTGCGTATGTTGTCCGCGATCTTCCATCCCAGGACAAGAACTGCATAGCAGGGAATCGCGCTGATCCAGATGAGGATCAGCCAGGGCAGTACATTCTTCTCCAGCATAGATTTCTGGCGGACGAGATACGCCGCAAATCTCGGCATGATGACGGTATAAGTGAGCAGGCCGCAGAAGCCCACCCCCACAATTATAAACTTGAGCCATTTGGCCAATGCATCCTGCTTCATAGATGAAAGTCCTTTCCGGATCCGGCACTTGCTGCCTCTATTGGGCTCTGCCCCTTCCTACATTATGACAATAACATCCACAAACAGTGAAGTCAATAATTATTTATCGTTTTACGATAAATAATTATTGACTTCTGTGTTATCAAGAGACCTCTGGGGTACCATTTGGCACCATTCAGCTTTAAGCCGTCTCCACTCCCATCTCCTTGAGCTGTTTCTTGAGGAAGCGAAGCTGACCGCCCGCAAGAACAACTTCAAGTTCATTGTCTGTGCACTCGGGCCGCACCTCGAATGCAAATCCCTTTGTGTTGTCACTGATAGTGATCTTTCTGGTCGGGATCTGCCCCGGAAGGTCCCTGATCTCCAGCTCATCTCCCAGTTCAATCCTGTCATAATCCTCATTGTTCTCGAACAGCATGGGAATAATACCGTGGTTAATGAGATTTCCCTTGTGAATACGGGCGATACTCTTAGCCACAACGCACTTTACGCCGAGATACATAGGATTGATCGCCGCATGCTCGCGGGATGAGCCCTGGCCGTAGTTTTCTCCGGCAATGATGATGGATCTTCCCATCTCCTTCGCACGCTTGGAGAAATCTGCATCATAGCGTGTGTAGCAATATTGCGACATGAGCGGAATGTTCGAGCGCATGCTTGAGAACTCCGCGCTTGCGGGAGTAATGTCATCTGTACTGATGTTGTCTCCGCCTTTGAGGCTGACCGGCACCCTGAGATCTTTGCTCAGTTCCTCAGGTACAGGCAGGAACCGGATATTGGGGCCCTTTTTGATCTCGATCTTCGCGGCTTCCTCGGCGGGAAGAGGTTTTATCAGCATGGAATCGTCAATCCTATAGAATTCAGGCTCTGTGACATCAGCGAGGATCTTTACCTCCTCGCCCATGATCTCTTCTGCCGTCGCAAAGGTCCCCCTGATCGCGGTCGCCGCTGCTGTCTCAGGACTTACAAGATAAATATCGGCATTAGGATTGCCGGCTCTGCCGCGGAAATTGCGGTTGGAAGTGCGCACCGCGACACCGTTCGTAGGCGGTGTCTGACCGATCGCGCAGCAAGGGCCGCAGGCCAGTTCCAAAACACGCACGCCCGCGTCGACCAGCATTTCCAGATAGCCGTCTCTGAGAAGCTGTTTATAGATCTGCCTGGAGGCAATGCCAAGCGTGCAGCTTACATCCTCATGTACGTGATGGCCACGCATGACGAGCGCTGCCTTCGCGCAGTCCGCATAGCTTGCGTTTGTGCAGCTCCCTATGAACACCTGCTGTACCGCCTTTTTCTCCACTTCCTCTACCGGCTTTACATTATCGGGCTGGTGAGGGCATGCGACGAGAGGCCTCAAAGAACTCAGATCGAGTTCTATCACTTCATCGTACTCGGCATCCTCATCAGGAAGCAGGTCAAAATAGTCCTCTTCCCGTCCCTGTGCCCTCAGAAATTCTCGGACTCTCTCATCTGCCGGGAAGATCGACGTAGTGGCGCCCATCTCTGCGCCCATATTAGTGATCGTCTGCCTCTCCGGAACCGCAAGGCTGAGCGCTCCGGGACCAACATATTCATATACCTTGCCCAGACCGCCCTTAATGGTTTCTCTGCGAAGCATTTCAAGGATCACTTCTTTGGCATTGACGCCTGCTACAAGCCTGCCTGTCAGATAGACCTTGACAACACGGGGCATAGTCAGCCTCATCGGTACACCGGTCATCGCAGTCGCGACGTCCATTCCGCCGACACCGATCGCTATCATTCCCGCCGCGCCGCAGCTGGGCGTATGACTGTCGCCGCCCATCAGCAGTTTGCCGGGCTTAGCAAATCTCGCGAGCTGCACAGTATGGCAAATCCCGTTGCCGGGCCTTGAGACATGCACGCCAAATTTCTTAGCCGCAGACTGCAGATAGATGTGGTCATCCGGCGTCTTGAAGTCGATATAGAGCAGGTTGTGATCCAGATAGGAAACCGCAGACTCGATTCCGATCCTGGGAAGTCCTATCGCCTCAAAAGCCAGATACGTCATTACAGCGTTAATATCATGCGTGATGGTCTGATCCACTTTCAGATAGATCTCATCACCGGGTTTCATCTCCGAAGGCTTTGCCAAATGATCGCGAAGGATCTTTCTTGTCAGGTTCTCTCCCATGGTCATCTCCTCATATTTATGTGGCAAGAGTGCCTTTTTCGGCGCTCACTTGTTCATGATTTCAGAATACTGTCTTTACGAGAATCTATCAAGGTTCTGCCTTGGGTTTGGGGGACCTCTGGAGTTACAGGCGACCTCTGGGGTAGTTTGTCGACAGGTGTGGAATAATCCTCATGTGTCAACAAACCACCCCAGAGGTCGCTTCAGAACAAACTACCCAAGAGGTCGCTTCAATATGGTAAAATAACCCCTATCAATACCACTACAGGAAGCGTCGGGAAAGGGAATGAGATGAACATGACAGAACCGGCCATCAAATACAAAAATACAGTCCCCGGGACATTCGTGCGCAGGGTGAACCGCTTTGTCGCAGAGGTGATGATTGACCAGAAGACCGAAAGGGTCCATGTCAAGAATACCGGCCGCCTGCGGGAGCTGCTGCTGCCCGGCGCGAAGGTTACGCTGCAGAAAGCGTCTGATCCGAGCAGGAAGACGGCTTATGATCTCATCTCCGTCTATAAGGAGGGGCTGGAATGGGTCAATATCGACAGCCTTGTGCCCAACAAGCTTATGAAGCAGTATCTCATGAGCTTAGACTATGATGTGGTGAAACCTGAATATACTTTCGGGGATTCACGGTTCGATTTCTACATGGAGCGCCAAGGTGAGAAGTATCTGACGGAAGTAAAGGGCTGCACATTGGCGGCGGATCTGGAACGAGGAACCGGGCTTTTCCCAGACGCACCCACAGAGCGGGGCGTAAAGCATTTAGACGAACTGGCTGCCGCTGCAAAAAAAGGGTATCACTGCCAGGCTGCCTTTGTGATCCAGATGAATGGGATCCACACTGTTTTGCCAAATGATGATACGCACCCGGAGTTCGGGCAGGCGCTTCGACGGGCCGCAAAAGCCGGCGTTCAGGTTGCCTTCTACGAATGTCATGTTGAAGCGGACAGTATAATGATAACGGGCGCCGCCGCAAATAATCAGGATGAGAAGGTCATAAAGCAGACGGGAATGAACGAAGAATTAACCTTGATCGAAGATGCTGCCGCATATGTTCAGGAGCTCTTTCGCACAAATGCAGGCGGGCACGATGCCGATCACACTATGCGCGTCTACAGGAATACACTGCGGATTGCGGAAAACGAGCCGGATTGCGATGTCCGAATCGCCGCACTGGCAGCGCTTCTTCATGATGCGGACGACCATAAATTGTTCAGTACGAAGAATAACGCAAACGCGAGAGCCTTTCTGGAGGCGCATCAGGTGCCGCGGCAGACGATCGACCGGATCTGCGGAGTGATCAATTCTGTGTCTTTTAAGCAGAACAAAGGAAAAGCGCCCGACACTCCCGAAGGGAAAGTCGTGCAGGATGCGGACCGCCTGGACGCCATGGGGGCCATCGGCGTTGCGAGAACTTTTGCCTATGGCGGCGAGCACGGCCGGTCAATGGCAGATTCCGTACAGCATTTTTACGACAAACTTCTGCGCCTGAAAGAGCTTATGAATACAGAGACAGGCAGGCAGATGGCTGAGCAGCGGCATGCTTTTCTGGAAGCTTTTTTGAGGGAATACTTTGAAGAGGAAGGGCAAAATAGTGACCATACGAATAGCTGATGATTTTGACCCGGATCGGATCGCAGAGAGCGGCCAATGCTTCCGCTGGGAGAAAACAGAAGGTGAAACCTGGCGGATCATTGCAGGAAAGGCCTGCCTGTACTTGACTTCGCTGGGCGATGACTTATATGAGTTTGAGTGTACGGAAGACGAATATGAGAACTTCTGGCGGCAATATTTTGACCTGCAGGAGAACTATCAAAATATACGCAGCCGAATAGACCACGAAGAAGATCCCTTTCTGTGGCAGGCGGCGGAACAGGAAAAAGGCATTCGCATCCTGAGGCAGGACCCCTGGGAGATGCTGATCACTTTTATCATCTCGCAGAACAGAAACATCCCGGCGATCAGAAACTCCGTGGAACTGCTCGTGGAAAAGTGCGGTGAAAAGAGGATCGACTCCAAAGGCAAGGGCTTTTACGCATTTCCGGAGCCCTCTGCACTGGCGGCACTTTCTGAAGACGACCTGAAATCCTGTAAACTGGGGTACCGGTGCAAATATGTGCACGCGGCCGCAGAAGCAGTCTCAAATGGGGACATTGACCTGGACAGCCTCCTCGCAGCGGATGAAACTACCACGATTAACGCATTGACGAAGCTGTTTGGCGTGGGCACAAAAGTAGCAAATTGCGTCTCGCTTTTCGGGCTGCACCACGTCAATGCCTTCCCGGTCGATGTCTGGATCCGGCGCGTCCTGGATGAACAATACCCGAACGGCTATCCCTATGAGAAATATGCGCCTTATAACGGGATCTGCCAGCAGTATCTGTTCGCGTACTACAGGCATATGTAAAAACCGACCTCTGGTAAAAACCGACCTCTGGGGTGGTTTGTCGACAGGTGGCGATTATTCCACATCTGCCCACAAACTACCCCAGAGGTCGATTGCGCTTAATTCACCATATCGTTCAGAAAATCTGTCCGGGCAGCTTCAGTTTCTCCTTGGGAGGGAAATCCCGATCGAACGCCTCCACGTCCGCATCATCCACATAGTAGCCCTGGGGCGTCTGGTATACACCGGTAATGCCGTCCAGGTATCCCGGAATCAGTTCTTTGCAGAGGAAGAAGGAGTCGTCGGCGCCCTCCGGCAAGTCGTGATAACGAATGCCGAATTTACGGGCATAGTCGAACCCGCTCTTGCCGTAGAAGCCTATATTGCCCTCAAACAGTACTGCGCCAAACCCCATGGCAGAAGCCTGCTCAAGCGAATAATCCAGCAATTTTTTGCCGTATCCGTGTCGTTTGAGTTCCGGTGTGATGCCGATCGGTCCCATGGTCAGAACAGGGATCACTCTGCCATCGTCGGCGTTAATGACCGTGCGCATGAACATATTTTGGCCGATCAGCACGCCGTCCTTTTCCATTACGAAATCCAGTTCCTTCACAAACGCCGGATCATCCCGGAGCACATGGATCACATAGTGCTCGCTGCAGCCCGGGCGGTAAACGTTCCAGAACGACTCGCGGACAAGGTTTTCGACTGCTCTCTGCTCTTCTTTCTTTTCCTGGCGGATGGTATAGTCATTTGTATTCATTGTTTAGCCTCCTGAATTTTGTTGACACCAAATGCTTCTCAGCGGGAGGTTTGTTCAGATTGCCTGCAAACCTCCCGGTCAGCCCGCAATCTCCGTTTTGTTGTACTTTTTCAAACAGTACACTCCTTATAAATATATTTAATCAAGCCTTTTCTGCTCAATTATCCAAATACAAATGTGTCAAAATATCGTCAAAACAAGTTCAATCTCATCTTCATCTTCGACTCCGGTTGCCTGAAATCCCTTGTTCTCATATAGCTTTCTCGCGACCGGGTTTTCTTTGTTGCAGGTCAGCGCAACCCTGTCGGAAGCGCCAAACGGTTTCGTCCCGATGTAGTCGAGCACCCGATCGAGCACCGCGCCCCTGGGAAAACGACCTCTGGGGTCGTTTGTGGACATCTGTGAAATAATCCCCATCTGGGGACAAACCACCCCAGAGGTCTCTTTACCCCTTACAACTCCATTCTCATATAGACCAGTTCCTGATACCCCGTAAACCGGGATTTGAATCCCTTCGGGTTCCGTCCGTATTCAACAAACCCGGCCTTACGGTACATCGCGATCGCCGCCTCATTTTCTGCGACAACGCTCAGTTCGATCTGCTCATAGCCCGCTGCCCTGGCACATTCGATGCACGCATTCATCAGCGCCGTTCCGATTCCGAGGTTCCAGTACTGCCGGTCCACACTGATGCCAAAATCCGCCCGGTGCCGGATTTTCTCCCTGCCTCCGACTGCGTCAAAGCCGGCAAGGCCTGTGACCACTCCGTCAACTTCCGCGAGGATCTCGATCCCATTATCGCTGTCCGTTTTCTCCTGCAGGAACCGCCCTTCCTGCTCGGCAGTCATGGTGCTCTCATCCGGATAAGAGAGCAGATAATCGGTCTGCTCGTGGGTCAGGATGAAATTGGCAAGTACAGGTGCCCCGTCTTTCTCCTCTCCGTTTCGCAGCGTGCATATTCTGCCGTCTTTGAGTGTTATTGTTTTGAGATACCTCATCTATTTCCTCCATATTCCAAGTGTTTTGATCACTAACAGGTCAAAATATATAATCCCCGCATAAGGCTGCCTGGCGGCAATGAAAACAGCCACCCCCACAATGGACAGCACCATCCCTGTGATCAGTCGATGCCTGTCCCAAACCGGATGATCGAATTTCAAGATGATCAGTCCGCACAGGCCGTTCAGCGCTGTGATTGCAATCGTTACCAGAAATACCATCTTTACCCAGAACTGAACGCCGGTCAGCCCAAACAAGGACACAGCCTCCGCGGAATCCGCACCGTTTCCAAACACAGGCACAAGCAGCAAAATTGCTGTAAAGAGATCCAATGCGCCGCATATGAACGAAGCGGTTCTGCCGGCATATTCCTGCTTTTCCTCTTCCGCCGCGGAAATGATCTCTTGCGGGCAAATGAGTTCATCGATCGAGACTGAAAAGTACCGCGAAATCTCTTTCAACGAATCGATGCTCGGATATCCCCGGCCGGATTCCCATTTGGAAATAGCCGTCCTCGAAACGAACAGATCCTGCGCAAGCTCCTCCTGTGTCAATTTTTTGCCTTTTCTTAATTCCTGAAGTTTTTCATTGAACTCCATATTTCTCTCCATGCAGGTCAGCCAATTGAACAAAATATTGATAGAGCCGGAATAGCCCGAAGCTCAGCAAAACAGCCCCGATAATATCCGTTGCCCAGTGGACACCTGCTATCAGTCTCCCGCTCACCATAAACATCGAAAATGCGATCACAAACACAGTGGTCGCCTTCCGGACAAACGGTTTCTCGATCCTCCGGTCAATCTGGAACTTCAAGGTCGGCATCACGCTCAGGACCAAAAGCGTTGTCGACGAGGGGTAAGAGGCCTCCAAAACGCCGTTTATCAGGATCGGCCTGTAATTGATGGGCACCATTTCAAAGAACAGATAGCAAAATATTACCAGAATATAGTAAAGCCCCAGAAGTATAATATCCCGATCGACCCGGAAAAGGCTTCTCCGTTTGACCAGTTGAGCCGCGCCAAGAGCCGCAAAACACAGGCAAACTGCAATCGGGACAAGCCCAAGCCAATCCGTGATCGTGTACAGAGTCAAATGGACTCCTGTAAGACTGTGGAACCACAGATTGAAGGCCGCAAAGCCAACCTCTGTTCCGTTCGGACCGACTGCCTGCACGTCAACTCCCGTGATCAGGAGCGTCCACAGCAGGAAAGCAGTCAAAAGACTGATTCCTGTCCATAGACAGCTTCTAATGTTCCGATTCATTTTCATGATTTATTCCGCCTTTCTGCCTGTACTTCGTGTACATCTGACGGAATAAATGGTACTGAAGAGCACCTAACTCCACAAGAAACGGGCTTTCACATCCGTGACACGAAACGTGTCATCGGTTACCGAAACTCAACCTCTGGGGTAGTTTGTGGACACTTGTGGAATAATCCTCATCTGACCACAAACTACCCCAGAGGTCTCTTAGCCAGAGGTCTCTTAGCTAAATCGGATGACCTGCTTCTCCACATCTACAACCGCATCGGCACCAAATGGTATTATGCATCGGGGCATCGCGTGCCCGATATTTACGTTAAACACTACGGGAAGCTCCGGGCGGCCGATGACATCAACAAGGACCTTTCGATATTCTTCCGCATACGTGTTATCCATCGGTTTTCCGACCAGCACCCCGGAAACAGCATCAAACACACCCGCTCCCTTGAGGTACTCAAGCGCGCGCCGGAATTTGGCGGGCGCCGGCTTTTCCTCGCTCGATTCCAACAGAAGGATCCGCCCCTTCCATTCTTCCGGATCTGGGAACAGATGATACTTTTTGCAGAGCACCGGCATGTCAAAGTATCGCTCGCCATCGAAAATATCATAGATAGAATCAATGCAGCCGCCGAGTATTTTGCCCGAGAACACATGGGGTCCCTGCAGCAGCTCATATCCGTGGTCCGGATGGACGGGAAGCTTTATGCCAACCTGTTCCGGAGTAAAAGAGTCTCTTTGCTCATACCAGACATCACTGGGCCTTATTTCCCGGATGCCTCCGGTTCTGATCAGTTCTTCGAAATACCTTTGGGTATATGGAAGTATCTCCGGTCCAAGCTCACAGATATCCGGAAGAAAAGCCTGACCATAGAAAGTCCGCAGTCCAACCTTGTGAAGCATCAGATGGTTGATCGTTGTATCTGAAAACCCCAGAAACACCTTATCCGTAACTGCATCCGCCAGCTCGTCGTGATCAAACAGATATGGCAGCAACCGGTAGGTGTCATCTCCGCCTATAGCGCAAAAAATCATGTCGATGTCCGGATCACGAAACGCCTGTAATAAATCCTCAGCGCGCTTTTTCGGATGCGCTTCCACATATTCCAAGCCCTTCAGCGCATTCGGCATGAACTTAACGTTCAGACCAAGATCCTTCAGTCTGCGAAGTCCGATCTCAACTTCAAATTGCATAAAGGATTCACCAAGAATCCCTCGCGAAAGGCTTACGATGGAAATATTTTTAATCATGATCTCCTCCGAACAAAGCGACCTCTGAACAAAGCGACCTCTGGGGTAGTTTGTTCCTTATGGCTGAAATTCCCGTATCTTTAATATACCATTTTAAGTGACCTCTGGGGCAGTTTGTCCACACCTGTGGACAAACTACCCCAGAGGTCGATTACAAGCTAGGTCGATTACAAGCTATAATAAAAATACCAGCAGATATGTCGCCGGTGCGCAGGTATGAATTCAGATATGGGAGATGAAGTTGATGGATCGGCAGAAGGTTTTTGACTACATCAAAAAGAAATACAAAGTACAGCCTGAGTATCCCTGGCGCACTTCCCCGGACAGCGCCGTTTTCCGGCACGCGGACAATAATAAGTGGTTTGCCTTGGTGATGGATGTACAGGGGAACAAGGTCGGGCTCCATAGCGCGGATTTTGCAGATGTGATCAATCTCAAGATCGATGATGTGATCTTTCGGGATATTGTCATCCGGGAAGCCGGGATCATGCCTGCCTACCACATGAACAAAATGCACTGGATCTCTGTTTTACTGGACGGTACAGTGCCGGAGAACAGGGTCTTTGACCTGATCGACATGAGCTTTTTGGCGACGGCTTCAGCAAAGAAAAAAGAGAAAATCCGTCCTCCGAAGGAATGGATCATTCCGTCGAATCCGAAGTACTATGATATCATACATGCCTTTGATGATACGGATATCATCGACTGGAAGCAGGGCGCGGGGATCAAAAAAGGGGATACCGTCTATTTGTACGTAGCAGCGCCGTACTCAGCTGTGATGTACAAGTGCAAGGTGCTGGAAACCGACATTCCTTACAACCACGCGAACAAATATATCACGATCAAAGCATTGATGAAGATCAGGCTTCAGAAGCGCTATGCGCCTGACAAATTTACATTTGACGTCCTTAAGGCGGAATATGGGATTTATGCTGTTCGCGGGCCTCGCGGCATTCCGAATTCCCTGAGCGCAGCACTGAAGAAAGACAAGGGATTACACGATTCCGTGCACGAGGAACAGTAACAATGAAAATCATGGTCAGCGCCTGCCTCGCAGGTGAGAATTGCAAATATAACGGTGGGAACAACCGCAGCGAGAAGGTTATTCGGCTGATGGACACAAACGAAGTGCTCACAGTCTGCCCGGAGCAGATGGGCGGGCTTCCTACGCCTCGCGTTCCCTCAGAGATCAGAAACGGCGTGGTCACCGCCAAAGACGGCCGGAACGTGGATGCGCAGTTCCGCGCCGGCGCCGCAAAGTGTCTGGAAATTGCCAAAATAGAGCAGCCGGACCTGATCGTGCTGCAATCCAGGAGTCCCAGCTGCGGAGTGAAGCAGCGGTACGACGGCACATTTTCGGGAAAGCTGGTGGACAGAGCCGGCGTGACCGCGCAGCTCCTAATGGATAACGGTTTCCGCTGTATTGATGTAGAGGATCTGATTGAAGTCCACAATGACGTTATAATACGAAAATTGTGTACTGAAGAAGCTGGTTTACTGAAGGATTTCCTGTACGAGGCGATCTTCATTCCGGAGGGCGTGCAGCCCCCGGCCAGGGATATCGTAGAGCGGTCGGAACTGAGGATCTATTATGAATATTTTGGCAGATGTGAAGCGGACCTTTGTCTGCTTGCTGAGGCAGATGGCCATGTGGTAGGCGCCGTATGGACGAGGATCATGGACGACTACGGCCATGTGGATGATGAGACGCCGTCTTTTGCCATATCCCTGATTTCGGAATACCGGGGTAAAGGGATCGGAACCCGGCTGATGCGGAATATGCTCTGCCTGTTGAGGGAGCGGGGCTTCAAACAGGCCTCTCTCGCCGTGCAGAAAGCGAATTATGCGGTTCGGATGTATGAAAATGTCGGCTTTGAGACCGTAGATGAGAACGATGAGGAATATATAATGCTGTGCAAGTTGTGAAGTGGTAATGGCCGTCTCTCAGAACCAAAAAACAGCCGCCTTTGCTGCCGGGAATTTGATCGGCAGAAAAGGCGGCTTTTAATTGCATTAATAAAGTCGACTGCTCTTGAGAATTATTCAGTTGTCTTAGAAAACAATCCCTGTTCAGCATTCTTGGAATCCTGCCAGCGAAGCTTGTCGCCTTCCTTCATGAAAGCGCCGCTCGTCTTCTCTTCTCCGGAAATGGTCTCGTTTCCTTTGTCGTCAACAGTGTGGATCGAGTAATTGCCGTCGTCGTAGGAAAGCATGCCCGCCTCGGGGTCGTAATTGCCGTGGATCGTCCAGATCGCTGTCTCTGTGGCGCTTCCGCCCCAGTGAACTGTGATATCGTAGCTGCCATCCTCATTTTTTACGACATCCATGGAAGCCCTTTTGCTGACCTCATCGTCCCATGAACCGGACAGATCCATATCGCCTACAAAATCCTCCAGGAGGTTTTCGGGTTCTGCCGCCTCGGCCGCTTCCTTGACCGTCTCCTCGGCCGCTTCCTGAACAACTTCCTGCGGTGAAGCCGGAGCTTCTTCCTTGCCTTTTCCGCAAGCGGTCATGGCGTATACGCTGATGATAAGAGTGGTCAGTATAAATAATCTCTTTTTCATTCGTTTTTTCCTCTGCAATTTGTGCTGTGTTAACAGTTGCTGTAAGTAAATATACGTTTCGGACAGCTCAATTCCATTCGTATCTGAATTATAGTATCTTCATTAATTCCATCTGTCAAATGAACAATCGACCTCTGGGGTAGTTTGTCCACACCTGTGGACAAACTACCCCAGTGGTCTCCCAATGTGCAGAGGTCTCCAATATGTGGTAAAATGACAACCAGAAAATTCTCCGAAGAAGGAAATTCTCCAGAAAGGATCAGGAATAGGAAAAATGGATAATTTTAAAGGCAAAAACGCTATCCCGCAGGAAGAGTTCTCTTTCGCCCAGAGTGTGATCGCGAAGCTCGGCGATTATTTCTCCAACAGGGTCGTGGGACAGGAAGAGCTCAAGAAGTCGCTGATCACGGCTGTAGTGGCGGACGGGCATATTTTGATCGAGTCGGTGCCCGGTCTCGCCAAGACCACCGCGGCGAAGGCGATCTCCGACGCCGTCAGCGGCAAGTTTTCGAGGATCCAGTGCACGCCTGACCTGCTGCCCAGCGACATCATCGGCACGCAGATCTACCACCAGGAGACCGGCAAGTTCGAGACGATCTTCGGCCCTGTTTTCGCCAATTTCGTGCTGCTCGACGAGGTGAACAGATCCAGCGCCAAGACCCAGAGCGCCATGCTCGAGGCGATGCAGGAGCGCCAGGTCACCATCGGCGGGATCACTTACAAGATGCCGCAGGACATCTTCATTGTCATCGCGACCCAGAACCCCATCGAGCAGGAAGGCACTTACCCTCTCTCCGAGGCCCAGACCGACCGTTTCATGATCAAGGAGAAGATCACCTACCCGTCCGCGGACCAGGAGATCATCATCATGAACAAGATCGAGAACGGCACCATTAACAGCAAACTTCCCGCAGTGCTCACTCTCGAGGACGTGGACAAGGTGCAGGATATCGCCGACAAGGTCTATGTGGACCACTCTGTCAAAAAATATATCGCCGATATCGTGACGGCCACCCGCTATCCCGAACAGAACATCGACAAGAAGATCGCCGGTTATATCAGGATCGGCGCAAGCCCCCGCGCGACCATCAACTTCCTCAAGATCGCCAAGGCGAACGCACTGATGAACGGCCGCACCTACGCGATCCCCGAGGACGTCAAGAATATGCGCCACCAGGTGCTGCGCCACAGGATCGGCCTGAACTACGCGGCAGTCGCCGACAATGTCTCCGTTGAAACGATCATCGATAAGCTTGTCAATTCGGTACCTACGCCATGAGTTTAGATCTTAATTACGATTATCTCGACCGGGTGCGGCGCGTCGCCGCGCTCTACACAAAGCGGAAGACCTCAGATCTTCTCGAAGGAGACTACAGTTCCATGCAGCATGGACGCAGTCTTGATTTTGATGACCTCAGAGAGTACCGCTACGGAGATGATGTCAACTACATAGACTGGAAGTCCTCCTCCCGGGTGGGCAAAACATTGATCCGACGCTATTTTGCCGACAGAAAGCATGACGTGCTGTTCATCGGCGACACGGGGAAGAAAATGACGGGCGACACGCCCGCAGGGGAGTCCAAGGAGCAGATCGCGCTGATGGCTTTCGGCGTGGCGGCTTATCTTCTGGGCAAGCAGGGGGTGAACTACGCCCTTTCCTGCTGCGGCAGCGAGAGTTCCAGGGTCAGTTCCTTCACCTCCGGCCCCATGCACCTCGAGGAGCTGCTCACCGAGTACCATCAGGCGCTCGAGTGCGGCGTGCCCAAGCAGAGCTTCTACGACACAGTCTCCAGTGCCGCAGGTCTTTTCGAGCGGCACATGGTAATGATCATCATCACAGACGCGGAGGGGCTCGCCGAGATGGATGAAACCCTTGTGAGGCGCCTGATCTATTATAACGATGTCTACGTTTTCAAGATCGAGGACGCGCTCCTGACAGCGGACGGCGCGTTCGATCTCGAGGACGACCGCTTTGTGGATCCCTTCCTGGCCATCTGCAGGGACCTCCGGCAGGAGGAGCTGAAGATCAGGGAGGATCTGGAGCGCACCGCGGACCATCTTCTCACCCGGAACCGCATCTTCTTTAAGAGCATTTCCAAAGAGGAAGAGATCGTCGATACCCTGATCGATCTGTTCGGCCGCAGAAAGGAGGTCCAATGAAATATTCCATAGATCTTCAGTCTCCTTTCTCCTTCTCCCCCTATTGGTACGCGGTTGGGATCGCGCTGATCGTCTTTGCTCTGCTGCTCCGCTTCGGTTTCAACCGGATCTTCGCGGTGAAGCTGGACTCTCCTTTCAGGATCGACAAGCTCCGCCGGGACTGCCTTCGTCAGGTTGGAAAGATCGAGCAGGCCTATAATAACAAAGAGATCGACTCCCGGTCTGCCCACCAGCAGATGAGTCAGGAAGTCCGCAGGTTCGTTCACGATGTCACCGGCCTTGAGACGGGAACCATGGTCCTGGAGGACCTGAACAGGCTGGGACGACCCGAACTGGCGGAACTCATCAGAGAATACTATGAGCCTATGTTCGCCCGCGCGTCTTCAGTCGACGCCGGGGCTTCCCTGGAGAAGGGCAAGGCCCTGGTGGACAAGGTCTACGGGCGCGCCATCAGGGAGCAGCGGATCCGCCGCACAGCGCAGCGCCAGTCTTCCGTCAACAGATTCCTCAACAGAGTCATGCGGGTGACTCCCCGCTTTCTGCGGAAGCTGCTTGTGCTGCCCAAGATCAACCACAACTCCCTCACCTGGATGGAGCGGATCCAGCTTGCTTTCGAGGCGGGGGATCTCGATCCTCACAGCACAGTCGAGAATATGAACAGGGCTGTCCGAAGCTTCGTCTATGCCGTGACAGGCGCCAAGGACGAAGAAGCGGCATACGCCAAAGCCCGCGAAATCGCCCTCCGAAACAGCGCGCCCGGCGTCGCGAGGACTATCAGAAAATGCTACGACCCCGTTTCTCCGGACTGCAGTCACGAGGAAGCGCGGCGCATGATCAATAAAGGTAAGGAGCTGATCAAAGATGAGTGTAAGTTTTCATAATCCCTGGGCGCTCATTCTCGCGGCGCTTCTTACCGCCGCGGTATGTTTTGCCGCATTTAAACTCAAGAAAAGGCCTGACAGCAGGACTTTTATTAAGGCTGCAAACACGGCCCGCATCAAGGCGAATCCGCTCTACAGGCGCCGCCTCATAGAAGCTGTGATCTTCCGGGTCCTGACAGCCGCAGGGCTGATCCTGGCGATCGTGGCCGCCTCTTTTCTCGTCGCGCGTCCCTTTAAAAGAGACACGATCAAGGACACTGTCAACCGCAGAGATGTTTTTCTGTGCGTAGACCTGTCCTCCTCCAACTATGAGGGCGTGCAGAATCTCGTACAGGCCTTCCGGGAAACTGTGACGGGCCTCGACGGCGACCGCATCGGGATCTCGCTGTTTAACACTTCCAGTATCCAGTTTGTCCCGATGACAGACGATTACGATTTTGTCCTCCGCAGGCTGGATTCCCTGGAGGGATATCTGGCTGCCCAGGAGGAATTTGAGACTTCCTACGCGCAGAAGTACGACTCTGTATACGATATCCCGGACTCCGAGAGAGCCCGCTACGAGGAACTGAACAAAATCCTTTCCTCTTTTGACGAAGGTCTGACGGCAGGTTACGAAATGAAGGGCACTTCCGCCATCGGCGAAGGCCTGGCCTCCTGTCTCTTCAGCTTCCCGGAGCTCACTGAGGAAGAGCGGACAAGGGTCATCATATTCGTTTCAGACAACCGGCCTGAACTTCTCGGCGACCCGCTTGTGACGCTGAAAGACGCCGCGGGCATGTGCGCCTTTGACAAAGTAACTGTATTCGGCATCGATCCCGCGACCCCGGAGAGCGACGGGGCTATGACCGTTGCCGCCGAGATGCAGGAAGCCGTGGAATCCACAGGCGGCAAGTTCTACGGTCCCGGCACTGCCCTGTCCGCCGAGGAGATCCTCGCAGACATCCAGTCCCTCGAGCGCAAGATCACCAGTACAGCCACTGCCACCGAAGACACAGATCTTCCGACAGTGTGGTTCTATGTGCTCGCCGCAGGCTTTGTGCTGATCGTTCTGACGACCGCTTATTTTATCCTGCGCAGAGGCGTCACGAGAGGGAAACTCTCCCGCAAAGTGACAGCCATTGTGATACTCGCATGCATGGCGGCCGGCGTCGTCGGCGTTGGCCTCAGGCCCATGTATCTCAGCCCTGACGCGGAGATCCGCACCAACAACCTGGACGTCGCTTTTGTGGTGGATACCACCATCAGTATGTGGGCTGAGGACCACAAGGGCGGCAAGCGCATGGATGGCGTCCAAAAAGACATTCAGATGATCATGGACGCCCTTCCCGGGAGCAGTTTCTCCGTTATCAGTTTCAGCAACGGCGCGGAGATCCTGACTCCTTTCACTCAGGATATTGTATCCGTCAGCGATATAGTATCCGATCTGGATATGCCGTCCTTTACTACCTCTCAGGGCTCGTCCCTGAACACTGCCTTCGAGGCTCTGCGCATTACAGCGGAGTCCGCGGCGGCAAAAAAGGGAAACCGCAGGACTATCGTCTTTCTTTTCAGCGACGGCGAAACCACTGACGGCTCCACTCTCATGAGCTTCAGCGAGCTGCACGGGCTGGTGGACAACGGCGCGGTCCTCGGTTACGGCACAGCGGCCGGCGGCCGCATGAATTACCCCGGACGGGGCTATATCAAAAACGTGTCGGACGGGACGATCGCCCTCTCCCGCATCGACGAGGATGCTCTGCGGCAGGTCTCCGGTGACCTGGGGCTCCTTTACATCAATGAAACAAGTGACCCGGGCAGCGCTCTTTCCACAAGGCTGCAGACGATCCGGCTGATGAGCCGCGACGCCTTTTTCGCCGACGGCAACCGGACAGGCTATCTGGAGACTTACCACTACTTTGCGGCCTTCGTGGGTCTGCTGCTTCTGGTCTGGCTCTTTTTGACCATTTACAGAGGGGGGGTGGCGTGATGAATCCGGATTTTGAGAAGATCAAAAACGTACTCGCCATAATCCGCAGGGTCCTCCTCTCCGTCTGCGCTATTGTGATCACGGTGGGCGTCCTCATTCTGCTCAGAAGCCTCATCAACGCGGAATTTCTGCGCAGCTACAACAGCGGCCGTTATTCCCCGATCCCCGAGAATCTTCTGCCCTATCTCCCCTTCGGCGAGAATTATGTGGCGCCTTACAATCTCGGAAATGTGGAATATCAGCGGGGCAACTACGACAAGGCGATCTATTACTATACTTTGGCATATCAGAATGACCCGCCGGAACATCCCGAGCACGATGAGGAATGTAAAATCCGCGTGAACCTCGCTCTGTCCATGTGTCACACGATCGATTTCGACAACCTGGATTACTCTGATGCGGAGGCCGTTGCTGAGGCTATGGTCACTCTGCAGCAGGCGCGCGCTATTTTGACCGAGGCGGAGTGCGCCAGCGAGCCCGTCGGAAGCGACGACGGCCATTACCGCGACGCGGACAAGCTCAAGCACGACATCGACAGGATGCTCGAACAGCTTCAGAGCCAGTCCGATTCCAGCGACGACGGCGGAGACGGCGGTGGCGGCGGCCAGGACGAGAACCAGGACGGCGGTGAAGGTCAGGATGAGAATCAGGACCAGAATGACGGCGGCAGCGACCAGGGCAAGAAAGACGCCCAGAGTCAGAAGGAAGAAGAACAGCGGGTCAAAGAAGAGCAGGCCCGCCAGGAGAAGCTCAAGGAAGACCTCCGTCAGCAGAAAGAAGACCTCAAAGACGGCAGCAGCTCGTCCTCCTATGATTATGAGTACATAGACGGCGGAGACGCCCAGGGATACGGAGAAGGAACGCTATGGTAACCGGAAAGAAAAAACTGATCACAGCAGCTGCGGCAGGCGCTCTTGCGCTGGCTCTTGCCGGGACTTCTTCCCTGACATTTGCAGGCAGCCCGGCACTGGCAGCTGAAGATAAGACGGAAGACGTCATGCACGGCCCTGATGTGCCACCCGCAGGAATGCGCTACGACGAGTGGAAAGGCTTTCAGTACACCACGGACAGGGAGTTTGACCTCAGAACTTTCTGGGCCATTGCAATGTACGATCACTCAAACCCGGAGTCTCACGACCTGTTCCGGGATCCCGATCACATCGAAGACGCGGTCCTTACGATCGTCGACGCGAAGTCGGAGCCTGTGGGCGGCGAGATGAAGCTGCGCTCGGGCGGATTTGTGGACATTACTGTCGAACTCTACTGGTCCGGGACTATGAACGGAGTCGAGAGTATATCCGCCTATGAGAACTACTACAAGAATCCCTTTTACGTCAAGTGGACAGAAAACGCGGCTTATCCCTGCGACGCCTACACCGGCACTTCCCTTCTGAACTACGTCGGCTCAAACGGCGATCCGGAGGAAGAGAGTATAAGTCCGGGGCAGGCTCAGGCTTCCTCTATGGCGGAGTCGGACATCACCTGGAAGGGGCGCACTTACCGTCTGTTCGCCCAATCGGATATTAGAAATGCTTCCTTCTCCGACTGGAATGAGCGGCAGGACGGCGACAAGTACCGCTTCACCTGTCCGGCGGCGCTGGAGACGACGCTCACATTCCGTGTTCCGGCCGACTACGACGGCCTGGTCCTCGCCATCGACAAAGACATCACCGATGAGCGCGATCACTACCTCACGGAAAACGGCGATTTTATCAGTTCCTCAGATCTCTATGCGGACATTCTGACGAGGAGTGACGGAACGAAACAGTCTGCGGACGATTTTTACTTCATTCGCGTCTCGGATCTGTTAGAGTATTTTCAGAGCAAACATTGAACTCAAAAAGGAGAACGGATGATATGAGCAAATATAGACTCGCCGCTTTCGACATGGACGGCACTTTTTTGAACTCCCGGAAGGAGATCCAGCCTTCCACAGTGGAAGCCTGCAAAAGGGCATCGGCTGCCGGCAGGATCCTCGCGATCGACACCGGGCGGGCAGTCTCGGAGCTCACCCTTTATCCCTTCGGGGAAATGGGCATCCGCTACGGGGCCTGCACCTGCGGAACCGTGATCTACGACTTTGCCCTTGAAAAAGTTCTTGCCAAAAAAGTGATCCCCGCAGAGTTCATCCCGATCCTCGCGGAAGCCTCAGCGAAGGAGGACCTGATGCTCCAGGTCATGGTGAACGGCATCTCCTACGTGGAGGCGGCGGATGTGGCGAATATGCCGCACTTCCAGATGGCAGTTTACCAGCCGCTCTACGAGGCGACCACTTCCCTCGTGGAGGATGTGCGGGCCTTTGCCATAGAGCACGCTCACGAGGTCAATAAAATGAACATGTACCACGCGACTCCCGACGGACGTCTGCGGACACAGGAGCGATTGACGCATCTGCCGCTGGACTTCACCTATGCCGAGCAGACTTCCTTCGAGGTCACTCCCCAGGGCGTGTCCAAGGGCACAGGGCTCGTCGATCTGTGCGAGGTTCTGGGCGTTCCGATCGAGGAAGCCATCGGCGTCGGAGACGCCTTCAATGACGTCCCTATGCTCGAAATGGCCGGCCTCGGCGTTGCCATGGGCAACTCCAACGAAGCCGCTTTGCAGGCTGCCGACGTGGTTGTCGGCGACAATGATCACGACGGCATCGCTGAGGTGATCGACCGGTATCTGATTGGGTGAATTTCTTCGTCCGCTTGCTCCCGCCTTTGAAAAACGGCTTGTCCCGGCGAGTGGTTTTGTCCTCGTTTGAGAGAATCCTCAAGGAGATCATTAATCCATGAAAAGTATAAAAAGCATCTACAAGATCGGTCACGGCCCTTCGAGTTCCCACACAGTCGGCCCTTACCGCGCCGCTAAGATCTTCGCCCGCCGCTACCCCGCTGCCGACAGTTTCCGCGTCACACTCTACGGTTCCCTTGCCTTCACCGGCGAGGGCCATGGCACCGGCAAAGCGATCCGGTCGGCTATTCCGAACGCCGAGATTCTCTTCAACCGCACCGAGCGCGGTCTGCCGCATCCCAACACGATGCTCTTTGAGGCCCTGAGGGACGGCGAAGTGCTGGGCAGTGCCCGCATCTTCAGTATCGGCGGCGGTTCCATCCGCATCGAAAACGAGGCTTCCGAAGAAGAGATTGAAATCTATCCGCAGGAGAATTTCTCACAAATGCTGGAATCCTGCCGCAGTCAAAACATCGACCTCCCCGCTTTCATCTACAAGATGGAAGGTTCCTCGCTCCGTCCCTATCTGGAGAGAATCTGGAAGGCCATGAAGGATTCCGTCGAGCGCGGACTTGCCGCGGAAGGCATTCTTCCCGGCGGCCTGAATGTGGCCAGAAAAGCTAAGCTTCTCTATGAAAAACGCTGCTACAACGAGAGCGCCGACGTGACCATGAACCGCGTGATCGCCGCCTACGCCTATGCGGTCAGCGAAGAAAACGCCGACGAGAACATCGTGGTCACTTCACCGACCTGCGGAAGCTGCGGCGTTCTGCCGTCAGTAATGTACTACATGTGCAAAGACCGCGGTTTCCCGGAGAACGAGATCCTGGATGCTCTTGCTGTTGCAGGGCTTGTCGGCAACGTGATCCGCACCAACGCCAGTATCTCCGGTGCTGAATGCGGATGTCAGGCGGAAATCGGAAGCGCCTGCTCCATGACTGCCGCCGCTCTTGCTGCCCTTTACAAACTTAACATCGACCAGATCGAGTATGCCGCCGAGATCGCAATGGAACACAACCTCGGCCTCACCTGCGACCCTGTAAACGGCCTGGTGCAGATCCCCTGCATCGAGCGCAACGCCGTCGCAGCCATGCGCGCGATCACCGCAGTGAACCTCTCCCGCTTCCTCTACACCACACGGAAAATCTCCTTCGACGAAGTCGTCGCGACCATGTACCGCACCGGCCTCGACATGGATGAAAAATACCGGGAGACCTCCCACGGAGGACTGGCGGTGATCTATAGCAGGAAGTGAGGCAGGTAATATGCTTTAAGAAATGCGGAGTCTTATGACAAAAAAGGACTGGGAAAACGATTCCCCAGTCCTTTTTCTTATGCGGCTAATTAGATTATTCTCAAATACTTCTGCTGCACTCATCTTGAGTATTCCCTGAACATCTCCAGATACTCCTGTTCCACTTCTGCAAAAGGTCTCACAGCATAATCAGGCATGACCTGCAGCTTCGGCGCTTCATCACCCGGTCGTTCTCCCAGAAGAATTGTCAAGTCATACCAGAGCAGTGCATCATCTATGGCCTTAAGCTGTACCTGCTCTTCTGCTGTCAATGAATCCCCAAGAAACTTCTCGTAGATCAGATCGAGCAAATGGTCCTCATGCTTACAGTACTCCGGCAGTTCTTTCTTGAATGGGCGCGGAATGTCTGACATGTAACACTCGCTTGCATCATGCAGAAGACAGGCGAGAATCAGGCGGTCTGAAAGCCCCCGGGCAGCTGCTTCCTTCGCGCAGCACAGGCAGTGCTCGCCGACGGACCAGAAAGTCTTCACATGGCCGTTGCCACGGGTGATCAGCGACAAAGCATGGGCAATGTCTTCAATACAGATTGCTTCCCGGTTGGGATTTGTCGGCTCGAAATGCCTGCCGGTGTAGGTGGTGATGTAGTTGCTCATGGATTTCCTCGTGGGTGTTGAGCTTGTTTACAGTTAAGTGATGGATACATTTTCACGTTTCTACTTAAAGTCAACAAAATTGGTCAAAATATCGATTCATTCTCTCTGATCTTCTGCCTGTCCTCCCTGGCATATTTCTCGACGTCCATCTTCCACAGGAGAATGACGGAAAACGTAAAGACGATCATGTCGATCCCGAGGTAAGTAAGGATCAGCACCTTCTCGACTGCGGCCGGCTGGCGCACCAGCGACGCGTCGTACCCGGCAAGGCCAAGAAGACCGCTCACAAAACCCATCGCAAGACCCAGAATCCCCACCATGATCGCGCTGTAGACCGACATCGTGAAGCCGTCGCTGCGGAATCCGTTCTCTGCCTCCAGGTGGTCCAGGACGTCAGAAATGAGTGCCAGCAAAACAAACTGCGAAGGAACAATACCGATCGCCTTGAGCGTCACGCCGGCGCACACTATTTTGAAATCGTGTACGCCGAGGAATGAGACCAGTCCTCCGGCAAGCGACAGGACCAGCCCGGTGATGATCGTGCGCTGTTTACCGAACCTGTTGGCGAGAGGCCATACAATGAACATGCCAAGCGCCGCGGGAAGGCCGCCGATCAGGCCCAGAGCGCTCATCAGGGCTCCTGAAGCTTCTTCGGGATCCTTCGCCCACAGAACGCTTTCGAACATCCAGCGCGAGTAGAAACTCATGGATGTGTTCTTGACGAGCTGCCCCGTAAGAAAGAACAGCACGTACAGCATGACCATCCACCAATAGCGGCTTCTGAAACAGGCTTTCCTGTGGCGGCTCGCCGGGATCTCCTCTTCCCGGGGCCGCTCTATGGCCTCTTCGGTAATGCGCTCTCTGGTGAAATAGAACTCCGCCAGGATCCCGGCTGCCGTTACCAGAGACAGGACGATCGCCATCGTTCTCCAGTGGGAATAGGACGCCGCAATGTCAAGCTCTCTGTCGTCGTACACAAACATATAACTCTGCAAGAGGAACGGCACAAGAATGCTCGCCCCTACGCCCGCCGTAGCAACCAGGGCCGCGTTGGACATCGTGGCCAGAAGTCCCCTCTTATTGGTGTCCCTGGTGGACAGCGAAATCATCGAACTGTGCGCCGTGTAATAGCAGGGATATGCGAACGCGTAGTACAGATTGTAACTAAGGGCGATCCAGATCATCTCCAGCGCGGAACCGTTATTGGGAGAAGAAAACAGAAGCAGAATAGCGACAATAAGCAGGGGAATCGACGCGATCATGTAAGGCCGGGCCTTTCCCGCCTTAGTCCTGGTGTTGTCGATCCACTTCCCGATAGTGAGATTTCCAAATACAACAAAGATCACGGATATGATCGGAAGAAGCGCCGCAAATGCGCCTGAGATATGTTTGGTCCATCCAAGTACGTCCGCGTAATATCTTGTCAG
>CACZXG010000024.1 GCA_902785055.1 uncultured Lachnospiraceae bacterium
ACCTGTGAACAAACTACCCCAGAGGTCGATTATTATCTAAACAGTTATGAATGCTTTCTGAATTTTCACGGCAGTTGACTCCTGCAGCTCAGCTTCCTGAGCAAATTGCAGCCACCGTGCCTGACTTTTCCGAACTTCGGAAATGATCCTTTCTGCCTCTGCGTTCTTTATCCCCATATTCCTTGCAGTGGAAAGGAGGTCCTGCATAGTTATCGCATCGCGTTTACCGTTTACGGTCATCTGATGGGTTCCGGTCCACATGCCGTGAGGATTGTACGCGTACGTTACATCATAAGCGGGTGAGAGGCTCCATCTGCCGCGCCGGTCCATGAGAAAAGAAACATTTTTTACATGGTCGTCCTGATTTCGTGCCAGGACAATAAAGACCATACGGCGGTAAAACTGGCTGATCTCTGTATTAGAGATCCTTATCTGCCGCATTACCTGCGCTGCCTGCTCATAGCTGTATGCTCCGGGGAGATTGAAGTCGAAATGCGCCATACCGCCCAGGGACTGCATATGGAGTTTTGCCCCCGTTGCGGGATCCCGGTCAAACCGCCGAGTCATGAAATGATAACGTCCATTCTCTTCATACAGGCGGCATTCGCTCATGGAGATTCCTGCGTTTTGAGCCAAAAGATAGTAGGCGTACTCTATTTTGGTATATTGAGGGGCATCGTCGCCTTCTTTGTCGCCGTTTTTGCTGACGCCGTCGAACTTGATCAACCAATACTCATAGCCTTTCCCGGCGTCGATCTGCCCGGAACGGATATCGCCGGTCTGCTTATTCCAGGCGATGACTGCTTTGGCCCGTGCGCCGCCGGCTGAAGTTCCTACACGGATAAGCTCCTGCATGGCATTTTCCCCGGCTGTAACATGCATATCTTCGCGAGAGCGAAGGATTTCCGAAGCAAGCCGGACCAGGCGATCAATCTCGATGCTCTCCGATTCAAGCGGGCTCGGCCCTCTTGCCGGCACATATTCAAGAGCGCCCATACCCCGGCTGCCTGTGTAACAGAGCCGTTCCACAGGATCAAACGATGAAGGTCTTCTTCCCTGACTTTGCAGCCAGGCGTCGATTATCGCATTTCCGAATTTGTCAGGCAGACTGTCTGCAAGAAGTCCCGGGAGACCATGAAAACTCTGCCTTGCGAGCTCAGGAAAAGTATACACACGCCTGGAGAGCGGCATGGCAATGGGAGATACTTCGATTCCGGATGCGAGAAAAGCGGGATCATATTCAAATGACCCCAGTCCGGTTTCTCTGTCAAAAACTACCGTCCCGATCTTTGTTCCCCACAATATAACTTCTGCCACAGTCATACTTCATCCCCCCATTTCCAGCCTGTTTCCGGCGCAGCTGTATCAGCCTTTTTGCGCGCCCGTTCCCGTGGCTTTCCAAGCGCTGCAATCTCGCTCGGGCGCGGACCCTGCTCCGGAATCATGAGCTCTAAACTCTGCAATTGTCCCAAAGCGCGAAGCACCTCAATAACTGTAGAGAAAGAAACATCTTTGCCGTTCTCCAGATTACTGATCGTCCGCAAGGAGAGATTCGTCATCTCAGCCAGTTCCTTCTGCGTAGCAGGCATAGCAATTCGTGCAGCTTTGATTCGGCTGCCAATTTCTGCAAGAACTTCCGGGGTAGAAGAATAGAATGTGATTTTCATGAATACACCACCTCCGTATTCAGTATACATGGAGAAAAAATAAAATGCAATATAATGCATGTTATTCACTGAAAATAGGTATAAAATGCAATATATTGCGCGTACTAATTGCGACGTTGCTGCTGTGGGGGCTCTTGCGATAAGAGACCTCTGGGGTAGTTTGTCCACCATAAGCGACCTCTGGGGTAGTTTGTCCACACCTGTGGACAAACTACCCCAGAGGTCGCTTATGTCTCAGACAGAGTATGTAACGTGCCAAAACATAGAGTGAGCCACGTCCCCGGGACGCGGCTCACTTTTAAATTAAACATCCGTGTATAACAGTCAATGGTTCATGCTGCATGTCAAAGGCTGTTTTTTATTTTTTGCGGTTCCTGTTAAAGTTGATCAGGCTTCCCGCTTTTACGATCTCACGCTCATTCTCGGTCATGTCGAGGATGTACAGATCGATCTGAACAGCCTTGCCGTCCTTGATGACGTAAGCCTTGATGTCGGAGAGGTCGCCGTCAAGTGCTTTCCGGATGCCGGGGATATAGATGTAGTCATCAACCTCGAAGGCTTCCGGCTCACCTTTGATATGGAACGGAATCATACCCCAGTTCATGACGTTGGAGCGATAACGCTTGGTCGCGTATTCCTTTGTGATGTTGGCCAGGCCGCCGATCACGCGCTGGCAGGAAGCCGCCTGCTCACGCGCGGAGCCGTCGCCGGGCTTGTTGGCGTAGACCATGGAGCCGAGCTCGATGTCCTGCACGTTTACGTCCTCGGAACCGGGGATCGTGCCAATGACTTCATAGACGGAAGCCAGCGCAGGGTCCATCTCAGCTGCGTTGCCGCCGGCGGCGCGGAAGCGCTCGGTGTGGTCTACAGCTTTGGAGCGGCCTACATACTCGGGATCTCTTCTGGAAAGCGCGAATTCCGCAAGGCCCAGAGGGTTGGAGCGGAAGGAGCTGGTCTCTCCGGACGGGATCAGTTCATCGGTTGTCGTGACTTCGTCGAGGATCTTGGAGCAGACCTTGAGCAAAATATTGTCTGCAAGAGGTTCCATCTCAGGCCAGGGCTTGATGTTCGGTCCATCGAAGAGCTCGACGGAAGGATCAGCTTTGCCAAAGCCCTGATAGACGCGTGCCTTGTAAACTGTGTCATCATAGTCATGCTTAGGCACATTGCCCCATACATCGTACTGCTCTGCGGAGGTCAGGATGCCGCCGTTTGCAGCTGTCGCCGCGATGGATCTTGCGTCCATAAGAGCTGCCGCCGCCATCTGGCCGTTGCCGGGCTTGGAACCTTCGCGGTTCGGGAAGTTTCTTGTCGTGTGGCGGATGGACAGGCCGTTGTGCATAGGCGTATCGCCTGCGCCGAAACAGGGCCCGCAGAACGCCGTCTTGATCACGGCGCCGGCTTCCATGAGATCGGCGATATAACCCTTTCTCGCAAGGTCGATGAAGACCGGCTGGGAGGAAGGATAGACGCTCAGAGTGAACTCATCAAATCCACAGCTCTTTCCTCTAAGGAGGTTGGCAGCCTCAACAACGTTCGTGTAGTTGCCGCCCGCGCAGCCTGCGATGATACCCTGCTGAACCTGGAGCTTTCCATCCTTGATCTTGTCAAGGAGCGTGAACTTCGCTCTGCCGGCTGCAACGCGCTCTGCTCCGACTTCAACAGTGCGGAGGATATCCTCGAGATTCGCGTTCAGTTCATCGATCGTATAGGTGTTGCTGGGATGGAACGGAAGCGCGATCATGGGCTTTACGCTGCTAAGGTCCACATAGACGCAGCCGTCGTAGTAAGCGATATCCGCGGGACCCAGCTCTTTATAATCTTCCGGTCTTCCATGGGAAGCCAGGTATTCCTTAGTGTCATCATCAGTGCGCCAGACAGAAGTCAGGCAGGTGGTCTCGGTGGTCATAACGTCGATACCGTTGCGATAATCGGTTGTCATCGTTGAGACGCCGGGGCCGACAAATTCCATTACTTTATTCTTTACATAGCCCTTCTTAAAGACTGCTCCGATGATCGCCAGGGCGATGTCCTGAGGTCCCACATAGGGAGCGGGCTTTCCGTCGAGATAGATCGCGATGACATCCGGATAAGCTACGTCGTAAGTATCCTCGAGCAGCTGTTTGCCCAGCTCTCCGCCGCCTTCGCCGATGGCCATGGTTCCGAGAGCGCCGTAACGGGTGTGGGAGTCGGAACCCAGGATCATCCTGCCGCAGCCGGCCATGGTCTCACGCATGTACTGGTGGATAACGGCGATGTGCGGAGGAACATAGATGCCGCCGTACTTTTTTGCCGATGTGAGGCCGAACATGTGGTCATCTTCATTGATCGTGCCGCCAACTGCACACAGGGAATTGTGGCAGTTGGTCAGCACATACGGAAGAGGAAATCTATCCATACCAGAGGCGCGGGCCGTCTGGATGATACCTACATATGTGATATCGTGGCTTGTCATGGAATCAAATTTGATTTTCAGGTTGTCCATGTCGTCCGCGGTATTGTGGGACTTTAAGATGGACCAGGAGATCGTGCCTTTTTTGGCTTCTGCAGGGTCGGCCTTTTTACCGGTCATCTGCTCTACCTTAGCTGCTTCTGCTGCAGGGACGATTTCTTTTCCGTTTACCAGATAAACACCACTGTCATAAAGTTTTACCATGTGAACCTCCTTATATTTCTTATGTGTTTATTAGAACAATCCGCCAAGGTTGAAAACGCCGAGCGCTGCCATGACGACGTTGAGAAGTACGTTGCAGACTGACAGAAGGAACAGGGTGGAGAACATCTTGTTCATTTCTTCTGTTGTGGTCTCTTTGGCTGCGGAGTAGGAAGACATAATGATCGCGCCGCCGGTGGAGAGGGGGCTGATCGCCGCAGCGAAAGAGGTTGCTGTCACAGCTGCAATGAGTTCAACATAGTTGGTTCCTGCGAACTTCGAAACGAGATCCGCGCAAATAGGATACAGGGCGGGCATAACGACGCCGGTAGTGGAGCTGACCCAGGAGAGGATTCCGGAGGTGGCTGCCATAATGGGAGCTGCCGTGCGTGCAGTCATGAAAGAACTCAGGAAATTGGAGACCATAGTAATTCCGCCGAGAAGGTCGATCATATTGACCAGGACGCCGACGCCGCAGATCATCATGAGTGTGCCCCAGGGGATACCCTTGATTGCTTTTTTCTCATCCGCGCAGCCCAGAAGGATCAGGACGGCTGCCATAACGAAAGCGAAAAGGCCTGTGTCCAGCTTGAAGCCGATGCAGCAGATTACCATAACAGCGATCGCGGCCATAGTGATCTTCTGCTTCATGTTGAAAGGAGGAATCTCCGAAAGCTTGAGAGGGTTGTCCGCCTTGACTGCAAATCCTTTGTAGGCGATATAGATGATTACGGTGAACACGAATCCGGAGAGGAGAGTGCTCAGGAACAGGTGCAGGGCAAATCCGCTGTAGCCCAGGGGCTCGGAGAGCTGTTTGGCCAGGATACCGGTCAGGGACAGAGGAGACGCACATCCCGCGTTGGCCCCCAGCTTGGCGTACAGAGCCGTCGCCATGGGGTTGATGTCAAGCTCAAAAGCCAGATAGACCGCAAAGGTGGTCATCAGGATGCCTGCGGCGATGTGGCCGGGTCCGATGGCGGAAATGAAAGCGGAGAGGAAGAACATCAGGACCGGGATGAGATAGGTTCTTTTTCCTACCAGCGCGACGACTTTTTTGGAGAACAGGTCCAAAGTTCCGTTGGCGGAAGCCATTCCGAAGAGGAAAGTGACGCCGACAAGGGTGACGAACATGGAGCTGGAAAATCCTTTGGCGATGTCACTTGTTTTCAAAAGACGCATTGCGCCGTTGGACTCGATCTGTACGCCTGCAGCGATCGCAAGCTGTGTCAGAAGGAATGTAGCGCCGATGGCGAAGAAACCGATATTCACTTTTTTGATAAATCCGATGGCGACGACTACCACCAATACCAGCAGAGAGATCTGCGGCATCATTTGCCTGATCATTTCCATAGTTGATTCCTTTCTATATTTTGACAATTATTGAAAATGCGGAAGCTGTGTCAAACAAAACTTACTGCCTGATAAACGCCGTTCCTTCCATAATAAGGTTAGCGGTGCGGAAACCGAAGGTATCATCGATCTCAGGACAGGTTCCGTTTTCCTTATAATCGACGCCGCACTCAAGGATTCCGCCGGGATGCCCGATCCGGATAAACTGTGTGTCAGTGTCAGGGGAAAGTACCTGCTGCACAATGCTGCCGGGTACGACTGCCGCAGCTGCGGTGCACATGGCGCCGGTCATTGCATAGGAGGGATGGGTCTTCTGCATGGACATCATGCGGGAGAGAAGGTCGATATTCTCTTTTTTGATACTCTTGCCGTCCGGTGTCGTATAATCCGCTGCCTCTGCGACAAATGTCATCTTCGGGATGCCGGGGGTCTCCCAGGCGGACTTGGTATAGTCGTCGATCAGTCCGAGCTTAACAGCTGCAAGACCGCGTACCTTCTCGAGGAGGTCGAGCTTATCGGGATCGGCATCCAGTTGGTCGGGAAGCTCCGTTCCGGTGAGTCCGAGATCAACTGCTTTCGCAAATACCAGCGGGTTTGCGGCGTCTACGATTGAAACCTGTACAGGGCCATATCCGGGGACATCCAGCGTATCGACCGCATTGCCGGTGGGAAGGAGTCCGTTCCCGAGTGTTCCGGAAGGCTTTACGAATTTGAGCTTGACAGGAGCTGCCGTTCCGGGAACGCCCGCGATCGCGAAATCGCCGCTGTACTGCACCTGGCCGCCCTGCGTGTCAACATCCGCAATGATGATTTTATCGGTGTTCGTGTTGTAGATCCGCACGCTGGTCTTGTCGCCGGTGATCTCCACAAGACCCTTTTCAATTGCGAAAGGCCCGACGCCGGAAGAGATATTGCCGCAGTTTCCTTTGTAGCTGACAATCGGCTTGTCTACGGAAACCTGCGCGAAGGTATAGTCCACATCTGCCCCCGGATGGGAGGACTTTTTAATGATCGCAACCTTGCTGGTCACGGACTTGGAGCCCCCCAGTCCGTCGATCTGCTTCTGGTCCGGGCTTCCCATCATTCTAAGAAGGATTCCTTCCCACTCGCTCTTTTCCGCGGGAAGATCGGTCTCAAGGATGTATGCACCCTTGCTGGTACCGCCTCTCATGATCGTGACGGGGAGCCGCTTTAACTGCACTTTCTTTTCGTTTTCCATAGGATTTCCCTCCTTATTGGATTGTGATGCAACGGTTTTGTGTGCCGCGTTTTCCTGTCTTCCTGTATTAATCGTAGTGCAATTTCTGTATAGATGGAAATACAAATAAACCATTAAAAGTATTCAAAAAATGAATTATAAGAATGCGCCATGAAGTCAGAGGAGCTCTCAAAATGCGGATAACTGGAGATATTTGGATAATTGCGGGTTTTCCTGTGCTTTTATTCGGAATATACGGTGCTGGAAATGGGGATACAGAATTCATATAAATAATAATAACTATAGACAAAAGGAATAATATGCGGTAAGATGATAAAGAAAAAAGCGGGAGAATGATACTGCGAGTGAGGAGAGAGATAAATGGACTTCAGGGAATTGTCTCATATCATGGCGATCGCCAAGTATAAAAACATTACGAAGGCTGCGGAATCGCTGTACCTGACACAGCCGACGCTGTCCAAGACCCTCAAAACGCTGGAGGCGGAGGTCGGGCAGCCGCTGTTCCGCCGGCTGGGGAACAAATATATCCCGACGTACGCGGGCGAGAGGTATATTGAGAGGGCGCAGGAGATCCTGCAGCTGAAAAAAGAACTGGATCAGGAGATGGGGGATATCATCAGTAAAAATGAAGGGGTCCTCAAGATCGGCTTTCCGGCGATGCGCAGCACGTACATGCTTCCCTGTACGCTGCCGATATTCAGGAGCCTGTATCCGGAAGTGCGGATCCTGATCCGGGAGGAGATGTCGGACGTGCTCGTGCGTCTCATCCAGGAGGGTGAGATCGACCTTGCCTTTTTCAACCGTTTTGAGAACGATAAGGATATCGATTATACAATTATGAGCAGAGAGGAATTGCTGCTTGTAGTATCAAAAGAAAATCCTCTGTGCGGGATGGGCGTCAAGATGCACGGCTGCAAGTATCCACACATGGACCTCAGGCTTTTATCTGACCAGAATGTGATCATGCAGGTGCCGGGACAGAGGACGAGGAGTATTACGGACCGGATCTTCAAGAACGCGGGAATGGAGCCGAACATCATCCTGGAGACCGGAAACATTCAGGCGGAGGCAGAGCTGGCCGCAAGGAATTTCGGCGTCGCATTTATCACGGAGACGCACCTGAAACATGTCGCATGTACAGACAGGCTCGCGTTTTTCTCTGTGGGAAAGCCGAACACGACGGTGGACTTCGTCGCAGCATACCGCATGAACAGTTATATCCCATACCACGCTCAGGAGTATATGAAGATCGTGAAAGAGTTTACGTAAGGAATTTGATGAACAGAATACTGACATGATAAAAACAGCCCGGAACGGCCGACGACCGTCCCGGGCTTTTCTCTATTTTGACTGCAGACAGCTTGATGCTTCTTTTTCGAAAAACTGCCATTACCATTACCTCCTAAAATCATATACATTCTATATTCAGATGATCCTGCATCCGATTCCCATACATTTACCTCCTTTGTGTTCTTGATGCAGGCGGCCTTTTTTTGCCTGCCGCCTTCTTTGTACATGTCTGTGATTTTATACTAGTACGGTTCAATGATAGAAAAAAATAGGTATAATTCATAAATGCTATGAAATTATTGAATGATTATATAATGCCGGATGATGGACGTTTTGGATAAATCACTATTTTGAGGGCTTAAATATATGGAATGAACCGTGAAGAACTCAACAAATTACACAAAAGGCATAGAAAAAACATGCATAGTACTTAACAATACTATTCGATATAGGAATGCATCATACTGCAAAACATGTGCTATGATTTGATTGAAAGGAACAAGAGATTTGGTGACCTTCATGCGGTAACAGGAGGAACAAATGGATTTCAGGGAACTGACTTATGTCATGGCGATTGCAAAATACAAGAATATTACAAAGGCGGCAGAATCACTTTACCTGACACAGCCGACGCTGTCCAAGTTCCTTAAAGCGCTGGAGGAAGAAGTTGGACAGCCGCTGTTCCGCCGACTGGGGAACAAGTATATCCCGACGTACGCAGGAGAGAGGTATATCGAGAGGGCCAGGGAGATCCTGCTTTTGAAAAAAGAACTGGATCAGGAGATGGGCGATATCATCAGCAGAAATGAGGGAGTTCTCAAGATCGGTTTTCCGCCGATGCGCGGGACGTATATGCTTCCCTGTACACTGCCCATATTCCGGAGTCTGTATCCGGAAGTCAGAATCAAGATCCGGGAGGAGATGTCAGACGTACTTGTGAAGCTCATTCAGGAGGGTGAGATCGATCTCGCTTTCTTCAACCACTTCGAGAGCGATAAAAATATAGATTACACGGTGATGAGCAACGAGGAGCTGCTTCTTGTGGCTTCAAAGGAAAACAAGCTTTGCCGGATGAGCGTAAAGATGCGCGGCTGCAAATATCCGCACATAGACCTGAGGCTTTTATCTGACCAGAATGTGATCATGATGCTTCCCGGGCAGAGGACGAGGAGCGTCACGGAACAGCTCTTTAAGAGCGCCGGGATGGAACCGAATATCATTCTGGTGACCGGGAATATCCATGCGCAGGCGGAATTGGCTGCCAGGAATTTCGGTGTCGCATTTATCACGGAAACGCATCTGAAATACGTCTCATGCAGGGACAAACTGGCCTTTTTCTCTGTGGGCAAACCGAACACAACGGTTGATTTTGTTGCCGCGTACCGCATGAACAGCTATATCCCGTATCACGCGCAGGAATATATGAAGATCGTGAAGGACTTTACATAAAAAGGTTGACAGAGGGTGCAGTCCGCTGTCAATCATGAACAGCAGTACAAAAACTGAATAAGCCAGCCAACAGTTAGTACTTCATGCAATATGGAGTTACAACTATCGCGATAAGAGCAGCCCGATTCCGGCGGGCTGCTCTTTTTTTGACATAGAGACCTCTGGGGTAGTTTGACCCCATCTGTGGACAAACTCCCCCAGAGGTCGTTTTGCGCCCAGAGGTCGTTTTGCGCCGAAAATGACAAAAATGTCATAATTAAGTCACTTTAGATTAATTATGCATCTGTAGCATTATAGACATAAGGTCGTTAAGTGAAATGACAGATACACAACAAGAGGAGGTTAAGCAATGGTTAAATTGTATGACGGCGGTGTTTACCTTGTAAACGGCAATGAAATCGTCCCCGAGGCAGAGGCTGCCAGGGTCGAGCAGATGACCGGCAAAAAGGCTGATCCTGCAGAGGCCAAAAAAGGAACGATCGCATATTCGATCATGAAGGCACACAATATATCCGATAACATGGACAACCTTCGCATCAGGTTCGACGCGATGACATCCCATGACATCACTTTCGTAGGAATCATCCAGACAGCAAGAGCTTCCGGAATGGAAAAGTTCCCGCTGCCCTATGTTTTGACCAACTGCCACAACTCCCTGTGCGCGGTCGGCGGCACGATCAACGAAGATGACCACATGTTTGGCCTCACGGCTGCTAAGAAGTACGGCGGCATCTATGTTCCTCCGCACATCGGCGTTATCCATCAGTACATGCGTGAGATGATGGCAGGCTGCGGCAAGATGATCCTGGGCTCCGACTCCCACACCCGTTACGGCGCGCTCGGCACGATGGCCATCGGCGAAGGCGGCGGAGAGCTCGGCAAGCAGCTCCTCAGGGATACTTATGACGTCGCTTATCCCGGCGTAGTCGCGATCTACCTCGACGGCAAGCCCGCTCCTTACGTCGGACCGCAGGATATCGCTCTTGCGATCATCGGCGCAGTCTTCAAGAAGGGCTATGTGAAGAATAAAGTAATGGAATTCGTAGGACCCGGCGTCTCCACTATGACCACGGACTACAGGAACGGCGTCGATGTCATGACGACTGAGACCACCTGCCTGTCCTCTGTATGGAGAACGGATGAGGATACGAAGGAGTTCCTGGCTTCCCACGGAAGACCGGACGACTATAGAGAACTGAATCCCGCAGATGTGGCCTATTATGACGGCTGCGTATATGTGGACCTGAGCAGCGTCAAGCCCATGATCGCGCTTCCCTTCCATCCCAGCAACACCTATACGATCGATGAGCTGAACGCGAACCTCGAGGATATCCTCCGCACAGTGGAAGTTGAGGCTGATCGCATCGCTCAGGGCAGAGCGAAGTTCACAATGCTCGACAAGATCAAAGACGGTAAGCTTCAGGTGCAGCAGGGTATCATCGCAGGCTGCGCGGGCGGCAACTACACGAACGTTGTTGAAGCTGCAAATATGCTGCGCGGCAAGAGTTGCGGCTCGGGCGAGTTCTCCCTCGACGTCTATCCTTCCTCCCAGCCGGTATTTATCGACCTGGCGAGAAAAGGCTACATCGCGGACCTCATGGGAGCAGGCGCGATCATCAAGACAGCGTTCTGCGGCCCCTGCTTCGGCGCAGGCGACACGCCTATGCACAACGGCTTCTCCATCCGCCACACGACAAGAAACTTCCCGAACCGCGAAGGCTCCAAGCCCGGCAACGGCCAGATGTCTGCATGCGCGCTCATGGATGCGAGATCCATCGCGGCAACAGCTGCAAACGGCGGCATCCTGACCTCCGCAGAGCAGTATGACTGCTGGGGCAACGTTCCCAAGCACGATTTTGACGATACAGTCTACAAGGCACGCGTATATCAGGGATTCGGCAAGGCAGATCCTTCCGTTGAACTGTTCGACGGCCCGAACATCAAGCCCTGGCCGGAACTTGAGCCCCTGGCAGACAATATCCTGCTCAAGGTCTGCTCCAAGATCCTGGACGAAGTGACGACAACCGATGAGCTTATTCCTTCGGGCGAGACCTCATCCTACAGGTCCAACCCTCTTGGACTTGCTGAGTTCACTCTGTCCCGTCGTGATCCCGAGTATGTCGGCCGCTCCAAGGCTGTTGACCAGACCGAGCGCTTCCGTGTTGCCGGCGGCAACGCAGCTGAGAAGGATCCCGCACTGGCTTCCGTCTATGAAGTCATCGGCACGATCCCCGGTTCCGAGAATGTCAATGTGCAGGATATCGAGATCGGTTCCATGGTCTATGCGAACAAGCCCGGCGACGGCTCCGCACGTGAGCAGGCGGCTTCCTGCCAGAGAGTGATCGGCGGCCTTGCGAACATCACCAAAGAGTATGCGACAAAGCGTTATCGCTCCAATGTCATGAACTGGGGTATGATCCCGTTCCATCTTAAGGGCGAGCCTGTCGACTTCGAGGTCGGCGACTACATCTATGTGCCCGGCATCCGTGAGGCGCTGGACGGCGACCTGAAGGATATCAAGGGCTATGTGATCAAGGACGGCAAAGCGAAGCAGATCGACCTCTACATCATGGATATGACAAAGAACGAGAGAGAGATCGTAAAGGCCGGATGCCTGATCAACTTCAACAAGAACAGAAACGCGAAATAATGCGCTGATGAATGCGGCCTGCCCGGAAGGGCGGGCCGTTTTTTTGAACAAAGTACCCCAGAGGTCGTGAACAAAGTACCCCAGAGGTCGTGAACAAAGTACCCCAGAGGTCGCATCTCGGTGCCTGGGAAAACGTCTGATTATGACGAAACTGTCATAATCGAGTCACTTTAGATTTATTTAGCCTCAGTAAGATATAACCATAAGGTTGCAAGAAATAAATAAACACATATTGGAGGAGGAAAAAATGGTAGCAGCAGTTGGTTTTATCATGATCATCGTGATCGTCGCCCTCTTGCTCAAGGGCAAGATGTCCCCGATCGTCGTACTTGTAGTCGTTCCTGCTATCGCGGCCCTGATCCTGGGACACAACCCGGTCGCCGTCGCGGATATGATCAAAGAGGGCGTCAAGACCACCACAAACAACGGTATTTTGTTTATCTTTTCCGTTATCTACTTCGGCGTTTTGTCTGACACAGGCCTGTTTGACATCATCGTGGACTGGCTGGTCAAAAAAGCGGGCAGCAATGTCATAGCAGTGACAGTCGCGACAGCGATCATCGCTACGATCGCGCACCTTGACGGCACAACAGCGACGACAGTTCTGATCACGATCCCCGCATTGTATCCCGTATATAAGAGAATGAAGATCGATCCGAAGATCCTTCTGTGCATCACCGGTGCATGCATGGGCGTTATGAACCTCCTCCCCTGGGGCGGCCCCACAGCGAGAGCAGCTACCGTTCTGGAGATGGACGCCAATGATCTCTGGCACATCCTGATCCCTGTACAGATCATCGGCCTGGTCCTCAATATCGTACTCGCAGTCATCCTCGGTATGATGGCGATCAAAGCCGGCGCAGGAAAAGGCGCAGGCGAGGTGGTTGAGGTTGACCAGAAGGCAGCAGCAGAAGCTGATGCCCTCAGAAAAAAAGGACCGCTTCTCGTTTTCAACCTGATCCTTACGATTGCTGTTATCGCGATCCTTTCCGCAGGCGTTGCTACAAGCTTTGTCGTCTTCATGGTCGCGCTCTGCATCCTTCTTGCAGTGAACTATCCGGACCAGAAACTGCAGGATAAGCTGATCAAAAAGCACGCTCCCGCAGCTCTGATCATCTCCGCTACACTGTTCGCAGCCGGCGCAATGGTCGGTGTGTTCGACGGAACAGGAATGCTCGAAGCTATGGCAACCGCGATCATGGGCGTTATCCCCGCGGCACTCGGCAGATACATCCACGTGATCTTCGGTCTTCTGGCACTGCCCCTTGGCCTCTGCATCGGAACAGATGCTTACTTCTACGGCATCATGCCCCTGGTCATGCAGGTCGGTGAGACATACGGCGTCGCTTCCCTGAGCACAGCTACCGCAATGATCATCGGTAAGAACATCGCACTCATGGTAAGCCCTCTGGTTCCCGCGACATTCCTGGCAATCGGACTTACCGGAACAGAGCTGAAGGATCACATGAAGTTCAGCATTCCGTGGTACTACCTGATCAGTGTGATCACCGTCATCCTCTGCTGTATCGTCGGTATCATCCCTGTGTAAACACTTCCCGGTGAAATAACCCCTTTACCAACATCTTATTACTCACTGAAATTGTGGTCTGCACATAAGCAGACCACAATTTCGTGCTAAAATAAACGTAGGATTATCATACCTCAGAATGGAGAAATAAAATGTCAATGGAAGAGATCCTGGTCGTAGATGATGAGGCCCCGATCCGTATGGCCTTAAAGGCGGCTTTCCGCAAGGAAGGCATTGATATCGCGGAGGCCGCGGACGGCGTGCAGGCCCTCGAAATGCTGAAAAGAGAGAAATACCAGCTTATCATTCTGGACGTCATGATGCCCCGGAAAGGCGGCTATGAGGTCCTGCAGGAACTGCGCGCTTCCGGGAACAATACGCCCGTGCTCATGTTAAGCGGCAAGGATGACGAGATGAATCAGGTCCTTGGCCTTGGATTCGGTGCGGACAGCTACCTGACAAAACCTTTCCACACGTCTGTCCTGGTCCAGACAGCTAAGGCGCTGATCCGGCGCAGCCAGATTTACAGTAAGAACTCCTCAAGCGAACTGCGCGTCGGTCCCTTCCGTCTCGACCTTCGCAAGCTCGAATGCTATAAAGACGGCAAGCCCCTCACCTTTACAGGGCGTGAACTGAACCTGTTCCGATTCCTCCTCGAAAACCCCGGACAGGTCTTTTCCAAGGAGCAGCTTTACAGACAGATCTGGAACGATGCCGTGGTTGATGACAACACGATCACGGTTTATGTAAAGCGGATCCGGGCCAAAATAGAGACAGATCCCAAGAACCCCGAATATCTCAAGACAGTTCGAGGCATCGGATACATAATGGATGTGTAGGAGCGGGGGCAGTATGTTCAACAGATTCTGGGATTCAAAAAGCGAAAAAGAGCTGAGGATCATCGCCGTAATTATGGCGGTGGTCCTTTCTGCGCTCATGATATTGTTTAATATCGGCAATTTCAGACGTTACCGGAAGAGTCTTATAGAGACAGAAAAAGGGCAGCTTTTGACAATTGCAAGGACGATCGGCACCGGCCTTTCACAGGACGTGGAATTGGAGATGGAGAAGATCGACCTCACCCTTGACAGTCTGGAAGACCCGGACAGCGATAGGATGCGTACGGTCGCAGACCTGATCCTCAGGCAGTCCGAAGGGCTGTACAAAAGCTGCTGCTGTATACAGGACGGGCAGGAGATATTTTCACTGGGAGAGCGGTCCGAAAATGCGAACCTGCCGGAAATGATCAAAGAGAAGGCTCTCGCGCCGGGAAAAGCAGTTGTTCTGGGAAAATATCAGGCGGAATCCGGCTGGTATGAAATGGCGATCGGTAAAGCAGTGCCAGCACAAGGAGGCGTCTGCAGCCTTGTATTTGCGATGGACCTCAACGAAGTATACCGGATGATCGTCTCCCCGGTGAAGATCGGAGAGGCCGGATATTCCGTGGTCAAGGATGACTCGCTGGCGATCATCATGCACCACGCGAAGAACCAGATCGGAATGGACGCTCTGTACGACAGACAGGAGACATATCCTGACCTGGACCTTACGAGCCTGAGCGAGTGGCTGGATCTCCAGCGGGCGCAGGACGAGGGAACGGGACTTTTGGAATCCTACGTATGGGATGATCCTGATCTGACTGCGGTACAGCGGATCGTGGCATTTACCACGATCAATATCAGGGGGGAGCGCTGGATCGTCAACTCGACTCTTCCGACCGAGGAACTCGCGGGACCTCTGGGGCGGATGATCCTGATCATGGCGGGACTCAGTATTTTGTACATGTCAGGCATTGCTTTACTGCTGGTTGCGTTCACATCAGCGATCAGCCGCGCGGAATCACAGCGCAGAGAAATCCGGTATCTCAAGGAGATCAACAGGGGGATGGAGCTTGTCGCCCGCAAAAACGATGAGATCCGGCACTATCAGCGCGTTCAGTCCATGGGCATGATGAGCAGCCACATTGCCCACGAGTTCAACAACTATCTGACGCCCGTCATGGTCTACGGGGAACTTCTCGAGAGCGACGACTCCGTATCGGAGGACAACCGCGCAATGCTGCGTGAAATGCTCAAATCGGTGGATTCGGCCGCGAAGCTTTCGCGCGAACTTCTGGACTTCAGCCGCATGGATGCCGGCGCCAAAGCCGCTCCGATCGACCTGACACAGGAGACGAAAGAAGCGGTATCCGTTGTCCGCCAGCTTGCGCCTGCCAAAATAGAGTTTACATCAGAGCTCACCGATCAGCCCGCCTGGGTCAGGGGCCGGGAAGGAATGATGCAGCACATCCTGATGAATCTTTGCAAGAACGCGTTTCACGCTATGGAGAAAACAGAAAAGAAGGCGCTGCACATTCGATATACAGTGGAAGAAGCGCAAAATGAAGCCGGAAGACAAGCTGTCCTTACCGTCTCGGATTCAGGATGCGGCATCAAGACGGACAACCTCAGAGATATTTTTGAGCCTTTCTACACGACAAAAGGCAGCAGACAGGGAACGGGCCTTGGTCTCTCAGTCGTCCGGTCCATGGTTGAAAACGCCGGCGGCACGATCAAAGTAGAGAGTGAAGAGGGAAAGGGAACAACCTTTATTATGAGCTTCCCCGCAGCCCTGACCAAAGAAATGCTCTCAGTCCGTCCGGAAAAGGAAAACGGACAGGCACTCAGGACCATCTGCGTCTGCAAAAGCAGAAAGACATTAGAGCCATGGAAAAAGTGGCTCGACTCGATCGACGGCGACATCAATTATGTATCCCACGAAGCGATGATCATCGCCCGGCTTCAGGAGGACAACAGTTTCTGCGACCGTTTGATCGTCGAAAACGAACTGGAGACAATGAGCGGCATCGACCTGGCACAGATCGTTAAGCGGGAAAACCCTTCCATACAGATCTGTATTTTGGCCCGGGAAGAAACCGAGCGGCAGCAGTGGTATCTGGACAACGGGATCCTGGATGAGATCAGGATGCCGGATGATTACTGTGGATAACAAACTACCCCAGAGGTCGTCTGTTTCCCAGAAAAAGGATTCTGATGGCGTAAGAGGAGGGGCTGTTTCGGGTGATTCGGAAGCCGGGCTTAACCTGGACCGAGCCGGCCGCAGTGAATGAACTGCGACCGGCTCGGTCTCTTTCATTGATATTCAATTCTAAGCAATTCCATACTTTTTATATAATTCTCTGCGTTCCTCAGGAGAGGCGTTCAATGCTTTATTATAGTCCTCACTTCCGGGCGTGAGTTTTTTGAGCAGAGCAATTACCATATCTTCACCTTTCTCCACACCTTTGGCTTCCACTCTATCTAGCATTTCACACATATTCTTCGGTTTGCCTCCTTCTAAATTTAGAGTAAGTTCGTATCTGTCGTCATCAGTCAGTAAAGACATCAGTTTCAGGATCTCGTCTGTATGCACAAAGGCAGTTTTATCTGTGGACACATAATCAGGATCTGTCCGCTTGTGCGCCATAAAATCGGCGACGATCCGGAAATCACTGTGAAAACGGCTGATCTCCGCATCATTCATAAACGCGATTTCAAACAGATTTACTTTGTAATCATTAACAAATGGTCTCAGATCATCCGGAACACCGACCGCTTCATGCAGCGTCCGGTTACTTCCCCAGTGCGTATTGCCAAAGTACAGCACAAGCGTTATCACAGGATACCGCTCTTTGGCTGACAACTCTGCGCGATATGCAGCACCATCATAACCGATCACGCGCAGTGGCATGTCTTTGTCATATTGGGTCTGATGTTCAAACCCAAGAAATGCTATCCGGATCTCGTGTTCAGTATTCCCGCCTGTTTTAAGGAATTTGCTGACATCCCGTTCCTGTTCATGGATTCTCCCGTCTACCTTGTACATTGAATAAGGCGAAACGTCTGTCAGCGCATCAGGGTTAACAACAGGCCTGCCTTCAAACAGCAGCCCATTCACAATATCGGAGAAAACGTCGTTATAAGATGCCAGTGTTTTTCAGTAATGTCTTTTTCTCCCAAATAGTACCTCCCCGTGATCATAGGTGGTGCAGGGAGAGTACAGGCAAATCCTGCATAAATACTTTTCCTTCTTGCATCCGGATCCGGCTAGGCTCCCCTGCAGGTTATAAAGTTCTCAAATGCAGGGATTATTCCGGTGAATACCGACTCGAATAGAACATAAGCCGTGAAAAGGGATGCGGCGAAGACATCGCCGCGAAATGCCTGCAATTTATAAAAGCATTATAGGCCTGATAACGTGGTAGGTCAAGGAAGATAGACCTTTGGGGTAGTTTGTCCGGGTAGATAGACCTCTGGGGTAGTTTGTTCGGAAATCGGGTACTATTGGGCTGTTTCGGTACAGAAGCCTCTTTTCCTTATATCTTCGTCCCTGTAGGTCAGTTGTGATCGGAAAAATCTTAGCTGCGATCAGTCTTCTTTCCTGTTTTTCGGTACAGAAGCACTAATGTCAAAAAATTGCGTCCTTGGAAATTCTAGAATTTCGGTTTGCTACTGACTTTTTTAAGGAAATCTTGCTTGTTGCGGGACGAGAATGTGTTCAAATTGAGCTTCTGTGCCGAATTCTGCGCTGACCAGACAGCAGATTAATCAGTACACACTAATTGGATCCTCGCCTGGGGACGATAATTTTCTGAAAAGGCCGTTCTGTGCCGAAAAGTTCTTCCTTAATTGTGATAGATAGGCTAATCAAGCGAACCGATTAGTCCAACTTGTGGTCCTCATCGTAACTAAACGCCAGCGGCCCATATTTGACGCTTACGATGCCATTCACACTGGCCTTATCGGTTGCGGCCAGGATTCCCACAGTTTCTCCGGCGACCAGGTAATACAGAATGCCGAAGATGGGCACAAAACACAACAGCCACATATTTCCGCAAATCGGATCTGCGCATTCAGGATTCCAGCCGTGTTCGGCAATGGGGCTTTTGCATTTTCTCCAGATCACAGCCAGGTACAGTGCCATGGCAACGCCAAGAACCAAATTGCATGTCAGAATAGTTAACAGTATTCTCATTGAACCCTCCTTTTGGAAGCACACAAAAGTGTGCGGATCAACTGTTCGCAAATAAGTGACGAAAAAAGGGCAAAAGAATGACGCAGAGAATATAAAAAGGCTGCTAGTGGTCGTTTTTTGACCACTAGAGCCTACTGCTTCACGGTTCGTGAACACTGCGGCGAACTGCAAGAACACATTGACCACTCTCAACCCGAATACAGCTCGTTCTCTAACCATTCAACTTCATTCTTCAGCATCTCAACCGAACTATGAGACTTGCCGAAAACGGACTCCAAAATAGAGAGTGCTTTCTGCTCGCAAGCCAGTGCTTTATTGAGCAAGGGGAGGGCATCTCTCTTATGGTCCACGGAGGCAGCGGAAAAATCTTCCGATGAGGAAAAAGGTTCCAGCGCCTCGTCGATGTAGGACACGCCGAGATTGTGCAGGATATCTGCACAATGAGGGTGATTGCTGCCAACGGCAGCGCTCTGTATTTCGAGAGCCTTTCGATAATGCTCGCGGGCTTTTTTATGGTTGCCTTCCATATCCTCGAGAATTCCGAGATTGCTGAGAGTGCAGGCATTGTCAGGGTAATCAGGCCCGTAAGCATTAGTAGTAATTTCCAGTGCTCTGATCAGATAATGGCGCGATTCTGCAAGCCTGGCTTCCACAGATGCGTCAGTTCCCGCGGAAGCATCAGTTTCAGCAGATTCATCGGCTGCCGCAGATTCGCCGCCTTCCACCAAATCAGAATCATTTTCTTCCTCATAACCCTCAACATTCTCACAACTGTGCATGAGCAGCTCTCCGAGATTAGCGTACATAATGGCTGTTTCAGGATGCCCTTCTTTGTAGTACTCCAAAGAGATACGAAGGGCATGGCGATAAAACATCTCCGCCGCTTCATTGTCGCCCATGTCTGTGGAGATCAGGCCAAGGTTGTTACAAGTGCTGATGGTTTCCGGACTGTCGGGTCCGAACAGATCCTGCTGGATTTCCCATGCCTTCGTCAGACAATCGAGGGATTCCTCGAAGCGGCCCATTTCCTCTAACAGGACTCCGTAATCATTAAGCGCAACTGCAAGTTCAGATTCCATGTCCTCGGGAAGAAGTTCCAGTTCCTTCTCATAGTACTCGCAAGCCGTATCATACTCACCCAATTTCGCATAGGCTCTTGCGGCACATTTAAGAGCTTCCGCCCAATCTTTTATAAAAGTGTTTCCATTAACACTCAATTTGGCGCTATTCGATTCAAGGCTGTTCCAATCCCCAAGTTCCGTGCAAGCCTGTTCAGCCCAGAAAGCTGCAGACTCGAAACTGCCGAGCCTGTAGTCAATTCTTGAAATTGCAAGTGAAAGCCTGACCGTCACAAGCGTGCCCTCTGCGCCAAGCGTGCCACCTGCGCCAGATGCAACCCTTGAGTCAGGCGTGATCTCAGAGCCTAGCGTGTCCACTGCGCCAACCAAATCCGTATCACTCTTTTGCCCGATCAGTACCATAACGCATCGCTTGCACATCGCAGATACCTGTTCCAGGTGTCTTGCGTCATAACGCTGCGCGCTGTCCTCGTCAAAATAGCGAACAGCATTAGCAATCATCTCACTGCAATTATCCGCGTTCGGCTTCAAGTCGGCAGCGGCGACGTCGGACAGTACAGGGTGCATGCTTATGTGTGCCGTTCGGGGATCGATCGACACGAGATGAAGGTCCCGCAAGCGGAGCAAAACATCTCGGAAATCCTTATCATTGTCCCATCCAATAAGCTGCCGGAGCGGTTCTCTGTCCATGCCCAGAGGGGACAGGAGTGAGAACTGCCGGATCATCTGCCTGACTGGCTCCTCATAGGAAGAGAAGCGGAAGATTCTGCGCATCAGTTCGTACACGCTGCTTTCGACAGAGGCGTTGCGCCTTGTTGTAACACTTCCCTCAATCTGCGGGAGCTGAAGGGAAGTCAGCTTATCAAGCATTTCTTCGAGGGAAGAGAAGCCGCTCTGCTGCTGGAGTGCGGCACTGAGCAGCTCGACGAGCATGACATGCTTGCCCACGGTCAGAATGATCCGGGACATCAGGACTTCGTCGTACTCGGTCCAGGGACAGTCTGTATAGATGCTTTTGGCCAGTTGGAGAAGGGTGCCGAGTGGAAGCTCGTGCGCCGCGTCAGAGAGGCAAAGGGAGTCATACTGGGGCGGGACATTTGTCCTCGTGGTGAATAGAAGGCGGACCCCGGCTCTCATAAGGTCCTCGAGCACTTCGGCATTGGTCATCCCTGTCGAACCCTGCGACAGCAGCTCCGTGAAGGTCCGGTCGTAATTCGGAGCGTCGAAGTTGTCTATGATCAGAAGAATCTGAGAGCTGAACTGTGTCAGCCGGTTCAGATTGAAGTTATAGAGCGCGCCGACATCCGCGCGGTCCATGGGAAGGGTGTCGCGGAAGCGGATTGACGCAACCGTGCTCATAAGGTTGCCTGTATAGACGGCGTATATACCGGTGAGCCTGTCGGAGCGGGAGGCAAAAATGGAGGCGAGTGATGTTTTGCCACATGCGCCTTCACCACAGATGAAAAAGGGCGCAGCGGAGCTGTCAAAAAATCGACCGAGCTCATCCAACTCCTTCTCGCGGCCAAGGAACAGACCCGGTGAAGGCGGGAGTGATGCCGGTGCAACGGCAGGAGCAGAAGAAGACTGTGCTTCCCGGATCTGGACGCGCAGAAGCTGAATCGAGGGAGAGGGGATCAGCCGGCAAAGGTTCTCGCAGCTATCGCGCAGAAGTGCGGCAAGGACCAGCCAGGCGAGCGCCGTGCCAAGATGCCGGCTCAGAGTGTCCGCGTCTGCGCCGTCAGCCTGCGATGCTTCATACGCCTCCAGACAGGAGCGGATATACATGAAGATGTAATACCTGTCCTGCGGATCCATCTGTGGCGACAGCCCGTTCTCCTCATCGGAGCCGGTCTCCAGAAACTGCCGGATCTCCCCGCATAGCGTGTCCATTGTCGCGCTGCTGTACAGGCCGCAGAAGTGTCGGACCAGATAAATATTGGCCTCGATGATGCACTTCATCGTACTGGACGGGATTGCGGCAGCGGTCCCGTTAACGATCCCGTTGCTGACAAGTGCCTCGTCAAAATAGTGCCTGTCCCCGGACACAGAATACCCCTTCTCTTCGCAGCGGAGCAGGTAGCCGCGCCTCTTGGGGTCTCTTTTGACATAATCCATCAGCAGATCCCAGCCTCCAAAATGCAGATAGAGATAATTGTCCCACCTGTGGTTGGGGCGGCCCGTTTTGGTCAAGATGTCTTCCATGAAGTGAAGACATGTCTCGGAGAGCCCTCCGGGCGTATGATTGCCGGACGGCAGCTCTTTTTCCGCAGTGGGCCAGCGCATGAAAACACTGTCAGCTTCATCTGTATAGAGCCGCGCCTCGATGGCGGCAAGGGTGAGCACATATCTGTTGTTCATAACTGTACCTGTCTCGTCTCAGTTCCGATGATAGATGAGCCGCAGCTGCAGCTCGCTGATGTCGTCCCAGGGGATAGCTCCGGGCACATCCTCCACGCGGATCGTAAACATCGCCTGCCGGTTGATCCAAAAACATCCGTTGTGGCGGCTGAGCGACACGATCGCAACGCAGCCGTCTCTATCAATAATAGCACATTCCACATCCGGTTCTACATCCGGCGACACTACCGATCTTGTGCAGGCAGTCATTCTGCCGTGAATGATGATATTTCCTTTTGTCTTATCCAGGACAGTCCGCACCATATCGATCCGGATACCGGTCTCCAGTCCCATGGGGTCTTCTACTTTTGCGTTCATTGGCCTTCCTCCGCCGTGCAATATTTTGACATTCATCAGGCACTCATAGGATAGAAGCGGACGGCGGCAGGCACAATGCAAATTGTGGGGAGTGCGTCCCCCGTTTTTGCACAGACAGAGGGACGGGCGGGGGATAAAATCACGGTAGAAGTTATGCAATAGCTTGCAATAAACCGATATTGGGATGAAGGAGGACATTGTGATATGAGAAAGAAAATGGTTGCAGCGTTAACTTCCATTTTTATAGCGGCCTCACTTGCTGCATGTGGGGGAAACTCGGGAACGGGAAGTCCAACAGCGAACACGGATCAGGTACAGGAATCGGAAGCGGCAACTGAGCAAACTGAGCCAGCTGATGAGCAGACTTCAAATCAACAGGATGAAAGCCAGACAGCGACTGAGACGGGCAAATTGTCGCTCGATACCACAATTGAGGAGACTGTATTATTTGAAGATGACAATACTCGTATTATTGCTGAAAGCCTGGACTTCAAATACAATTCTCCGTATTTGCACCTTAAATTTGAGAATAACGGGGATAAAGCACTCTCATTTGTAAGCGGATCGATTGGATACAGCGGAAATTCTGTAAACGGATACATGGTTGATGGATTTTACGTAAATGTGGACGTAGAACCCGGCAAAACAGCCCTTGAAGAAACATATGTTAACGGTGATCTGCTTAACATATTGGGTATAGAAAAGATTAAGGAAATTGGGATCGGATTTGATATTAAAGACTCGGATTATAATGATTATGCACAGACAGGTCCATTATATATAGCTACATCGGATGCCGACGGAGCAGATGATGGCGAAACCTATCTGAAGAGCATTCAGAATAAGAAGATCACAAATCTGTATGGTTATACAATGGATCATCTGGATGAAAACGATTTCCTTCAAAATGACCAGCTTAAAGGTATTTCTTCTTGCCTGATTACAAATAAAGATGGAGTACAAAGTCTGTTCCTTGAGGTTGAGAATGTATCTGACAAGGTACTGAATATTCGTGTAAGTAATAGTATCGTAAACGGGATTCAACTTGTTTCAGGTTCCTGGACAAGTGAAACTATAAATCCCGGTAAAAAGAGATTAGTATCAATTAGTCTTGATGACGTTGTCAGTCATGCAGGAGGAACCAGAGAAGAGTTTGGGATCACAGAGTATTCAACTGTCAAAATGGATCTGGACTGCCTTGATAACAACATGAATAACATCTTCGAACAGGAAGCGACGTTCACTTTGGGCGACTCTAAAGAATCTTTCATGGCAGGCCAAACTGAGGTATATAACGATAATGATCTTAAGGTTTCCTATGCCAAAACACTGAAAGATGAATATGGCGGAATTCATCTGCTATTCCTGCTTGAAAACAATGCTTCCAAAGATAATACTTTTGATGTTGATTATGATTCGCTCTCAATCAATGGAACGATGACTGATTTCATATCATACAGTAAAACGCTTTCACCCGAAGTGAAGTCGATTCTCAATATTGAAGTGTCTAAGTATAAACTCGAAGATGTTAAGATCACAAGCCCGGAAGAGATTTCGGATATCGAATTTAAACTTGAAATAAGAGACAGTGACTATAATGAAATAGACAATCCGACCATTCAGGTGACAACGAAGTGATTGGCTAATGCGTTGTTTTATAGCGGCTGCAGAAAATGAGGGTTTCTGCAGCTGCTTTTAATCACACAACCAATCACACGATAAAGTATGTAGTTGAAAATACAAAAAGGCAGAAAATCATCCATTGTCCAACTGGGCGGTCAGTTGATTTGTGATAATAATGATGATTTTAATAGCGGCCAAAATGGCGAGAATCGTCAGCCGCTAACAACGATTGAATTGAAGAAAAAGCAAAGGATGACTCATGGCAGATGATAAACTCAAAATTCTATACCTGATGAAGATGCTGCTCGATGAGACGGACCGGGATCATCCTATGAATGCAGCTGAAATTGCCGAAAAAATGAATAGGCGCTACAACTATACTACTTACAATCGCAAGACGATTTATGCGGACATTGAGCGACTAAAGACGTTCGGCTTATCAATTGGACAGGAAAAAGGTTCGAACTTTGGATATTTTGTGAAAGACAGAGTGTTTAACCTTGCAGAGCTAAAGCTCATGGTGGACGCGGTTCAATCTTCTAAGTTCATCACGAAGAAAAAGTCGGCGGAACTGATCCGTAAGCTTGAGACGCTTACAAGTGAGCACAACGCCAGATTTCTCAAGCGCGAAGTATATATACGAAATCGAATTAAGTCCCCTAATGACAGCATTTATCTCAATGTGGACACAATCCACGCTGCCATTAACGAAAACCGACAGATTCAGTTCCAATACTGTGAGTGGACAGTGGGTAAAACTCTTGCACCACGTAAGTCCGGCGAAGTCTACATCATATCCCCCTGGGCACTGACTTGGGATGACGAGAACTACTATATGGTGGGATATGATGCGGACGCCGGAATGATCAAGCATTATCGCGTGGACAAGATGAAAAGAACTCAGGCGACAGATAAACCCCGACAAGGCAGAGAACTATTTGTGAATTTTGACCTTGCCGCATTTGCACGGAAGACATTCGGCATGTTCGGAGGGGAAGAAAAGGAACTCACACTAGAGTGCGAGGATCATCTTGTCGGCGTGGTCATAGATAGATTTGGCCAGGATATCATCATTGTCCCTTCAGATGATGGTCATTTCAGAACTAATGTAACCGTGGCTGTCAGTCCACACCTTTTTGGATGGCTCGCTGCAGTTGGAAAAGGAATCCAGATTGTTTGGCCGGAAGATGTCAGAAAAGAGTACAGAGAATATCTTCAGGAGGTAGTGAATGCAATGACGGATAAAACGTAACAGGATATTAGGAACATCGCTTGTCTTGGCGATATTAGTAAAGCCGATTCATTGACATTAGAGGGAGGTTAATAATATGAGATGTCCAAATTGCGGTGCGGAGATTGGCAACAGTGATAAATGTGAATACTGTGGCTCCAGCATAACACCTGAAATGAAGAAAGAGCAGGAGATACTCAACAAAAAAGGATGTCCGAAATGCGGAAGCACGAATATCAAATTCAGCCGTGAAAACCATGGTGAAGTGAATGGAAAGAGTTCTAAAAAGATTGTTCACAAAACAGTTGGTGTCTGTAATGACTGTGGTTACACATGGTATATGGATGAGAATGAGCCCAAAAAGAGAAAAACTTGGCTATGGGTATTGGGATGGGTGTTTATCTTCCCGGTGCCGTTAACTATTTTGATGCTTCGCAAAAAGGATATGAAGCCGGTTCTTAAGTATGGCATCATAGCAGCCGCCTGGATTGTATATTTAGCAATAGGCTTAGGTGGAAATTCTTCAAATAAAACGCCGTCCACTGACAACTCTGTAGTCGTTGCAGAACAAACTAAGGAAACTAATAAAACAGAAGAAACAAAGGATAGTAAGCAGACAGAAGCAGCAGAGAATAATACTGAAAAAAACGAATCAGAAAAGCCAGTGGAGGAAACTCCTGAAGTGCAAGCGGAGGCTGATACAAATGAAGAGAACTCCGAAAAAGAAGAAGTAACGGAAGAGGCTCCGAAAGAAGAGGAGAGCGTTCCCACCGAATACAAAAATGCGCTTAAAAAGGCAAAACAGTATTCAACAATTATGCACATGTCAAAGCAGGGAATCTACGACCAGCTTACATCCGAATATGGAGAAGGATTCCCGGAAGACGCTGCTCAGTATGCCGTTGACAATGTTGATGCGGATTGGGAGGCAAATGCCTTGGTAAAAGCAAAAGACTACAGCGACACAATGCACATGTCTAAGCGGGGGATCTATGATCAGCTTATTTCAGAATACGGAGAAAAATTCACTGAAGATGAAGCTCAGTATGCCATTGACAATGTTGAGGCAGATTGGAATGAAAATGCACTTGCGAAAGCTAAGGAATATCAGGAAGCTATGAACATGTCAAACTCTGCAATTTACGATCAGCTCACTTCAGATTATGGAGAAAAGTTTACTGAAGAAGAAGCACAGTATGCTGTGGATAATCTCGATTAAATCACTGACAAACTATTAAAATCCGGGAGGAACTTATGAAAAAAAGATTTATGTCAGTATTAGTTGAAAAGATTGATCAGTAAGGTTCAATTATACTATTTTTCAATATCGAGTTAACGATCGAGTTAAGGTAGTTACGGTATGAAGCAACAAGCATCTCTAAAAAGGGCAAAATAGCTTGTTGCTTCTTTTCTTGCCCAACAGCCTAGACAGCGTTACTATTCACACACTAAAGCCCTGATTCCGTGCTAGAATCAGGGCATAGAAAAAAGCACTCCAACAGGCGGCGCATTCATGCGCCGCCGTGAGAGAT
>CACZXG010000025.1 GCA_902785055.1 uncultured Lachnospiraceae bacterium
AATGAATCTTTCCTCGATGCGCTGACAAGGATCGCTAAGAAAGAAAATGACGGTTCTTCAAGGCACAGATTTTTCATTGGACTGGCATATCTGAACGGGATCGATGTGGAGATCGATCAGAAGCGGGCACTCGAACTGCTGCAGAGCGCGGCGGAAGATCCGGAGCCGTGTATGGAAGCGACAGCAAAACTGGCGGATATGTACCTTAACGGGGAGGGCGTGGAAAGAGACCCGAAGCAGGCGTTTTATTGGCAGAAAAAGCTGGTTTCCCAGTACAAGGCTGCCTATGATAAGAACCATGATCCGGACGAGCATAAGGGCTATGGCACGGCGTATTTCAAGGCGCTCGGCAAACTCTCAGATATGTATCGGGACGCCGGCGCTGTGTCGGCAGCGATAGATACTGCAAAAGAAGCATTGATCTTCTGCGAGGAACTGGAGCAGGAGGTCGGAATTCGGGAACAGAGAAGGGACGAAGCGGTCATACTCAACCGACTGGGAAGCCTTTATCGGGAAATCGGTGATCTTGAACTTGCCCGGAATAGTTATCAAAAAGCCGGCAAAATATATGAGAAACAGGTCAGTGAGATCGGAACGCAGAGGGCGCGCCGGGATCTCTCCATCAGTTATGAGCGGATCGGGGACATCTGCCGAAAGGAAGACGACCTGTACGAAGCGGAATCTTATTATCAAAAGGCAAGAGAGATCCGCCGGCAGCTCCTTCTGGAGGCAGAATCAGCAGGCAGCAGGAGAGATTATTCGGCTGTCCTGACGAAGCTGGGCAATGTCTGGAAATCCAGAAAACAATATGCCAAAGCAGCGGAGTATTATAGTGAGGCACTTGCCATCGACAAGGTGCTTATGGATGAAGTGCGGTCTCCGCAGGCAAGGGATGATTATGGCGTGAGTCTCGTGAAAATGGGGGATATCCATAAAGCGGAAGGCAGAATGGACAAAGCGGCGGATTGCTACGGACAGGCGCGAGATCTGTTCAGAGGAAATGTGGAGAAGACCGGGTCACTGATCTTCTGCGACCACTTAGCCGGCACTTGTGAGAAACTGGCCAGCGCGAAGAAAAAGTGCGGACAGCAAAAAGAGGCGGAAGCTCTGTATAGAGAGTCGGTCAGACTCAGAGAAAGACTGTACGCGGCAGGGAAGACGACTGCTTCGGCCCATGCCCTGGCTGTGGCCTGTTACAATGCAGCTTCGTTTCTGGAAAATAAAGAGATGATGAGAAGAGCGTACGGACTTTGGAAGGACTTAAGCGAAAAGCATCCGGAGTACGCGAAGTACAGGGATAAAGCAGAGAAACTCTGTTGATAAAAAGGCTTAGCAAACGCAGAGAACGGGTCTGCTGCAATAAAATGCAGCAGACCCGTTTTCGAGCCATTGATTATTATGCGGTTGCCTTATATCCTTTTATCCACTTTCCGTCAGCTCCTACATAGTAGGGGCCGATCCACTCATTTATTGCCATTGTTCCGTCGGACTTAACGTAGTAATCGCCAATCCATTTGTCTGCTGCCATTACGCCGTTGCTTTCAAGATAATACCACTTGCCGTTGTACTTGATCCAGCCGGTCTGCATGGTGCCGCCGCTGCCAAAGAAATATGTTTTGCCGTCAACTGTCTGCCTGCCGGTGAGCATAGAGCCGTCACTGCCCAACAGATACCATTTGCCGTTGTACTTGATCCAGCCGGTCTGCAAAATGCCGCTGCTGCTCAGGTAATACCACCTGCCATTGGAAGAAGCCCAGCCGGTCTGCATGGCGCCGCCCCCGCTAAAGAAATAAATATTGCCGTTGTATGCCTGCCAGCCTTTGAGCATTACTCCGTCGCTGCCCAGCAGATACCATATGCCGTTAATCGTGATCCAGCCGGTCTGCATGGCACCCTTACTGTCAAGATAGTACCATTTGCCGCCGGAAGAAACCCAGCCGGTCTGCATGACGCCGCTGTTATTAAAGAAATAAATCTTGTTGTTGTCTGTCTGCCAGCCAGTCAGCGCTGCACCGTCGCTGCCCAGCAGATACCACTTGCCGCCGGAAGAAACCCAGCCGGTCTGCATGACGCCGCTGCTGCTGAAATAATACCATTTGCCGTCGGAAAAAACCCAGCCGGTCTGCATGGCGCCGCCGGCACCGAGGAAATACCAAATGTCGCCCGAATTGAACCAACCGGTCATAAGGTCGTAATTATCATCCGCGTAATACCAGCGGCTGCCGACCTTGAACCATCCCGTTGAAGGCGATCCGGATCTGAAATAAACCCATTTAACACCTGTGCGGTTAAAACTGTCATCATCAGGATACCATGTTTTCCATCCGTCACTGATCGCCGCTTTCCAGGGAACGGCAGCTGCTGTCGCATTCATTGCGACAGGCCTGAGCATAGAGACTTTCCGATCTCCGAATTCGGCGATCAGTGCAGGACCGTTTTCGGATGTCCGATATACTTTACCGCCGTTTTTTTCAACGAAATAATTGTAATAGGTTTGACTGTCGACAGCCGTGGACAGTCTGTTAGTGGAAACAACGCAGTTTACAGGTTTCAGAGCATTGATGGTATCATGGGAATTGCTGGAAGAATAACCATGGTGTCCGGCCTTATAAACATCTGCCCTGAAAGTTACATCATTGCGGATGATCGCGTTCACCGTCCGGGATTCCATGTAATCGTCCATTTCCATGTCAGCCATCAGAAGTGCTCCTGCTCCTGAGCTGCCCTTTTGAACTGTAGTTATGATACTGTTAAGGTTTTCATTTACAGTAGAGGCTGTATGCAGATTAAACAGCTTTATCAGAAAGTCACCAAATGTAAACTCAAGATGGGTGCCGATTTCATCTGTTGTGTCCCGTTTCAATGTTGCATTAAGGGCCTGTTTTGCTTTGGATTCAAGGTTTGAATCAAGGACATTCAAAAGAGCAGCTCCCTGAGCGCTCATTGCATCCCTTGCAAGATCGGCGTAATAATCATTGTGAAAGTCTTCCTGTCCGATAATGGCGGAATACTCTTTGTATATATAAACGGTTTCGCTGTTTACCAGTCCGGAATTTGCAATATCAGGCATTCCGCCTATATGATCAGAATGGCTGTGGGTGGCCAGAACAAATTCTAAATGAGAGATATCAAGATCGGTCAGATACTTGACAACAGTCTGACCGTTAGCCGCAGCATCTAAATACTCCCGTGTAAAAACAAGATTCGGATCGCCGGATGCGGAGGAGGGATTCGAGGAATCGATAAGGCCGTATTTACCATTACTCTCTATAAGAATTGCATCGCTGGCGCTGTACACTCCGTTAAGCGTGATAAAGTGAATCCTGTCTTTAGTCATTTCCTCGGCCAGATTCGCCGCAGCTTTCGATGAGACAGATGATACTGCATTTTCCGCGGCGGCAGCGAGAGGAGCCTGCTCATCTGAAGCTGGAACCGGCTCTGCAGAGATCGTTACGCCGGCTGCCTCGGCAGCAGATGCGTCCGTTATAGGAATATCTTCACTCAGAGCAGAGCTGTCTTTCTGATCTGTGCTTTCGACAGGCGCTGTGTTGTCCTTAAGATCTGTGTTTTCGATAAGAGCTGCATCGTTCTTCTGCTCGGTGTCTTCGACAAGCGCTGCGTCGCTCTTCTGCTCGGTGCCTTCGACAGGAGCTGCGTCGTTCTTCTGCTCGGTATCTTCGACAGGCGATGTGCCGTCTTTCTGCCCGGGTCCATCGACGGGCGCCGGATCCGCAGCAGAATCTGCTGAAAGCTCAGCCCCGTCTTCTTTTGGAACCTGAACATCCGGCGCTGCTTCCTGAGCCGCGGCATCTGTTTCCGTTTCTGAAACGGCTTCTGATGAGACAGTTTCTTCTTCAGTGCTGCCGGTATTCGACGCTGCCTCCGATTCGAGCGTCACTTCGGTGACAAGAGACGCCGGTGTTTCCGCAGCAGCCCGGACGGGTATTACAGTTGACAATGAACATATTAGTATTATTCCTAGTAATCCGGTTTTTCTCATAGAATAGTCTCCGTAATTTGAGTTTTTTATGGCTATCTATTTTACCACAGGATAAAGAGAAAGGCTAGCATTAAAGCTTTCGAAAGCGTGGATACTGTTATTGGCATTATTACTGTAACAAAGTAAAATGATACGTTATAATGGTGTCAGAGGGGTTGTTCCTCAGGAGCATCGGGAGAAGATGGAAATTTACAAGGAGGATCCAAGATGGAGAACAGAGTCATTACGATCAGCCGTGAATACGGAAGCGGCGGACGCATGGTTGGGAGAAAGCTCGCTGAGAAACTGGGAATCCATTGTTATGACGCGGATCTGATCCAGCGGATCGTTGACAAGAGCGGGTATTCCGCTGATTATGTCAAAGAAGAAGGCGAATCCGCGGCAGGGGGAGTCTTCTCGACGTTCCTGGCAGACCGGACACGGGGGATGACTACTCAGGATAATCTCTGGAATGTCCAGTGTCAGGTCATCGCGGAACTGGCAGACAAGGAATCCTGCGTGATCGTCGGACGCTGCGCGGACTACATTTTGCGGGCCAGAGCGGATTTGCTGACCGTTTTCATCCACGCGGATAAGGAAATACGCGATGAGAGGATCGCCGGCGAGTACGGCGTGCCGGAGGATTCCGTGGTGAGACGCCGCAAAGAAAAGGATAAGCGCAGGGCGGCTTATTATCAGTTCTATACGGACATGAAATGGGGCGATGCCAGAAACTATCATATCTGCCTGGACAGCGGAGAGCTGGGGATCGATAAGTGCGTCGATATTCTGGCCCAGCTGTATTGATCTGATTTAAGGGCGTCTTGCCGTTAATGTAAATAGCGAGTCGATTGTAAGTCTCTTCCGGTATCGGGAGAGACTTTTTTTGGATGACCGGTCAGGTACACTGCAGCGGCAGAGGTAGTACCGGGATAAAAAACTTTAGATTTGGTTGAGAATACGGTATGGTATTATTAGAACATAAAAACGATATACTGGAGAAAAAATGACGATACAAAAAAAGTTAATGATCAGTAATATAGTGGCCACTACGATAACTGCTCTGATGATCGGCATAATCTGTGTGGCATATGTCCATTTTCACAGCGAGACGCTTCCGAATGAGATCCGGGAATCTTCAGGAGGCGTCAACAAATTGACCAAAATAATGAATATTCTCTACACCTACGAGTCAGAGATTATCGACATGAATTGGGAGATCGTCCTGCCCGAAGGCGAAGAGGAGACGGAGCTTCTGCTGCTGCCGGAATCCCAGAGGATAGAGGAGCTGGAGAGCCTTGGATATCATATCCGGGTGGAATCCCCTTACATAGTTTCTTTTTCCAATATGGATGAAGCGGATCAGAAAATGCTGACATTGATCGGTAATGTTCCGGCGAAAGCCGCCTATATGACCAGGAAAAGCATCGTTGTTCGTGACGGTATCGACTTTGGCGGGAAAACATGGTATGTGACGGCCGTTTATGATGAGGACCGGGTGGACAAAGGCGTGCAGCGCTCTGTGACTCCGCTGTATATGGTGCCTCGCGGAATCGGCATCAGCTTTTTCCTGATCACTTTGGTATGTATCGCAGTTGTATCGGGTGTCTTTTCCCGACAGGTTTCATGTATGATCCTTGGAAGGCTGCAGAGGCTGAAAAAAGGAGCCGCCATGGTGGCAGAAGGTAATCTGGACTATCCGATCACTTATACAGAGCGCGATGAATACGGGGAGGTATTCGAAGAATTTGACCGTATGCGCAGACAGCTTAAGGAAGCGCGCGAGAGGCAGCAGCGGTATGAACAGCAGCAGAGAGATCAGCTTCGGGGAATCACGCATGACCTGCGCTCTCCGCTGACATCTATAAAAGGCTACGCGATGGGGATCAAAGACGGGATCGCGAATACGCCCGAGAAGAGAACGAGGTACTGCGACGCTATTTTGACCCGGGCGGATGACCTGGAGAGGCTGACGGGAAGCCTGTCGCTTCTCGTCAAGATGGACACCGGAAGCAGTTTTCTGCATCTTGAAAGAGTAAATCTGGATGAGTACATTAAACAATTCCTCTCGGAAAAGGAAGCCTGGCTGGTCGACAGGAAAGTGGATGTCCAATACAGGACGGACGCGCCGGAAGCGGAGGTAAGACTGGATATCCGGGAGATGCAGAGAGTGTTCATGAACCTTATGGAGAACACGGTGCGATACAGGACGGCGGAATGCTCCAAAGTGGACATAGAAGTCCGACAAAATACAGAGAACGTGGAGATCCGGTTTTCCGATGACGGACCGGGAGTCGGCCGCAGACACCTGGCCCGCCTCTTTGAGCCGTTCTACAGGGCGGATCAATCGAGAACAGCACCGGAAAAGGGCAGCGGGATCGGATTGACTATTGTCAAAAGAATCATAGAAGGCCATGGCGGGCAGGTTAGCGCGTCATCTGAAGGCGGGCTGTGCATTGCGATGACACTGCCTGTGGTAAAGGGGGAGAGCGGGCATGAAGAAAATACTGATCGTTGAAGATGATATTCTTGCGGCAGAACTGGAAAGAGATTATCTGGAGGTGTCCGACTACGAGGTGGAGTTGTGCGGCGATGGAGACGAAGGGTATAAAAAGGCGGAAAGCGGGATCTATGACCTGCTTCTTCTCGACATCATGCTTCCGGGAATGAGCGGTTTTGAGATCTGCCGCAGGATCAGGCGCAAACAGAATGTTCCTATTATCATGGTCACGGCTAAAACAGAGGATGTGGATATGGTCCGGGGACTGGGACTTGGCGCGGACGATTATATTATGAAACCTTTTAATCCGACGGAGCTGGTCGCCAGAGTTAAAGCGCATATCCGCATTCACGAAATTCTTCTGGGTGGAGCTGCTGCAGAGGAACGGGAGATCCGATACAGGGATCTTGTGATCTCAGTTCCCTATCGCAAAGTCACTGTAAGGGGAGAAGAGGTGAATCTCAAGAACCGGGAGTATGAGCTTTTATATTTTCTGGCTTCTCATCAGGGAATGGTTTTCTCCAGAGAAACTCTGCTTGAGCGGATCTGGGGGCAGGATCCGTCGGGTGACACCGCGACGGTCATGGTCCACATAGGAAGGATCCGGGAGAAGATCGAGAAAAACCCTCAGAAGCCGGAATATATCCTTACTGTCTGGGGGGCAGGATACAAATTTGCCGACAAACCGTAATTAAATCGAACATGCGGTTTAGTTTTTGTTAAAATTTTATTTTGATATTTTTTATTCCAATTTATGTATAGTTTAGTTATCATTATACATAAAGTGATGTTAGCAGTTTATCTAATCGTTTCAAACACTTGGGCCAACATCAGTCTATAGGGAGAAGAAAGATGATTGAAAAAAGCAGAGTGATCTCGCTGATTTCGTCAGCTGCCGGTCTGCTGCTTGCTGTTGGATCCATGACGGTGTTTTCGGCGTGCGGGCCCAAAGAGGACGGAACTTTGATGAATTGCCATAATGCTCAGATCCGGGTCGCCCTTTGCGGAATAGGCCTTTCGGTCCTGTTTGCAATCGCAGCATTTGTAAAAAATAAGGCGATTGAACTGATCTGTGACACCGCGGCCCTTGTGCTTTCCGTGGTCACATTTATGACTCCGGGAGTATTTGAGCAAATTTGCCATCTGAGCAACATGCACTGTCAGGTCAGGCTTAAGCCGTTCGCCAAAGGATCTGCGCTCTTGATCGCATTACTTGCCCTGTTGGATATTCTCCGGATCATTAAGGAGAACAGAGAGAGAGGACTGGACGAGGAAGAATAGGAATATATAAAAACAGCGCAGAGATGCGCACTTAATATCAAAAAGAATCATAGTTTTGGCAGAGCACACGTTTTGCCAAAACTATTTTTTATTCTGCTTTAACGTGCTAAAATGTCGGGCAGGAATACTATGATCGTATGATCAGTATATTTTAGCCCTGATGCTATTATAAAAGGAGAGATTTTCATGTTTCGAAAAATGCTACGCTTTAAACAGCAGATTCCTCAGGAGGAATGTATTGAGATCCTCAAGAAAGAGCCGCGCGGTGTGTTGTCTGTGCTTGGAGACGACGACTATCCTTACGGCATGCCGATCAACCACTTTTACTGTGAAGAGGACGGCAAGCTCTATTTTCACACCGGGATGAAGGGACACAGGAATGATGCGATCCGGCGCCATGACAAAGTGTCTTTCTGCGTCTATGACAGCGGATACCGCAGGGAAGGCGAGTGGGCGCTGAACATCCGCAGCGTGATCGTGTTCGGGCGCGTTGAGATCATTGAGGATCGGGACAAAATATATGAGATCGCAAGGAAACTCAGCCACAAATTTCCATGCGATGAGGAGTACATAGAAAAGGAGATCCGGAATGCGGGTCCCCGAACTTTTATGTTCGCTCTGGTGCCGGAACATATGACCGGGAAACTGGTGAATGAGGCCTGAGCGGGGTTTTTTTGCACTTTTCGTAATGATGTCCGGCAGTATCCGTGTTTTTAAACAGAGGCGCACTTTGTTTTACGGTTTTCTGCGTGTATAATAGCAGAGTGATCCCCGGGCAGCGACAGGAAGAAAGCCCGGAAGGTGCAGCACAAAAATGAGGACGGAATGAAAAACAGATATATACAGACAGCCATTGTTCTGGGCGCGGCGGCAGGACTTCTGACCCTGCTGTTTTTTGCCGTAAAGACAAAGAAGCTTCAGATCAACAGATGGATCGTCTCGGATAGAGATGTCATCGGCGTGGATATATCCGAGTATCAGGCGGACGTGGACATGTCCGTACTGATGGAGCAGGGTATTGAGTTTATTTATATAAAAGCTACGGAAGGCAGCGGACACGTGGACAGCAGGTTTGCCGATAACTGGGAAAACGCGCAGGAGTGCGGACTTCCCGCGGGAGCCTACCACTTTTTCTCTTTTGACAGTCCGGGACAGATGCAGGCAGACAATTACATCCGGGCAGTGGGAGACCTGGGGGACAAACTGATCCCTGCGGTCGACGTGGAGTACTACGGCGACAAAAAGGAGAACCCTCCTGCAAAGGAGGATGTGGTCCGGGAACTCAGCGCGTTTTTGGATGCGCTTGAGAAGGAATATCATGTAAGGCCGCTGATCTATTGTTCGGGGGATGTATATGAGAAATACATCCTGAAAGATTTTCGCGAGTATCCCAGATGGGTGAGAAGCATTTACTATCCGGTCACCTTCGAGGCGGGAGGGAACTGGGTTGTCTGGCAGTACTGCGATACAGCAGAGCTGGAGGGATATGTAGGGGGCGAACGCTGCATTGACCTCAATGTCCTGAACCGGGGACGGAGTCTTGAGGACCTGAAGACCGGGCGGCAGCAGAGATAAAAAACAGTATTTAGGAGGACCGGGAAAATGGTTTATAGCAATATCCTTGAAGCAGTCGGAAACACACCTATGATCAGACTCTGCAAAATGCCTGAAGAGGGCAGTGCCCAGGTGCTGGTCAAGATGGAAGCCCTGAATGTAGGAGGATCCATAAAGACAAGAACAGCGCTCAACATGATCGAGCAGGCGGAGAGGGACGGCCTGATCGGTGAGGATACGATCATCGTAGAGCCCACGAGCGGCAATCAGGGCATAGGACTTGCCCTTGTGGGAGCAGTAAAGGGATACAAGACGATCATTATCATGCCGGACTCCGTCAGCGAGGAGCGAAGGAAGCTGGTGAGGCAGTATGGAGCCGAAGTTATCCTGATCCATGACGCCGGTGACATCGGCGAATGTATTGATGAGTGCCTTAAGACGGCGCTCAGAATGAGAGATGAAGATCCCAGGGTCTTCGTTCCGCAGCAGTTTGAGAATCCGAACAATACGCTGACCCACAAAAAATATACAGCACTGGAAATCATGGCCCAGGTGGCAGGTCCGGTCGACGGCTTCTGCTCCGGGATCGGCACCGGCGGAACGATCACGGGGATCGGAGAGGTGCTCAAGGCTCAGTATCCCGATATCGAGATCTGGGCAGCTGAGCCCGAGAACGCGGCGATTCTGGCAGGAGGCACCGTGGGAACGCATATGCAGATGGGAATCGGCGACGGGATCATTCCCGATATCCTCAACACAGAGATTTATGACAATATTTATATAGTGACGGATGAGGAAGCTCTTGAGACTTCCAGGCGCCTTGCGAGAGAAGAGGGTCTTATGGTCGGAATCTCCGCGGGAACCAATGTCGCGGCGGCACTCAAACTGGCGAAGAAACTGGGGAAAGGAAAGACTGTGGTCACAGTCCTGCCTGACACCGCAGAGCGCTACTTTTCCACGCCCCTGTTCGCCGAGTAAGCATATTTGCAGGAAATTATGATATACTTGTGACGGAATATCATTGAATCAAACCCAGTTTTCAGTGATCTGAAAGAGAAATCCTTTCCTTAATAAGAGCGTTTACAGGGAGGTAAGTGAAATGGCAGATAACAGGCCGCGCGGCAGAAAAAGAAATGTAACCGGAGGGGGCTCCGGCGTTAACCTTCGTGGTGACGGGCTCGGAACAGGTCCTGTGGGATCGGGTACTTCCGGAAGGGGAAGCTCGGGCTCGGGACAGAGAAACGGCAGGGGGATGGGCGGACTTCCGCTGATCGTCCTGATCATTATTGCGCTGCTGGGCGGCGGCGGTTCCCTCGGAGGGCTGCTTGGAGGCGGAAGCGGCAGCAGCGGTGGAAGCAGCGGCAGCTATACTCCCACGGGAAATAACTGGAACGTGCAGGAAGATTACACCGCAAGTTCCGGTGACAGCAATTTCAATTTCTATAACAGCTCTTACAGTGGGAACGGTTCGCTCTCTACAGGCTGGACGGACGAGAATGCGTCTCAGACCAGTCTCGATACGGAAGTGGCATCCGGATCGAGAGAGAAATTCACGAAGATCAAGGGCGGCGGCAATGACACCGTTACGATCATGGTCTATCTGTGCGGCACGGATCTGGAATCCAGAAGCGGAATGGGAACGTCGGACCTGCAGGAGATGGCGGCAGCCAACATTGGAAAGAAGGTCAATCTTCTTGTCTACACCGGCGGCTGCAGCAGCTGGCGCAACAACATTGTCAGCAGCAGGGTGAACCAGGTCTATCAGGTTATGGAAGGCGGCGTGAAGTGCCTTATCAAGGACGCGGGCACGGCATCCATGACGAACCCTGACAACCTAGCCGGTTATATCCAGTGGTCCGCGAAAAATTTCCCTGCAGACCGGTATGAGCTGATCCTGTGGGATCACGGCAGCGGCTCTGTCAGCGGCTATGGCTACGACGAGAAGAATAAGAGCAGCGGCTCCATGACACTGTCCGGTATCCAGAGCGCTTTGGAAAAGGGCGGAGTCAAATTCGACTTTGTCGGATTCGACGCATGCCTCATGGCAACGACGGAAACTGCTCTGATGCTGAGCAATTACGCGGACTACATGGTTGCGTCGGAAGAGACGGAACCCGGCGTGGGCTGGTTCTACACGGATTGGCTCAATGCACTCGGGAAGAATACATCGATCCCGACTGTGCAGCTCGGTCAAAATATCATCGATTCCTTTGTTGAGACCTGCGCAGTAAAGTGCCGCGGCCAGAAGACAACCCTCTCGATGGTGGATCTGTCGGAACTGTCCAATACGGTACCTTCACTGCTGGGCAGTTTTTCCAAGGCGGTCAGCACACAGATCTCTGACAAGAATTATCAGAAGATAGCTCAGGCGAGAAACCAGACCAGAGAATTTGCAGCTAATACAAGGATCGACCAGGTCGACCTGGTGCACCTGGCCCTGAACACCGGACTCAAAGAGGGCGAGGCGCTCTCGAAAGCGATCCGAAGCGCAGTCAAATACAACCGCACATCCGTAAACATGTCCAATGCGTACGGATTATCTATTTACTTCCCTTACAGAAGCAGCGCGAAGTATGTGGACAGTATGTCCAAAACATATAGCGAGATCGGTATGGATGCCGACTATACGAACTGCATCAGACAGTTCGCAAGCCTTCAGGTGAGCGGCCAGGCAGCCCAGGGCGGAAGCGGAAGTGCTTATGACACTCTCTTCGGAGATTACGCCGGAGGCTTCAGCGGAATGGACAGCACCGGAACAAGCGATCTGATCAGCGCATTGCTTACCGGCTTTTTAGGCGGAGATTACAGTTCTGTGTCCGGAATGAGCTCATCCGGCTCATCTTTCCTCTCTGACAGGGCCCTCTCTGAGGAGGATACCCTGGAGTATCTCAAGGAGAATCACTTCGACGCGACACAGCTCGCCTGGGTGACTGAGGACGGCAAGGAGAAGATCAAACTTTCCGATCAGCAGTGGAGTATGGTCACGGATCTGGAACTCAACACCTTTTACGATACCGGAAAAGGGTATGCCGACATGGGACTCGACAACGTGTATGAGTTCGATGATGCGGGCAATCTCATTGCGGATGAAGGAAAGTACTGGATCTCGATCAACGGTCAGCCCGTGGCGTATTACCATATAGATACGCTGGATGACGGAACTAATTACACCATAACGGGAAGAGTGCCCTGCATGCTTAACGGGCAGAGAAGCAATCTGATGCTCGTCTTTGACAACGAACATGAGAAGGGATATGTAGCCGGCGCGTTTTCTGATTACAGCAAGGACGATGAGATCGATGTCGTCGGCAAAGAGATCACGGAACTTGTGGCAGGAGATGTCATTGAGCCGCTCTGCGACCTGTATGATTACAGCGGAAACTATAATGACACCTATTACTTAGGAAATCCTCTCGAGATCTCAAGTTCCGCGGCGGATCTCACGATCAGTGATACAGCACTCGGCGATGGAACGGCGCTTGTAACATACAGATTCACAGATATGTATGGGGCCAATCACTGGACACAGACGATTAAGAGATAAAAAGAAGATGAAAAAACAGGTAAAAATGCTTCGGTGCCCGAACTGCGGCGCGGAGTACGAGGCGGGGCTTTTGCGCTGCCCTTACTGCAGGTCGGTCGATGACTACCAGGATGAGACTGAATACCTCGAGGATCTGGATGAACTGAAGGACAAACTGGAGGATATGCCTGAGGATGTCCTGCAGGAGCATAAAAAGAAAGAGGTTGTGCAAACCGCGCAGGATATGAAAAGGATCCTGACTGTGGTTGGAGCCGTAGCCGTAGCTTTTCTGCTGCTTATCGGAGTTTCGGCTTTTTTCGATCAGGTCGTTTTCGGAAACAGCGAATCTAAGGTGAGGGAAAGAGAGAGAGAAGAGTATCTGTGGAAGCAGGAAAACTTTCCCAAGCTCGATGCGTTTTACGAGAGCAGGGATTATGAAGGACTGCTGGCGTTCGCGGATGAGACAGATAATAACGGTATTTATGACTGGGAGCATTACCCGCTGCTGGACGGACTCAGGATCCTGAAATTTATCCCCGACGAGATCGAAATGGTGGAAGAACTTAAGGCGGAAGGCAGGACGGACACACAACAATACCAGGATGATCTTGCATTCCTACTTAAGGATGAACTGAACCTTCTGTATTTTGACAAAAGACAGGTGCCGGCGGAAGATGTCCGGATCATTAAGGAACTGTCCGCCGAATACTTAGCGGACCTGGAGACAAGGTTTGCGCTTACGCCTGAGGAACTGGAAGAGCTTGAAAAAATGGTTGTGCGCAACAGCGGCGAGATCTATTCGAGCGAGTGCAAAGAGTTTTTAAAGAACAGGTGAGGAAGAGACGATGAAGTGTAAATACTGCGGCGGCGATGTAACTCTGAATGATCACTTTTGCCCGCACTGCGGAAGACCGGTAGATCAGGCGATCCGGCATCAGAAAGAGATGCGGGAGTATGAGACCGAGTTCGAGGAGACGAAGCAGGAGGCGATCAATAAGATCAGTGTCAGCAGCGCCGGCGGCACGGCAGTGGGAATCCGGCTTGCAATGATCGTCGCGCTTACTATCGCATTTATCTGGATGTTGATCAGCCTGAACTCGTACGATATCAACGAAAGAAAAGAGAGAAGGCTGGCGAATACGAATTATGACGCCTATGTGGAACAGATCGAGCAATACATTGCGGACAGGGATTTCATGGCGCTGAGCCGGTTTGAAGACAAGCACAATCTCGACTTTAACGATAAATATAAAGCGTACAGGGACATCTTTTATGCTGCAGACTACTATGATTATGTGTACCGCGGGATCATTGAAACGGCATATCTGGCGAAAGATACGCGAAATCTTTATTATGCGGAAAACCTCAGTGAGAATGTAAACAGGTTTTATGAGTTTATTCTTACTGACCGCAGTACATACTCGGACATTGATCACGAAAAAACGAAAGCGGTCTTTAATGACCTGGAACAGGATATGACGGTCCTTCTGCAGAAATACCTTCATCTCTCCAAAGAGGATACGGATTCCTTGCGCGAGCTTTCCAAGAGCCGCCGGAAAGTGCTGATCGAACAGGCACTTGACGCACGGGTCGTCGGCATTACTGGAGTCGGCCTCTCTGAGATGAATGCAGTCGAGCTTCCTCAGTTGCAGCCGGCACAGGAGGTGGAAAAATAATGGCCAGATATATAAGCAAAGCGAAGAGAGGACCCAAAAAGTCCAAAGTCATCATTTTCCTGAACATAGTGATCGGCATGCTTGCCGCGTTATGCTTATTCATGCTGATCGGGTTTTTCACTACTGACAACTCTCACTATTATGACCGCGGGTTCGATGCGTATTACATATCGGATTATATCCACAAGGGCGATTACGCGCCGCTTTTAATCGACTATTACAACGATTACGGCATTTTGGGCATGGTCGAAGAGGGTTCGGAGGAAGAGGCAGCGCTTGCCGGGTACGCGGATGCCGCGTTCCGCTATAACGCTTATTTGCAGGCAGGTGACAGTGAGAGGGCGGCAGTGCAGAAAGCGCGCATGGATGAGGCGGCGAAGAAAGTCGGGATCTATGAGCCGGAGCTGTCCAAGATCGGCATCGCGCTGAACAGAGAGTAGGAATTGACCTTCCGGGAGCTGTATTGTTTGTCATTTGAGAAGGAATAGTCTACAATATTAATTGTATTTTGACAATTCACTCAGAGAAAACGAACGAGGCGTAGAGTATGGATTTAAATGATTTATATGGCGCGGGCAGTGATATCATGGATGCGGTCAATGACGCCGTGAACCGCAATGATTTCTCAAGCCTTAGTTCGACCATTAGTAAGACGGTAAAGGAAGTCTCTGACACGATCCAGCGGGATGTCAGAGAGTATAATGAGAAGAACCGGCGGGAAGATATCCGGAGCAGACAGTACAGGAACAGAGCGGGTCAGGGTGCCACTAATTATGGCTCCAATCCTTACAGAAGGTATCAATCAGCCGGAGCGGGATATGGCCAGCGAATGGGCAGCCAGGCCCAGCCAAGGAGGACATATTCCTCCTGGAAGACGCCCTTCGTGCAGAAACTGGTGAGCAAGCAGAGCGGCCTTGGCAAGATGATAGGCGGTATCTGCGGACTGTTCATCAGCGTTCCGATGCTGCTGGGAAATATAATTGATCTTGTGGCCTACGGGATCGTGGGCGGTCCGGTTTTTGGAGTTCTCGCTACAGCGATCATTACGGCAGCCTTTGCGTATATGTTCATCAAGGGCAGGAAAGACCATGAACTGGTAAAGCGTTATTATGAGTATGCAAAAGTGATTGGAAATGCGGAGTATATTGACATTTCCAAGCTCGCCCAGGCTGCGGGGAGGACCAAAGAAGAGGTTCTGGCTGATATCAAGGCACTGATGGAGAAAAATGTTTTTTCGAACGCATGGCTCGATGAGCAGGAAACGACACTGATGCTAACGGAGGAGATCTACAAGCAGTATCAGGAGATTCGCCAGCAAAGCGAGATCCTCCGGCAACAGGCTGAGGCTGAAGAGGGGGCAGATGCCGATCTTCCCGCCAACGCTAGAAAGATCATCAAAGAGGGCAAGGAGTATATCAGGACGATCCATGACTTCAATGATGAGATCCCCGGCGTAGAGATGTCTGAGAAGCTCTACCGTCTTGAGAGCACTGTAGACCGGATCATTGAACAGGTCAGGCAGAATCCGGACTCCGCATCAGAACTGAGTAAGCTGATAAGTTATTACCTTCCCACGACAGTGAAACTGCTCCGCGCCTATAAGGAGCTGGACAAGCAGACTGTCAGCGGAGAGAATATTGTTAAGACCAAGAAAGAGATCGAGGACGCGCTGGATACGATCAATGACGCCTTTGAGAGACTTTTGGACAGCCTGTTTGAGAACATGGCGTGGGATGTATCCTCAGATATTTCGGTCATGGAGACGATGTTCGCGCAGGACGGTCTTACAGAGCGGGGGATGACCGCGGAGAAAGGCCAGAGCGTCAGCGATATGGAGAAACAGGTTTACGGGACGACCCTTACATGGGGAGATGAGACTGTTACCGGCGGTCAGGCTCAGGCCCAGACAATGCCCAAAGAGGACTGACATTCGGGACTTGACGGTAGATTTTGACAGGAAACTGATTAACGATCAAATAAACGCCTTGGTACAAAGGAGAAAGCAGGGATTATGGCAGACGAGAAAATGGATCTGACTTTTGGTCAGGAGGGAGCGGCACAGTCTACAGGCGCGGCGGCGCAGGCAGATCCCTTTGCGGATCTGGCAGCAGGAGCCCCCAGCCTCACATTCGGCGAGGAGGCTCAGGTTCAGGAAGCCCCTAAGAAAGAAGAGGCAGTGCCCGATCCGGAAGAGAATATCCTTACACTGGAAGAACTTCGCATGGTAGAAGAGTTTTCCAAGAAGATCGACGTGACCGATTCGAAAGCCGTACTGACATATGGCGTCGGCACGCAGAAAAAAATGGCGGATTTCTCTGAAAAGACTCTGGAGAGCGTCAAGACCAAGGATATCGGTGAAGTCGGTGATATGGTCACAGGACTTGTCACACAGCTCAAGAGTTTTGACATCGATGAGGAGGAAAAAGGTATTCTCGGCTTTTTCAAGAAGAAGGGAAATCAGGTTACTGAACTCAAGACCAAGTACGCGACAGTTGAAAAGAATGTCGAGTCGATCTCAAAGGAACTCGAGAAGCACCAGATGGTCCTGCTCAAGGATATCGAACTTCTGGACCGCATGTATGAGCTTAACCTCAATTATTATAAAGAGCTCACCATGTATATTCTTGCCGGCAAGAAGAAACTGAAGGAAGTCAGGGAGAATGAGCTTCCGGCACTTCAGAAGAAGGCCGAGGAATCAGGTCTTCCGGAAGATGCTCAGGCGGCAAGAGACCTGGCGGAACAGTGCGACCGATTTGAAAAGAAGCTCTACGATCTGCAGCTCACGAGAACTGTCGCAATGCAGACAGGTCCCCAGATCCGCATGATCCAGGCCTCCGATCAGGTAATGGCAGAGAAGATCCAGTCTACCATCGTCAATACGATTCCTCTTTGGAAGAACCAGATGGTCATCGCGATCGGTATCGAGCACGCCTCGAAGGCGGCTAAGGCCGAGAGAGAGGTCAATGAGATGACCAACGCCCTGCTCAGAAAGAACGCCGAGAAGCTCAAACAGGCGACTGTCGAGAGCGCGAAGGAAGCGGAGAGAGGCGTCGTGGATATCGAGACTCTCAAGCACACAAACGAAATGCTTATCTCTACGATGGACGAAGTGCTTCAGATCCAGTCCGAAGGCAAGCAGAAGAGAGCGGCAGCGCAGAAGGATCTCGCGCAGATCGAGTCGCAGCTCCGCCAGAAGCTCCTTCAGGCTTCAAGAAGCTGAGAATAAGCAGCTGGGGCAGGTACTACTATACTGCCGCAGCAGGGATCATTCTTTGTACAGTGAGGAAAGAGGCTGCTGCAGTTACTGATCATGTATCAGTAGCTGCAACAGTCTTTTTATTTCTTAAAACTGATATATCATCTGTTTCACCAGCCGGGCATAGTCCTTTTGTACGAAATTAAATACAAATAGGATTTTGTATTATTTGTAAATTAACGGTGGATTTATTGTAAAGAATAGTGTAGTATATTAATGCAGTATTAATAACGTAACAATTATAATTTTTCTGTAACATTTAGCGGGAGAGGAGAAAAGAATGAAACGTAGATGGGCATTATTGCTGGCTTTATCTCTTACGTTTGCTTCGATTCCTGTCACAGGTGCAGGTGCAGCAGAGGCTGCTACAACCGCAGACACAGAAATCGTGACAGAGATTGCTGCGGAGGAGATTCCCGGTGAAGGCGTTTCAATTGAAGAAGCTGTTGTTCCTACGGAAGAAGAAAAGGATGAGACAGCTGCTGACGCAGGAACCACCACAGGCCAGGAAACATCCGAAACGAAGGACGAGACCGTTGACGAGAACGCAGCGGCAGACACCACAGCCACAGAGAATGAAAACGCTGCAGCAGGCATAACAGATACAGAGGTTGCTGCAGTTGTAGAGCCTGTAGTAATTACAGATGAAAAGGATGCCAAGAACGACGCATCTGTTAATTCCGGCTGGGTAGAAGAGGGTACTAACAAGTATTATTATGGCAGCGAAGGAACACCGCTGACAAGCTGGCAGAAGATTGATAACAATTGGTATTATTTTGACGCTGACGGCGTGATGCTGAAAAACTGGCAGAAGATCAATGACAAGTGGTATTTTCTCGGTGACGAGGGAATCATGCAGCTTGGCTGGCAGGATCTTGGCAGTAACCGCTATTATTTCGGCCCCAACGGAGCAATGGTGACCGGCTGGCAGAAGATTGACGGAGACTGGTATTTCTTTGGCCCTGGCGGCGTGATGCAGAAAGACTGGCAGCAGATCAAAGGCAAGTGGTATCATTTCGACGAAAACGGAGCTATGCAGCTCGGCTGGCAGAATCTGAGCACTTGGCGCTATTATTTCGATCCCAGCGGAAAAATGGTGACCGGTTTTCAGATGATTGACGGGAAATGGTATTATTTCAATACCGGCGGCGGTATGTTAACCGGTTGGCAGAAGATTGGCGGCATTTGGTATTATCTGTCCAAAGAGGACGGAGCAATGGCCACTGGCTGGCAGAAACTTGACGGCTATTGGTATTACTTCGATCCCACCTCAGGAGCAATGGCAACCGGCTGGAGGCAGGTTAACGGAAGCTGGTATTACTTACAATCCGGCGGCAGAATGGCAACCGGTTGGACGAAGGTAAATAATAACTGGTACTATCTGCGCTCAGGCGGCAGCATGGCAACTCTTTGGGTATCGGACGGCGGATACTGGTACTATCTGGATCCTGCTAAGGGCGGAGCAATGGCTACAACGCCCAGATATTGCAAAACAGCCGGCAACACAGCAAATGATTATTACTTCTTCTATACAAACGGAAGAATGGGTACCGGAAAAGGCTGGAAGAAGAACGGCGCTTTCTGGTATTACACACATGCGGACGGTACCCTCTACAGAAATACCACGATCAAAGAGAATGGAAAGAGCTACTATCTCGACGAGTACGGCAGATATGGCGATGCCATGGATAATAAAGCCCAGGGCTACTCCAGCGGTACTAACTATCTGATCCTTGTAGATAAGTCTAAATTTAAAGTCCGTGTTTACAAGGGAAGCAAGGGCAACTGGACACGGATCAAGGATTGGGACTGCACACACGGCGGTTCTGACACACCTAACGGCGTATTTACCATTGATGATCACGTCACAAAGCGTGATGCTACGTGGGGCTGGGCAGACTTTGACTTTTCAAGTGCTGCATTTGCCTGCCACATTTCCGCAGGAAACTATTTCCATTCGATCCTGTTTAATAAGGGAACCAGAGGAAATCCGTACGAGCAGAGTTGGAAGATCCTTGATGATGAGCTGAGAACAACCTATTCTCATGGCTGCATCAGACTTGAACTTGAGAATGCTGAGTGGGTATGGGATAACATTCCTTTCGGAACAAAGGTTGTTGTTTACAATTCCTGATCACAAACTCGATAATAAGAAATACTATTGGATGGTGTTGTCCTGCAGGACAGCACCATCTTTTTCTCTGCTGTATTGGCTTGAAGGAGCTTTTTAGTTATAATGAATAAGATACAGAGATTAACAAAGAAACAGGAGGATAGATCTTGAATATCATCGTGACAGGAGGAGCCGGTTTTATCGGGTCCAATTTCGTTTTTTATATGTTGGAAAGACATCCTGAAGACAGGATCATATGTGTAGACAGCCTTACTTATGCCGGAAACCTTTCAACACTGGAATCTGTGATGGATAATCCGCAGTTTCGTTTTGTGAAGCTTGATATTCGTGACAGAGAGGGGATAGACCGGCTGTTCGCAGAGGAAAAGCCTGAGGTCGTGGTAAATTTTGCAGCGGAGTCTCATGTAGACCGCTCTATTGAAAATCCCGGTATTTTCCTCGAGACAAATATTATGGGGACAGCCGTTCTTATGGATGCCTGCAGGAAATACGGAATCGAGAGATTCCACCAGGTATCTACAGATGAGGTTTACGGAGATCTTCCGCTGGACAGACCGGACCTCTTCTTTACGGAAGAGACGCCGATCCATACCAGCAGTCCGTACAGCACTTCGAAGGCATCCGCGGATCTGCTTGTACTTGCATACCACAGGACGTACGGACTTCCGGTGACGATCAGCAGATGCTCCAATAACTATGGACCTTACCAGTTTCCTGAGAAACTGATCCCCCTGATGATCGCCAATGCGCTGCATGACCAGCCGCTGCCCGTATACGGAGAGGGACTCAACGTCAGAGACTGGCTGTACGTAGAGGACCACTGCAAAGCGATCGACCTGATCCTCCGGGGAGGACGGGTCGGAGAGGTCTACAATATCGGCGGCCACAACGAGATGAGGAATATCGATATTGTAAAACTGATCTGCGCGGAACTCGGAAAGCCTGAGAGCCTGATCACCTATGTAACTGACCGTAAGGGACATGATCAGCGCTACGCTATCGATCCCGCCAAGATCCATGCGGAATTAGGGTGGCTTCCTGAGACAATGTTTAAAGACGGAATTAAGAAGACGATCCACTGGTATCTGGACAATCAGGAGTGGTGGGAGACGATCCGCTCCGGGGAGTACCGGAACTACTACGAAAAGATGTACGGAAATCGATGAGAAAAAGTCCTCAGAAATCGAAAGGTTTCTGAGGACTTTTATAATGCGCTGCTTTATGAAACGACAGAGCGGTTTACAGACGGGAGATGATTACTCCCAGAATGATGATGGCCACACCGAGTGCCTTGCGCCGGGATACTTTCTCACCCAGGATCAGGACACCCATTATGAAGACCCAGACAAAACTGGTCGCCGTGATACAAGGCATTACTGATACAGGTACATGGATCAGTGCCACCTGGTTGATCACGAGGGTGGAGAAGAGAAGGCCATAAGATATGATGACGCGGGGATTCAGAAATTTGCTGAAAAAGCCGCTCTTACGGGCTTCCGTTATATTGGCCTGTTTCTTGAGGATGATCTGGCTCAGTGCTGTGACGAAGGCGGCGAAGATAGCTGCTCCGTAACAGAAAGCCGGGGTAAACAGTTCGGAATTCATAGTTTCCTCCATTTCGGGTTCTGCGGGAGCGATCAGTTCGATTTCTCGTCACTGATGCTGATAACCATTCCGATCGTTATGATAATAATGCCCAGGATCTGTTTCCAGGTGATGGCTTCATGGAAGATCACCGTAGCCCATACGAAGATCAGAATGTAACTGAAACCTCTTCTGAGGTAAGCGGTAGTCAGCGGGAGCTTTTCCAGGATCAGCTGCCAGCAGACAGCGTAGAAGCCCAGGATCAGCACGGCAAGACAGAACCAGGCGATATAGCCGGTGGACATGAAAGGGTACCTGCCGCCAAGCTTGAGACAGGGAGAGGTCAGGCTCTCCATAAATACGGCGATGATCGCCAGAAGAATAATATTACTTCTTTTGCTGAGAAATTTATCTAACACGTATGAACCTCACTCCCAAATAAGGGGTTTAATGCCGTCAGCGGTTTCCGTCTCGACCTGAAGCAGTTCGCGTACGTACGCAGCGCGCTCTTTGAAAGTGTCGCGGTCCGGCGCACTGATGATCAGAGCCAGCCGGGATGTCTTGTCGGTGTGGCCCTCTTTGTTTTCGATGCCGGCCTTGAGCTTGCCGAGCTGATTGCGGTGGACATAAGGAAGGGCCTGTACTTCCTCTACACCCCGCACACTCAGGACCTTGCCCGTAGGGATATAGAATGCAAGATAACCGCAGACGCACTGCTGGGGAAGAATTTCAGGAAGCCCTTTCTGTTTGCCGGTGGCGATATCGAGAAGGAAGCCCTCTGTGTCGAGACCGCAGGAGTAGTGGATCAGGTCGGAGGAGATGAATACTCCACCGCCTCTTGCTGCTGTTTCGATCAGATAAATGTCGTCGCCGTCCATGATGAACTCGCTGTGAGTGATTCCCTGTTTCAGGCCAAAGCCGGTGATGATCTTTGTATTCAGATCCAGAACCCGCTGCCGCAGCTCATCATCTGCGAGCGTGGGGAAAATGCGGCTCTTGGCAGCAAAGGCGTCGGGCAGGTCAAAATAGAGAGTATCGCCGATACAGGCATTTTGAAATTCGTAGTCCACCGCGATGCCTTCCACCAGGAATTCACGTCCGGTGGCATAGCGCTCGATCAGAACCTGGTGACCTGAGGACCAGCGCGCGGCTTCTGCATATTTTGCAAGGAGTTCCTCCTCGCTGCGGCAGATCTGCACACCTCTGCTCCCCTGGGTATCCAGAGGCTTGATAATGATGTCTCCGCCGATCTCCCTGTAGAACTGAAGTCCCTCTTTCTCAGAGGAAACTGTACGGTGGGGCAGCAGCTTGATGCCGAGCTGCGCCATGCGGTCCCTCATGAGGCTCTTGTCGGTGAAGAGGCGGCCGGTCTCATAGCCGATGCCGGGCAGCCCCAGCTTTTCCGCTACGTAAGCTACGGAACGGACAGCGATGTCAGTCTGATCTGTGATCACACCGCAGATCGAATGCTCGCGCGCGTAAGCCAGGATCGCTTCCCCGTCCCGGACGTCGATGAGCAGGGAACCTGTGATATATGGTTTAAATGCGTCGGAGATCACCGGCGCGGCGAGCAGGACATTATAGGAGAGAGATGCTCTCTGCACCAGCGGAAGCTGGAAATCGCCTGCTCCGATTATAAGTATGTTCTGCATTTATGTATCCTCTTTCTTTCCGTCAGCCTGCCTGTAGATGTCGCGGATCACGAACTGAGGGGAGTTATTCAGGGAGATGTAGATCCTTCCTATGTATTCACCGATCAGCCCCAGCATGAACATGATCATTCCGCCGATGAACAGGATGATGGACATGAGAGAACTGTATCCGATCGCCACATTGGGATTGACGAGCTTATGGATGACGGTGTAGACGACCATCAGCATGCCGATAAAGGCAAATGCGATGCCGCAGGTTGTCGCAAAGCGGAGGGGTTTGACGGAAAAGGCCGTGAAACTGTTCATCCACAGGGCAAAAGACTTCCTGAAGCTGTAGTGGCCGACCCCGATCGTGCGCTCCCGCTCCTCCATCTCCACATTCACTACGTTCTTAGTGGAACGAAGCATGAGGCCGGAGAGATAGGGATAGGGATTCTTGTACTTGATCACCTCATCCTTGACAAAGCGTTTCATAACTGAGAAATTCGAGAATTTCAGGTCTTTGTCCTTGCCCAGGAGCCAGGTGGCCACTGCGTCGTTGACCTTGGAGCCGAAATTCTTGAAGGCGGACTGGGTCTTGTGAGGGTATTTTGCAATAGCGACGTCAGCGTTTCCGTTCAGGAGGGGATCCATGAGATCCCAAAGCCTGTCGGCAGGACACTGCTGATCATCGTCGATGAAGACGACATAATCGCCGTCAGCAAAGTGACAGCCGCAGATCAGCGCATTGTGCCGCCCGCCGTTTTTGGCCAGGTCAATAGCGATGACCTGTGGATCGTTCTCCGCCTCTTTTTTGATGACATCAAGCAGGTTGTCGGGTGAGCAGTCGTTGACGGCGATGATTTGATAAGTAAAATCAGGCCGTTCTGAGACGACCTGACGAATTTCATCTATAACGAGCCCTACGGACCCTTCGCTGTGATAGCATGGGATGACGAAACTGATGAGTTTCTTACCGCTTTTATGGATCATGTCAATATTCACGTGTAGCTCCTGTTCTCATGCAAAATAGGAAAGAACGGCATCGATCACCCTGTCGCGGTCTTCGGCGGTCATGCCGTAGTACAGCGGAAGTCTGGTCAGGCGGTCGCTCTCGGCGGTAGTATAGACATCTTCTCCGCAGAAGCGCCCGAAGCGCCTGCCGGCCGGGGAGGAGTGCAGCGGCACATAATGGAATACGCTGCTGATATCACGGCCCCGGAGATAGTTAATAAAGTCTGTCCGCTGGCGCAGATCCTTGAGCTTTACATAATACATATGCGCATTGTGCACGCATTCTTCAGGAATAGTGGGAAGAATCAGTTTGCCTTCCGCAGCCAGGGGGGCGAAGGCATCGTTGTAAGCATGCCATGTCGCGAGCCGGTTTTCATTGATGCGGTCCGCTTCCTGAAGCTGCGCCCAGAGATAAGCGGCGTTCATGTCGCTGGGAAGATAACTGCTTCCGTATTCAACCCACGTGTACTTGTCCACCTGCCCTCTGAAGAAGCGGGCTCTGTCAGTTCCCTTTTCTCTGAGGATCTCGGCGGGTTCAAGATCTTCTCTGTGGTTAAGGACCAGCGCGCCGCCTTCGCCCATAGAGTAGTTCTTGGTCTCGTGGAAGGAATAGCAGCCGAAATCACCGATCGTGCCGAGAGCTTTCCCCTTGTAGGTGGACATAACGCCCTGTGCCGCGTCTTCGATGACTTTCAGCCCGTGTTTGCGGGCGATCTCCATGATCGTATCCATCTCACAGGAGACGCCTGCATAGTGGACGGCCATGACAGCCTTGGTCTTGTCTGTGATGGCGTCCTCTATCTTAGTTTCATCGATATTCATTGTGTCGGGACGGATGTCGATGAATACAGGTGTTGCGCCCGTCAATACGATGGATGTGGCGGTGCTCGAAAAGGTAAAACTCGGAAGGATCACCTCGTCGCCCTTTTCCAGGCCGCACAGCAGTGTTGCCATTTCCAGAGCGGTGGTGCCGCTGGTGGTCAAAAGAGCGCCGACCGCGCCGAAGCGGTTTTCAATCCATGCGTTGCATTTCTTTGTAAACTGGCCGTCCCCGCAGATCTTGTGCGCGTCGATGGCTTCTTGTACATATTGAAGTTCTGTGCCGATGAAAGGCGGAATATTAAAGGGAATTTTTGCCATAAGTCATAATGCCTCTTTCTTATTACATTATCGTCATTATACTATTATAAAGCGGATTTTCCTATATGTTTCTTAACGATTGAAATACGTCTGCCGACCGGCGAACTTATGGAGAATGGAGGAACGGGGGGCTGTTTGCCGGCTTGCTTTCATCAGGAGCATACGGTAGAATTACGATTGTGACCGGAGATGGATCCGGCCGGAGGCAAGGGATGGTAATTGAATGTATTGGTCTGCCCGGAAGCGGCAAGACAGAACTCACAGAGCTGATCGAGAAGGAACTGAAACGAAGAGAAGTCGACTATGTCAACGTCTCCGCGGGTCTCAGGCGCAGGATCAGCTGGAAATTTTTGAGATTAATAGCGGGAGCGCTGATCTTCCTTAGTGCTGACGCGCGATGGCTGTGCGGCAGGCTGCAAGGGATCCTGAAGAAAGAAGAGGCAGCAGGGAGCTTTGGAGTTTATGACAATGAAAAACGAGTGTTCAGAAGTCTTGCGGTCTATTCATTCTGGTATCGGAGAATGATCAGGTCTCACAGGATCTTTCTGTTCGACGAGGGGATGCTCCATACGCTGATGATGTTCTGTGCGGATCACAGGATCGCGGAGGAGGCTTTCAGGAAGATGACCGCGGCATCCGAGAAAGGGATCCGCAGCGCGAGGCTTGTGATCTCCGGCGAGGCTGCGTCTGAGGAACGGGACGATTTCGCGAATGAGTATGAACGGCTCCGAAAAGCCTACGGAAGAGATTCCCGTGTCCTGGAGATCCGCAAGGAAGACGAGACCCGGAAAAAGCTTTCCCGGGTCTTTGGCAGGATCCGGCAGATCCTCACCGACGCTGAAGAAAGAAGCACAAAGTAAGGATCTCATTGCGAAGCAGTCCATAATTAAAGGCACTATAAAAGCAGGATTTCATCAGTCGAAATCCTGCTTTTATTTATGTTTTGACAGTACCGGTCACTTTAGTGCCGCTTTGAAATAAGCGTCGATGCCGTATAAGAGGCCGTTTGCCATTTTTTCTTTATAAGCGCTTGTCTGCATCAACCGGTCTTCTCTTTCATTGGTCATATAGCCGAGTTCCACCAGGGTTGTGGGAACTTTGCTCCAGTTGTTCGCGACCATATCGTCCCTTTCCCATACGCCCTCGTTGTAACAGCCGACAGCTGCGACATAATTGTTCAGGATCATATCGGACAGAAGGCGGGACTTTTTATACATTGCTGGGATAAACTCATTATCTTTGGTGATACAGATCGTCATTGCGCCGTTCTTGGAATGATCCTTGGGAGCCGCGTTTGCATGGACCCGCAGAAAGACCGCCGCGTTATTGTCATTTGCGACTTTTGCGCGGTCAACGCAGCTGTATTTGCCCGTGTTGGTGGTGCGGACCATGATGACCTTGTAACCTCTGGCCTCCAGTTTATCCCTGAGCATGAGAGAGACGTCGAGGACCAGTTCGTACTCATGAAGACCGTTCGTGACGCTGACGGCGCCATAGTTGTCGGCGTCCTTCATCTCGTCAGAGCCTGGGCCCAGGGGCACCTGCCCGTCCGGGATCTCGGAGGAGCGCCGTGGCCGGGATCGATGACGATCACATTTTTCGAGGCCCAGTCTTCCTGCAGAGCACCTCCCTGCGCAAACACACATACTTTGCCGTCAATCACATGGAAACCGCGCAGCATAGCCCCTTCACCGGGACAATCCGCCAAAACACCGCCGTCAGCGAAAAAGTAAGTTCGTTCCCCGATCGTCTGCCATCCGGTTGCCATAACACCACTAGTGTTCATGAAATACCAGTTGCTTCCTAACTTTTGCCAACCGGTGATCATGCCGCCGCCAGAGTTGAAGAAATACCATTTTCCGTCGATTTTTTGCCATCCGGTCGCCATGGCGCCGCTCTGAGCGAGATAATAGTACCAGTTTCCCAGAGAGAGCCAACCGGTCTGCATGGCGCCGTCTCCATTAAAGTAATACCATTTGCCGCCGACCTTCTGCCACCCGGTCTGCATGGCACCGCCGGGGCCGAAGAGATACCATATTCCGTCAATTTTTTGCCATCCGGTCGCCATGGCGCCGCTCTGAGTGAGATAATAGTCCCAGCTTCCCAGAGAGAGCCACCCGGTCTGCATGACGCCGTCCCCATTAAGGTAGTACCACTTGCCGCCAACCTTCTGCCAACCGGTCTGCATGGCACCGCCGGGGCTGAAGAGATACCATATTCCGTCAATTTTTTGCCATCCTGCCTGCATGACTCCGTTTTCGTCAAAATAAAACCATACCCCTTCGATCTTCTGCCAATTTGTCAGAAATTCGCCTTCCGAACTGCAGTAATACCATTTACCGTCCATACGGACCCATTTGTAGTCGGTATCGGCGTGAGCGCCGGCTGCCGGGGAGAGCAGCAGGGCCAGGACCAGGAGAAACAGGGGGAGGGCTCTGTGTTTAATGTTCATAGTATCCTTTCAAACAAGACAGCAGCTTACAATGTATAACAAATACATTCTACAATAGTTTTTGGTATTCTGCACAAAATAGATGATATAGTATACTGACTATAGCGGAGGTATTTAAAAAAGGAGAGAACAGAGAAATGGCGAGAACGAATCTGGTCCTGATAGGGATGCCGGCTTCCGGAAAGAGCACGGTCGGCGTCATACTTGCGAAGGTGATCGGCTACGACTTTATAGATACAGATATCCTGATCCAGAAAGCGGAAAAGAAACGCCTGTCCCAGATCATCGAGGAGGTCGGTGTAGACGGCTTTCTCGAAGTCGAGAACAGGGTGAACGCGTCCGTCGAGGCGGACCACTGCGTGATCGCTACAGGCGGCAGTGCCGTCTATGGAGAGGAGGCGATGCGCCACTTTAAGAAGATCGGGCACATAATGTATCTGAAAACGGACTTTGAGACGATCAATAAGAGACTTAAGAATATCAAAAAGAGAGGAGTCGCGCTCAAGAAAGGGCAGACTCTGCGGGATCTATACGATGAGAGGGTGGTCCTGTATGAGAAATACGCGGACACGGTCATTGAGGAGACGGGGGACGCGGAGGACGTTGTCGTCAAGATCCTGACGGTCATTGATAAAGGCTGATGCGATGAAAAAAGGACCGGCTCCACACGGAGCCCGGTCCTTTCGTTTGTCCGGCAATGATCATCACCGGATCTTCTGTGCATGTTCCGCATTGGTGTCGGAAATGATGTAGTGAGGACGGTGTTTGGTCTCCATATAGGTCTTAGCCAGATACTGCCCGATGATCCCGAGACAGAACAGCTGCAGGCCGCCGATAAAAATGATCACGCAGATCGTGGAGGCCCAGCCGGCAACCGGGTCGCCCCAGATCAGCCGGCGGATGACGATAATGACCAGGAAGAGGAAGGAAAAGATTGTCATCATTATTCCGAACCAGGAGGCGATGCTGAGCGGTGCGTTGGAAAAATTGATGATGCCGTCAATGGCATATTTGAACAGTTTCCAAAAACTCCACTTGGTCTCTCCCGCGACGCGTTCTATATTCTCATAGGGAAGCCAGTAGGTCTTAAAGCCGACCCAGCCGAAAATTCCCTTGGAAAAGCGGTTGTATTCACCCATGGAGAGAATGGCATCTTTCATGTCCCGGGTCATCAGCCGGAAATCTCTCGCTCCGTCCACGATATCCGCGTCGGATATCCTGTTGATCAGGCTGTAGAACCTGCGTGCGAACCAGCTTCGGACCGGCGGCTCGCCGGCTCTGTCTGCGCGCCTTGTCGCAACACTGTCGTATTCGCCTGACTCCAGTATCCGTACCATTTCGGGGAGAAGGGACGGCGGATCCTGCAGATCGGCGTCCATGACTGCCACGTAATCGCCCCGGGCGTTGCAGAATCCGGCGTACATGGCGGCTTCTTTACCGAAGTTTCTGGAGAAGGAGTAGTAGAATACGTGAGGGTCAGCTGCAGCCAGTTCCTTCATGACGGACAGGGTCTTATCCTTTGAACCGTCGTTGACCAGAATGAGTTCATAATCGCAGTCCATTTCTCTGAGAACCGATGTGGTCTCCCGGTAAAAGAGAGGGAGTGCCTCCTGCTCGTTATAGCAGGGGACGATTAGTGATAAGAGCATGATCTTGACTCCTTTCTTTTGTCCATAGTACCATTTTTTTTCCAAAAGAGATAGAATGAAAAAGGAGCGGAATTCAGTTTTAGACAGAGGCAGCATTACAACCAGCCCCTTTAAAGGGACTTCACGGAAAGCGGTGTTACTTTAATGAACGAAAACACAGATTATCAGAAGATGGATAGAGATGCGCAGCCCAGCTGCGTAGTTGGAA
>CACZXG010000026.1 GCA_902785055.1 uncultured Lachnospiraceae bacterium
CCCTCGGAGAGCCTTCCGCTTTCAATATCTACAGATTTTCAAGGTTCGTTAGGCCTTTTTCTTTGGCTCTGGTTTTTCATAGGTCACTTGACACTACCAGCGCGCTAAATCCCTTTATTTTCCTGTCCCGGGGGATTATATTTATATAATATCCGGCATTCAGGACTATGGGGGCCGGCTTTATACAGACTGTTATCGGAAAGGCAGGACGGGTTCATGCAGACCGGATCAAGAAGGCAAAATATAGTACAGGTGCTCAGAAATTCCAGCGGACCGGTTTCCGCGGGCAGGCTCGCGTCAATGTTCGGAGTCAGCAGGCAGATCATCGTGGGAGACATCGCGCTTCTTCGGGCGGCGGGCACGGATATCACCGCGACTCCGAGGGGATATATCCTGACCGGTACCAATGACGGGATCATCCGAAGGATCCCCTGCAGGCACAGGCCGGAGGATATGACGCAAGAACTCCGGATCCTCGTCGACAACGGCTGTCTGGTAAGAGATGTCATCGTCGAACACCCCATATACGGGCAGCTCGTAGGACAGCTCAATATCTCCTCCCGGCACGACGTCGACGAGTTCATTTCCCAGGTTGCGCAGAGCGACGCCGCGCCGCTCTGCGATCTGACCGGCGGGATCCATCTGCACACGATCATCTGTCCGGACGAAGAGACTTATGACAGAGTGCTGGAGGAACTAAAAGAGCGCGGTTTCATCTTCGAAGATCACAGCTGAGACTTTGGGGCAGGTATTGACAAAATACCTGCTTTCATTAATAATACACACGATGTGTCAAGACACCTGTCAACCTGTATATTTACAGGTGATGAGACAGAAAGGAAAAAGTGAATATGAATGTAAAGGAATTTCTTAAGAGAAAGAACATTGTAGTGTCAGCTAAGCGTTACGGCATCGATGCTCTCGGAGCCATGGCTCAGGGTCTCTTCGCTTCTCTTTTGATCGGAACGATCCTCAATACGCTGGGAACCCAGTTGGGAATCCCCGCGCTCTCTGCCTGCGGCGGCTACGCCTCCGCCATGAGCGGCCCCGCAATGGCGATCGCCATCGGCTATGCGCTTCAGGCACCGCCTCTGGTCCTGTTCTCCCTCGCCACAGTCGGATCTGCGGCTAACGCGCTGGGAAGCACAACCCTGAGCGGCGGCAGCGGCGCCGGCGGTCCTCTGGCCGTACTGTTCATCGCTGTCATCGCGGCGGAATGCGGCAAGGCTATATCAAAGGAAACGAAGGTAGACATTCTCGTCACGCCTCTGGTCACGATCCTGGTCGGCGTCGGGCTCTCCGCCCTGATCGCTCCCGCGATCGGTACCGCCGCATCGAGCATAGGCTCCGTCATCATGTGGGCGACTGACCTTCAGCCTTTCCTGATGGGTATCGTTGTCTCCGTCGTGATCGGCATAGCGCTGACCCTTCCCATCTCCTCCGCGGCGATCTGCGCGGCACTGGGCCTTACGGGACTTGCGGGAGGCGCTGCAGTCGCAGGATGCTGCGCCCAGATGGTCGGATTTGCCGTCATGTCCTTTAAGGAAAACAAATGGGGCGGCCTGGTCTCCCAGGGAATCGGAACCTCCATGCTTCAGATGGGCAATATTGTAAAGAACCCCCGGATCTGGATCCCTCCGATCCTGACTTCCGCCATCACAGGTCCCATAGCGACCTGCATCTTCCGCCTGCAGATGAACGATCCCGCCAGCGCGGTAGCTTCCGGAATGGGCACCTGCGGCCTGGTCGGACAGATCGGTGTCTATGCCGGCTGGGTCTCAGATGTAGCGGCAGGAACCAAAGCCGCCATCACCGTAATGGACTGGATCGGCCTGATCCTGATTTCCTTTGTTCTTCCCGCCGTTCTCACTCCCCTGATCGCAATGCCTCTCCGCAAGGCCGGCTGGATCAAGGACGGCGACATGAAACTTCAGTAATGAGCTTTCCTTGAGAATACGGATACTGCAGCAAAAGACAATAAAAAGCTGCGGGGATGACCACTTCCGGTCGTCTCCCGCAGCTTTTCTCTTTCTAAATCAATATCCCCTGTGTGCCTTACTGCAGCAGGTATATCACTCGTCCTGGTGAGGGCTTCCGATCCCAACTACTGCAGATATCCCCGCTACGATCCCCATAAGGACCGCGAGAAGCGCGGCGAGTCCGAGTCCCGACAGTGCAACGATCACTCCGATATCCATTCCGATTACCTCCTCAAATAAAAGCTTCTATACACAATCCGGACTCAGGCTTCAGGCGCCTGTTCCTGTCCTGCGGCCTTCTCTCCGCTCTGCGGCGCTTCCGCTTCGGGAACCGTCTGCTCCTTCACGGGAGCAGCTGTATCATCCTGCTCAGATGCGGGCTTCATGATCCTGGCGCCGCATTCAGGGCAGAAAACCATTCCCTTTATGATCCGGCTTCCGCAGTTCGGGCATTTCATGTCAGATCTCAGCTCGCTGATCCTGGATTCATTGAAGGCGATCACTTCCTCTTCCGACCTTACGTATCTTACCTTGGAATAGAACTCCTTCCAGTTCCCGAGTACGATCCTGCGGGAAGCCTCATCCCCGTTTTCCTCTTCCAGGGCGATCCTGAGCTGTTCCGAAGTCATGCCGGCAAACGCTTCTTTGACCAGGAGTTCTCCGAGTTCCTCATAGAGTTCCCTGATCTTTCTCCTGGAGTCGGAGATCTCGGCGTTCATCGTCACCACATCCGCGATCTCCCGGGTCTTCTGCAGAGCTTCCTGGCTCCCCTGTGTCAATTTATCTCTTAATTCATCCCAAAAAGCCATTTCAATCCCCTCTGTTTATCCTTCCGTTTTCCGTCTCAGAACTGGCTTACGCATATTTCTGGACAACAGCGGTGAGTCTGGGAAGGATCTGAGATTTTCTGGAAAGCACCCCGGTCTGAAGAGTCCTTGTCTCGCCTTCTTTGTTCGGGAAAGCCTCCATCGCCCAGGCGCTCTTCTCGCCGGCTGCAAAGACCACGGAGCCGTTCTCTAAAATACTGGTAAATACCATGAGGCACAGATCCAGCTCTTTCTTCTTCACAAACCTTTCCAGCAGTTCCTCTACCTGGGCATCCATCTCCCTCGCGATGTCTCCGGAAGTGACAATAACCTGGGAAATCATCGTCTTGCAGCCCTCGATATTGAAGAATTTGATATCCTGATTGAGCAGCTCGTTCAGCGTCTTGCCCTTGATATTGGCACTGACAGAGAACATATCCATAGCGAACTCATCGATATCCAGCCCTGCGATCCCCGCCAGGAATTGCGCCGTAGCAATATCCTTGGAAGTAGTCGTGGGCGACTGGAATTTCAGCGTATCCGACAGGATCGCGCCGAGGATCAGGCCCGCCAGGTTCTTGGGGAGCGGGATCTGGTTCTCGCGGAAGATCGTTGCGACAATGGTCGCTGAGCTTCCGATGATCTCATTTCTGAAAGCCACAGGCTGATTTGTTGAGAAATCATTGATCCTGTGGTGGTCGATCACCTCCAGGACCTCTGCCTTATCAATTCCCTTAACTGACTGGGAAAATTCGTTGTGGTCCACAAGGATGATCTTCTTGCTTCCCGTATTCATGACATGATAGCGGGACACATAACCCAGAAGTCTCTCTTCGTCATCGATGACCGGATAGGCGTGGTAACGGCTGCGCAGCATCTTGCGCCCCGCGTCCTCCACGAGTTCCGACGCATAGAATTTGACGGGATTTGTCGTCATGATCTGGGATACTCTCGGAGCAAAATATACATATCTCGAAGTATTCATTGTCCCGTGCCCGGAAATGACCACTGAGCAGTGGCACTCCTTTGCCACTTCCAGGACTTCAGGCGCCACATCGTCCGCGCGCACTACGATCAGCGTCGCGGCTCCCAGACGGATCAGGGCCGTCTGGGCCTTGGCATCGCTTCCCGTGATGATGATCCTGTCCTTGACGTCGAATCTCGACAGATCCTCGCTGGTGATGGCAATGACGCCCACCTTTCCGTTCGTTCTGGTTTCCGGATCCTTGTAGATGATCCTGCCGTTGATCGCCGTGCAGATACACTCGAGCGGAGTATCCTTGAGGAGCCTGGACGTGCTGTCCGTATCTCCCATCGCGATGTCCGCGGCATCACTTCGCGTAACGATGCCAAGGAGCCTGCCCTTTTCATCGACGACACTGCAGATCTGCCTGTTGTTCTTGGCGAGGATCCTGATCGCCTCAAACAGAGTCTTATCCGGTGCGATTGAGACGGGCTCGTCGAGATTTATCTCGCCGAGTTTGAATCTTGCGTCCTCAAGAAGCATGGGCTGATCAAAGCCAAAACGATTGAGCAGATATTTGGTCTCGGCGCTCAGCTTGCCGAGACGGCAGGGAACCGCCTTGATCCCGTTTGCCCTTTTATAAAATGCGTAACCTATCGCCGCAGCAATCGAATCCGTATCCGGATGTCTGTGGCCCGTAACGTATACACGGTTTTGCTCCATATGCGTTACCCTCCTTATTAACAAATGTAACACATCCCGGGCGAAAAATCATCCGGATTACTCATCGGATTCCTCTTCAGGTTCCTCTTCGATTTCTTCATAGGTTTCTTCGTCGGATCCCTCTTCGTACTCCCCGCCGGATTCTTCCTCCTGCCCGTATTCACCCGGCCACTCATACTCGGAATCCGCGTCGACGACTCCCAGATATTCCTCCAGACACAGGCCGTTGGCCATGATATATTCGGCTGCTTCTCTGCCCACGTACCGATAATGCCAGGGCTCATAGGTGATCCCCGTGATCTCCTGCTTATCTTTGGGATAGCGGAGTATAAAGCCGTATTCCCAGCAGTGCTCCATGAGCCACTGCTGCGTCTCGTTATCCTCCTGGCTCTCGTCCAGGATCTGCCTTCCGGAATAGACTATATCCGCCGCAAGCCCGGCTTCATGCTCGCTTGACCCGGGAACTGCCACGTTCCTGGCTGTCTCCTCGATCGCCTCTTCCTCCGACATACCGCTGTACATGAATCTTCTTACATCATTGTTAAACAGCCGCTCCTGCTTGCTCCTCTCTCTGTAAGAGCTGCAGATCAGCGGAGAATATCCTTCGTCCCTGCAGTCCGAGAGCATTTCACTGAGGTGATCCGCAGCGCACGCGTCCATCCGGTGTCCGTACTCCACATGCTCAAGGTCCGCCTCGTAGTCCTCCGGGAGCAGGTGCCAGGGATTGACGAGGATCATTTCTTTTCCCCAATACTTGCTGTCTGTAAAGGACAGCACAGTCTCTGTGGCGTTTACCCCGTCCTCCTGTACCTTGGCGTAAGCCGCGGACCGGCTTCCGTCACTTTCTGCCGGCTCTGCTTCGGCTGCGATCTCAGTGGAGATCTCCGCCGCTGTCTCCTTTGTGGCACCGACCTCGGCTGCCTCTACTCTGAGTCCTCCGCCTTGTCCTGATTCTGTGAACCAGCCTGTCACTGCGTTCTGTGAATATGCTCCGATCAGTATCGCGGCGGCTGCGAGCAGTGCCTCACCCGCCACGAACTGTTTGTATCCGATCTTTTTCTTCCTGCGGTCGATCATTAACACTTACCTTTCAGTCTGTTTCTTCAAGTCTCACTCAAATACCGAGGCGCAGTCCTGCAGCCTCTCGATGATGTTGATCCTCTGCGGGCATGCGCCCTCGCACTGACCGCATGCAATGCAGTCTGATGCCTTTCCTTTTCCTTCCGTTGACCTGTCGTACTCCGCCTGCCCTCTCTCGATCATGCCAAAGACCATCTGCTTGTTGCGCGCGGAGAAGATGTCCGGGATCGGGATGTTCATAGGACATCCCGGGGCACAGTAATTGCAGCCCGTGCACGGGATGGACGGGATCGCCGCCAGCGCTTCCTGGGCCTTCGCGATCACTTTCTGCTCCTCCTCGCTGAGGGGTTTGAAAGCGGAGGGCTTCATATAGGACAGGTTGTCCTTCATCTGCTCGATATTGGACATTCCGCTCAGTACGGTCAGGATCCCGGGCAGGGACGCCACATAGCGGATCGCCCAGGAGGGAAGGGAAGCGTCGGGATTCGCGGCTTTCAGGATCTCCTGCACGCTCTCAGGCGGATTTGCCAGGGTTCCTCCCTTTACGGGTTCCATGACGACGATCGGGACACAGTGCTTTCTGGCGACTTCATAGTTAGCTCTTGAAGTGACACTCGGGTTCTCCCAGTCCGCGTAATTGATCTGAAGCTGTATAAAGTCAACATCGGGATGTTCTGTCAGTATTTTGTCCAGCAGTTCAGGAGTCGCGTGGAAGGAATAGCCGTAGTTCTTTACAAGGCCTTCCTCCTTGAGTCCCTTCACATAATCCCAGATACCATACTCGTCATATTTTTTATAATTATTGGTCTGGATCGCGTGCAGCAGATAGAAGTCAAAATATCCCGCGCCGGTCCTCTCCAGGCTGATCTGGAACTGCTTCTTGCATTCCTCTTCATTTGCAGCCATGAGAAATGCGTTGATCTTGGTAGCCAGCGTGAAGCTGTCTCTGGGATAGCGGTCCACCAGAGCCTCTTTGGCTGCTTTCTCGGAGGCGCCGTCCTTTCCGTAAACAAAGGCTGTGTCAAAATAAGTCAGTCCGGCTTCCATGAACATATCGACCATAGTCTTGGTCTGTTCAATATCGATCCTGTCCGGCTCGCCGGGCATAGTGGGAAGGCGCATCAGGCCAAATCCCAGTTTGGGGGTGTCCAGTGAACTCATTGTACTCCTCCTTGTACCTTAATCACGATGAAATGTTTCTATCGGGTCATTCCATAAGATGTCAACTTTTTTGTCCTGCAGTCCTTCAGATCTGCATGGGAACGCCGTTGAGGGCCGCGCTCACAAGCCCGCTGCTGCCGTCATAAACAAGCTTGAGGGAGAAGAAGGGCTCCTCTGAAGCCAAGAGGCGAAAGAATATTTTGTCTCCCTCCCATATATTGAGGTCCTCGATCCTTTCCCTGGGGACCCACTCCAGAACGCCTTCGTCACACTCCTGAGGCGTTCCCGTAAATCCGTCCGCCGTAAACAGATGCATATACTCAGTGACGCCGTCTCCGGAGACAAATGTGACGATCCCCCTGAATCTGTAGGAAGTCAGCGTATAGCCGGTCTCTTCCCGCACTTCCCTGAGAAGACACTCTTCGGGGCTCTCGTCCTGCTCAAAATGGCCGCCCACGCCGATCCACTTGTCCTTATTGACATCATTCTTCTTCACTATGCGGTGAAGCATGAGGTACTCATTCTCCCGCTCCAGATAACATAGCGTGCTCAGCTGTGCCTTCATGGCCGTCTCCTTTATGTTTAGTATCCGCGGACGCTGAAACCGCGCTCCCCGACAACGACGGGGCATTCCTCCACGTCCATATCGTCAATGCGGATCCAGTGCCCGCTGCGAAGATGCGTCAGCACCCGGCCGATGGCGGCGGGGGTTCCCTGCACTTCCATCTCCACCGAACCGTCCGGCAGGTTCTCTACCCATCCGGTCAGTCCATAAGTTCTCGAGGCATACATGGCCTGGTATCGAAATCCGACACCCTGTACCCGTCCGCGGAATATGATGTGTTCCCGTATGTGGTCTCTCTCCGGGTCAAAATCAGCCATCTGCGCTCCTTTCTGCCTCATGAGCAGCGCCATGAAATCCTCGTCCGCCGTCACTGTTTCCGGTTCGGGTTCCTGTGTCTGTCCGCTCTGGGAAAAATGTCTCTCCAGGCCTTTTAGCGGATCGAATTTCCCGTTCTCATCCAGGCAGATCTCCCGGATCAGCTCCCGGTTCTTCCAGATCAGCCAGGCGGCGGCCGCGATCACCATTGCCCACAGAAGAATATTTCCTATGAGGGAACGCATCGTTTGATCCATAAAAAACCTCTCAGTTCCTGTTCGCAAACCTCAGGAGCATATTCGCAATGCTGCCGAATTCTACATATTCCAGATCCTTGATCCGGAGTTTTACCTGCGGCAGGTCCTCTGCCGTCTCCGGGTCCACGCAGTCCAGAAGGGCCCTGCCCTTCTCGATCCCGCGCACATAGCCGCAGAGCAGTTCATCCTCACCGATCCTGCACACGGTGACCAGGGCGTCCTCTCTCTCTGCAGTCCGAAGGACCTGGCTCAGGACCGGTCCTTCCGGATCCAGCGTCAGCTCCGGGAGCGTAAACCATGCGCTGTAAGGATGTACAGCCGCATACCGCATATACTTGCGGATCTTCTGAAGATAGGGGGTGTCAGAGATCATTTCCTTTACTGTCTTGAGAGGCATGGCGTAATAAGCGCTGCTCTTGCCCTCCTCATCGATCCCCATAAATACAATGTCGTCATTATTGCGGGCAACGACCTTTCCCACTGTAAAAGCGCCCGAATCATCTGTATAGATCTCGTAAATCTTATCTTCCATCTTCCTGCTCCTGCCGCCTGACCCTGTTCCGGCGATGATCCTCTTTTTTAGTATATCAGTATATATACCATGGTTTGCCGCAACATGCAAAAAACTGCAGGAATATTTTATTCCTGCAGTGATATAGTCCGTCGTGAGTACTTGCGAAAGAGCGGAAGCTGTCTTTGATGTACTACTTATCTGCCGCTATTCCCGCAGCCTCTCTTGCCTTCGCGGCATACTCCTCACGGACTCCTTGCGGCGATATGATCCTCATCTTCGGGCTGTATCTGAATACCCAGCCGTAAAAGGAGGGACTCGCGGTGACCGATACTTTGACATAAAACCTGTCCTGCGCGCTTCTGCGGATTTCCACATTCTCCCCGAATCTCTCCCGGATCATATCTGTGAGTTCATCCGCGCACTCAAGCGTCACTTCCTTCTGCGCGCCGGTATCCATGTCAAACATACCGTTTAAAAAGCGGGAGAGCGCCGGTCCTGATATGTGCGGATCTCCCTTGAGCGGGAGCACTCTGGTCCGGGTTATATGATCCAGACGGTACGCCTCAAACCGCTTGCCTCCGGTGCCGAATCCGCATACATAATACAGATCGTGATTACTTCTGATAATCACCGGCGTCATGACGATCCGCACGCCTGCATTTGTGTCGGACGCAGCTCCGCCGCGTGCAGATCCGTGATACATGAACTCGATCTTTCTGCCTTCATGGATCGCTTCCGTGATCCTGTCGACACTGTAGTAGATCTGTTCGCTCATCGTACCGCAATTGTTCCCAATATAAAGGTTCTTCCTGATCTTCTCCGCCTGATATACGCTGAGCAGGGAAAGAAGTTTGCCGATCAGTTTCCCCTTCTTCTCCTTCGAGATCGACTTGTTGGGAGCAATGCCGTCCACCAGGAGTTTGATCTCGGGAACCTCAAATGTGCGGCTTCCCACAAAATAGGAGTTATAAAAACTCTTGGAGACAACGATGTCGACTCCTTCCTCCATGAGGACCTCAATGTCGTCCTTCACCGTCTTGCGGCTGGCGTTCGCGTCTTCCCGCGTCAAAAAATCCACCAGATCGTTCGTAGTCGCCTGGTGGTCTTCATCCGTATGATCCATTAAATAACGGTACAGATGAATAAGCCTCTGCTTGTTGCGGATCGCGCTCATTCAGCCCTCCCCCTGTCAAAATATCGCTCGTTAGAGTGTATTATACATTTCAGAGACACTTCCGTCAACAAATGTTCCAAACATGTTCCAACTCTTGAAACATTTGTCTCATGCGTTGTATAGTATTTATAGGGCTAAAACCCGCTCCCGATTCCCATTGGGAACGCCGGCATGTTATAATATACAGACTGTTATTTACTCTTAAGTGATATAGATTTTACAAGACTGCTGTTTTTTGATATTTCAGAGAGCTGTGATTAATATGGAAGATCTTTTGTTTTTTTTGACCGGCAACATAAAGAAAAGCGGACTCACCGTCAATGAATTCTGTTCTCAGGTCGGGATCTCCCGGCAGAAATTCTACCGCTTTGTCAAAGAACCTTTCAGGTTTACCAACGAGAACATTAAAAAGATCAAGGAAGTTTTGCGTATGAATGAGGCGGATGCTTCCTTTTTTGATTCCCGGCTTGGCGGCGGAACGCCGGCTGCTTCTCATACGGATCCGTCCGACTATAACCGCCTGATCTTCGACCTGCTCAGCCGCAGTCCAAGCGTGGAACTTTCAATAAACAAAGACAATATCGAATACCTGAACACGTCGGGCTCCGCCGCAAGGCTGTCCGCTGAGTCTTTTGCCCGCGTGATCGCCGGAGCAGGCCTTCACGGGATCAGCGTTAACACTGTTTTTTCCCGGGAGCATGAATACGCCTTTACGATCTATAACTGCACTCTGGAAGCAGAAAACTGCACTTCTCATGAATATGTGCCATCAAGCAGTATCCTCACGATCACCCATATGATCAGGCGCCTTGAGGACATCCTGAGCTCCTCCCGAGACGTCAGGATCCGTGTGCGTCATTATTTATCCGCGCGCAGGGCCGAACTGATGTCGAACCATGATATAGGGAACAGCGAGGCAATGTGTTTTAATCTCAGGCTCCTGACGGATGTCCTGCCTCTTCTCTCCTACGTGGAGGATTACCGCATAGATACTGCAGGACTCACGCATCGCTTTTGGACAGAACACAGCAGCCTGTGTCTGATCGAACACAGATGGAACGATGAGAGTGAAGTAAACGGCAGCCACACAGAATATTTTGCTCTTGTGTTCTCACATAACGGAGAATGCAGCGCCTGCAGACTCGGCTCAGCAGATGTGTCCGGTATCTTCCGGTTTCTGTCCATCGACACCTGGGACAAAGCCCGTATGCCTTCCGAAGAGAGAGCTCCGGCAAATCCCAACCAGGCTTACTACGAGATGGACAAGAATTATAAGTCAGTCCTGCTCCATCCGGATCTGTGTTTTGACGATATTCCTAAAGACATGTGGCTGGCTCTTTACGAAGCAGTCAGGTCCCGGGAAGACCGCGAGATCTTTGAGAACATGTTCCGGAAGCTCATGGACCCCTATGACCAGTACGCTTTTCTGGATTTTGACGCTCTCGTCCATCTGGCTGTCACTATACTTGACCAGCGGACACAGGAAGGCAGCCGTATGGGAAAGATCATAATCTGCCATCCGGAGGGACTCCGGAATTTTGCAAAGACCGGCATAATCACGGACCTGATCTCCGAAGATGTAGATTACTCGGGAAAAAAACTGGTACAGGCCCCGATCCGTTTTCCCGCCTCTATGGTCGCGAATCTTCTGCGGCTGGTACGTGAGAGCGTCATAAGACGTATGAGCTCACCGTCCGGAAATCCGGTGCTGGCGGATGCTGCCAATTACTACATTCTTAAGCCTCAGTCTCCTTACCCGGAAATATCCTATGTCATCAACAAAGAGTACGGCGTCTTTCCGATCTACAATAAAGGCCGTCACAAGAACACGCTCACAAACGTCTATCAGAATCCGGCAGTAGGTAATTTGATGTACGACTATGTCGTCAACAGGATCATCGGCAGGGGAGGGACGGAACTGGACAGCGTCATTCTGAGCGATGAGCATTCCGTTGCTTTTCTTGACGATCTGATCGCGAAAGCGGAGAAAGTGCATTCATGAGGATCATTCATTGCAGCGATCTGCATCTGGACGCAGATCTTAAGTCAAAATATGACGCGGCCTCGGCTGCGGAGAGAAGGGCAGAGCTGCTGGATACATTCCGGCGGCTCTGCCGCTATGCGCGGGAAAAAGACGTGAGCGCGATCCTGATTTGCGGAGATCTCTTTGACACCGCATCGCCCTCTCCCTCCGCTGTGAGGACTGTAGAGGACCTGATCCTGGGAAACAGCGAGATCCTCTTCTTCTATCTTCGGGGCAACCACGACGAGAGGCCTGTGCTGTTCAGAACCCGCCCAAGACCGGATAATCTGTACCTGTTCAGTGATGACTGGACGAGCTGGGAGCTGTCTGACGGCCGGGAGTATGGGCGCCGCGTATGCATAGCAGGCAGAGAACCTTCAAATGCAGTATTTACTTCCCCTGAACTTGATCCCTCCTGCATCAACATCGTGATGCTTCACGGACAGGTCCGGGAGGGCTATACAGCTCCCGATCCTGAATCTGTTCCCCTGGGCGCCCTGCGCGGACGCGGCATCGATTACCTGGCCCTGGGCCATTTCCATCACTACCGGTCCTTCGCGCTGGATGAGCGGGGAAGCGCCGCCTACTGCGGCTGTCTGGAAGGGAGAGGTTTCGATGAGTGCGGCCGGTGCGGTTTTATCCTGATCGAGACGGATGAGAGCGCGCATCCTCTGAGGACACGCTTTGTTCCCTTCGCTTCCAGAAGTCTCTACTGCATCGACTGCCCGGTCACAGGCTGCTGTTCCGACACGGAAGTCTACGAGAGGATCTCCCGGGTCCTTAAGGCATCGCCGGCTTCTGATGAGGATCTCGTGCGCCTTACGCTGACAGGAGAGATGGAATACACCTGCAGCCCTGATGCATCTTTTATCTCGAAGGAATGGGAGGGGCGCTATCACTATTTCGAACTTAAAGACAGCACCGAACCGGTGATCCACAGCGAGGACTTTCTCTGTGACGCGACTCTCAAGGGAGAGTTCGTGCGAGTTGTAAATGCCGCGGGCGGCCTGAAAGACCGGGAGCGGACAAGGATCCTGCGCTGCGGCCTGAGGGCCCTTTTGGGGGAATCACTGTTTTGACAGACAATTAAGGAGCATCTGCCGATGAGATTAATTTCCTGCCATATAGAAAATTTCGGCAAACTCAAAGATTTCACATATTATTTCGAGGACGGACTCAGCGTCCTGTTCGCCGAAAACGGCTGGGGGAAATCGACTTTCGCCGCTTTCCTCAAGGTAATGTTCTATGGATTTGACGGCGACAACCGCAGAAGTGAAGGCGGCAGCGAGCGCCTGCGCTACCGTCCCTGGAGCGGCGGCGTCTACGGGGGCTCTGTGACCTGGTCCCGGGGTGAGAAGACATACCGCATGCTAAGGACTTTCGGAGCCCGGCGGAAGGAGGACACTTTTGCCCTCTACGATGAAGAGACAGGGCTTCCCAGCGGCGACTTCAGCGAGAATACGGGAGAAGAGCTCTTCGGGATAGACCGGGATTCTTTCCGGCGCACGGTTTTCTGGTCCCAGGGCGACCACGATACCTTCGCGACTACATCGATCCAGGCCAAGATCGGAGGGCTCCCGGCGCAGCAGGACGACTTTCCCGCATACGACGACGCCGTAAAGCGGCTCCGCCGGGAAATGGAACGCCTGCGCCCTGACCGCGCCAGCGGGCTGATCAGGAAGAAAGAGGACAGACTCTCTGTCCTTGAGGCAGATGAATCAAGGCTTCCCCTTCTAGAGAAACAGCTGGAGGAATGTAATGCAAACGAGCAGGCTCTGGCCGCCGAACTCGAAGGTATCCGCTCGCGAAGGCAGAGGTACGCTCTCTCCGCCTCTGCTGCTCCCGCAGTTCAGCCGTCAACCGACCATGAAGGACAGGGGCTTTTGGAAGAAGCTGAGAGAAAACTCGCCATGCTCCTGGAGACGGACCGCAGCATACAGCGCCGCGGACAGAAAGAGCGGCAGGAATATTTCCGGGTCAAAGAAGAGCTGCGCAGAGAAATTCTCGACGAGCAGGAGGGGCAGGAAAAAATGGCTTCTGCTTTGCGGACAGGCGCCGTACTGTCTTTCGTACTTGCTGTCATTTTCCTGATTCTGTGCCTTTCCGGCACTCTTTCATCATCTATGTATGTACTTTCTGTTCTTCTTATGGCGGCCGGCGGCTCGCTGTTTTGGCTGAGCGGGAAGATCCGCGGGTTGGAACCGGAGTCAGAAGAGATCCTTAGCCTTCGCGGCGAGAAAGATTGGTACAACAACTCTCTCCGCAGGCTGAGCCGGAAGCTGGAGAAGAACAGGAAACTTCTGCGGGAACAGAGAGCTGTATGTGAAACCCTCAGACGCAGGCTTGACAAGACTGCGGCTGTTCAGGGAGCGGCAGTCTCCTCAGAAGTGCCGGGACAGATCTCACCTGAGGTCTCCGGAATTCTCTCGAAATATGACAGGCAGGAGGAGGATTGCCGCCTCCGTCTGCAGGAAGTACGCTCGCAGTCCGCGGAACTTGGCGATATGATCAGGGACTGCCGGTCATCCGCATCCCTCATCCCGGGTCTGAGGGATGAGATCGACACCCTTCGGGAGCAGTATGACACATGCGTTGTGACCCTCTCCTATCTGGAAGAGGCTAGAAACAGCTTCACTTCCCGTTATATGAATCCCTTCCTCCGCTCATTCAGCCGCTACTACAGCATGCTCACAGGGGAATCCGCGGACGCAGCGAGAACCGACGCGGACTTCTCCATCGCCATCATGGAAGAAGGCCTTCCCAGGGATCCCTCCCTCATGAGCGAGGGCACCCGGGACCTGATCAGTCTGTGCCGGCGCATGGCCATGATCGACGCTATGTATCCGGAAGAAAAGCCCTTTCTGGTCCTCGATGATCCCTTCTCCAACCTCGACGATGAGCGCGTAAAAGGAGGCCTGCGCTTCCTGCACAGTGCCTCCCTCGAATATCAGATCCTATATCTCACCTGCCATAAAAGCAGGTTCTGAAGCCGGCGTCTGCTGTCACTCCCCGCGGTCTGACAGCACCGCCAGGTAAGCCAGGATCCCCGCCACTGTCTTGGCGTCCCGGATCTCCCCGGCAAATATTCTTCTCTTAAGTTCCTCCACGGGGATCGCCTCAAGGCCGATCTCCTCCGCCTCATCAAGGTTCTGCTCACCGCTCTTTTCAAGATCCTCCGCGAGATAGATCTCCACCTTTTCGTTGCACCAGGCGATCGCCGTGTCCAGGCGGACGAGGCGGCTGATCTTTCCGCAGCGGTATCCCGTCTCCTCTTCCAGCTCCCTTGAAGCCGTGACGGCGAAATCCGGGTCCTCCGCGTCGAAAGCGCCCGCGGGGATCTCCGTAGTCTCTCTGTCAACGGCAGGTCTGTACTGATGGATCATCAGGATCCTTCCGTCCGGCAGGACCGGAACAACGCATGCGCCGCCTCCGCGCTTGTGGTGCACGAAATCCCATTTCTCGATCTTTCCGTCCGGCAGTTCCATATCATCCCTGTAAAACTCCAGGGCCTTTCCGGGCGCCGCCAGCTCTCTGCCAAGTCTCTTTAATTTATACTCCATGATCACCTCCCGGGCTGTCAGCAGGATCCCCTTTTCAGCAGATCCTCGGAAGCCCCTCGCCCTGCAGAACTGTGAGCCTTCTGACTCCGCCGATCTGCGTCCGCATCAGCAGTTCTCCGGCCTCAGTGCCCTCTCCGGCACCTGCCACCTTCCCGATCACAGCGGCGCCACTGCCGTAACGGGCATTTTTCATGATCTCCAGCGCCTCAGCGGCCTGTTCCCGCGGGACGACCGCAACAAGCTTCCCCTCATTTCCCATATACAGGGGATCCAGTCCCAACAGTCCGCAGAAGTCCCTGACTCTGGCGGATACCGGAACCGCGTCTTCCTCGATGATAAAACACTTTCCGGAGGCCTCCGCAAGCTCCTTGAGCACTGTTCCCAGGCCTCCCCGCGTCACGTCGCGCAGCGTGCGGACCCTGATCCCGCCATCGAGAAGGCCCTTTACGATCTCCCCCAGGGGCGCGCAGTCGCTCTCGATATCCGACTCGATCTGCAGGCGCTCTCCCAGGATCGCCGCGTGATGGTCTCCCATGGTCCCGGATACAAGCACAGCGTCGCCTTCCCCGGCATTCCCCGCGGAAATATCGAGTCCATCCGGCACAGATCCCACCCCTGTTGTATTGATGATGAGACCGCCGTTTCCCTCAATGACCTTTGTGTCTCCGGCGATGATCTGCACACCCGCCTCAGCGGCTGTTTCGGCGAGGCTCCTCACGATCCTCCGCAGAAGTTCGATCTCCAGCCCTTCCTCCAGGATAAACCCGCAGGTCAGGTATCTGGGCACAGCGCCTCTCATCAGGAGGTCATTGACCGTTCCGCACACGCAGAGCCGTCCGATATCCCCGCCGCGAAAGACCAGCGGCGTGACTACAAAGCTGTCCGTCGTCACCGCGATCCGCCCGCTGCCGGACACCACCGCGCTGTCCTCCATCTGCCCCAGCACCTCATTCCTGAAGGCCGGCGCGAAGATCTCTCCGATCAGTTCTCCCGTGGCCTGTCCGCCGCTCCCGTGTTCCATTGTGATCCTTACAGTCTCCGGCATTCGTCTTCCTTCCCGTTTCCGCGCTGTCTACTCGCGGTGATTTACATAGTAAGTATAGCAGTTTCCTTCCGTGGATACCATACATGCGCCCTGGGGCCGCAGCGGCGAGCACACTTTCTGAAACAGGGGGCACTGCGTGGGCTTCATCTTTCCCATCAGCACCTTGTCGCAGCAGCAGGCCTTGTTGATCTTGTGGTCCTCCGTCAGGTCCCTGCTCCCGGCGTCCAGCGCGGCAAACTCCTCCCGCAGGAGCCTCCCGGAGGCGGGGACCATGCCCATTCCTCTCCACACCGCGTCTGACACGCCAAAATATCGCTCTACCAGCTCCTGTGCCTCCGTATTTCCTTCTCTCGTGACCACAGACGGGTAGAAATTCATGACCAGGCCGCCGTCCTTTCCGGACTTCGCCCTCTCGCAGGCCTTCACGATCCCGCACAGCGCTGTGAGGATCTGCTCTCCTGTAAAGCCGGCTACGCCAAAGGGCAGGCTGTATTTTGCCGCAAGAGGCTCAAAGGCCTTGCTCCCTGTCACCACAGCCACATGGCCCGGCGCAAGAAATCCCTGTATATCGGCGCCTCCCGCGCACAGGCGGTCAATGATGCCCGGCATCGTGCGAAGGGCCGTCAGGAGCCTGATGTTCTCTATATGGTCCTCCAGGATCTGCTCCACCATCAGCGCGTAGACCGGCGCCGTGGTCTCAAATCCCACTGCCGCAAACACGAAGGTTGTCTCCGGCTCCCTCTGCGCCATGGGGAACACATCCATGGGAGAGTACACAATTTTCACCCTTCCGCCCATGCCTGAGGCCTGCTGCAGACTCATCCTGCTCCCGGGAACTCTCATAAGATCCCCGAAGGTCACCACACAGACTCCCGGCGTCAGGCACAGATCGATCAGCCTGTCGATGTAGGAGGACGGGGTCACACAGACGGGACAGCCCGGACCTGAGATCAGGCGGATCCTGTCCGACACAAGCCCGGGGATGCCGTTTCTGGCTATAGCCCCGGTATGACTGCCGCAGACTTCCATGATCTTCAGCTCCGGGCCGTTATACTCTTTTAAATACTGTTTGATCTCTTCCAGATTCATACTCACAATATCCGCCAAAGTGCCGGGCTATGGACGCTCACAGGAGCTCGTCCATCTCCCTCATGACCGCGTTCATCTCTTCCATCTCCCGGTCGGATACTTTCTGTAAAATGCATCCCGCGTGCACCAGCACATTGTCCCCGGGCTCGATCTTTACAAGACCGGTCCTGGCCTGCACTCTGTTTCCGCTAAAATCCACCAGGGCCGTCCGTTCTCCCACGGACAGGACCCTTCCCGGCATTGCCACACACATATTTCCGTGACCTCACTGTTTCTCTTCCGGCACGGCTGCCGCAGGAGCTGCGTTCGCAGGTGCCGCGCTGACTGTCTGCGCGGGCACTGCCGCTTTTGCCGCCGGAGTGGGCGCTGCTGCATTTTCTGCCGGAGCGGGCGCTGCTGCTTTTGCCGCCGGAGCGGGCGCCGCCGCAGCCTTCTTCTCATTCGCCGCCTTGAGGGCCGCCGCTTTTCTGGCAGCCATTTCCGCCGCCTTCTGTCTCTCCGCTTCCATGACTTCCTCGGACTTGCGGTAGGTCACCGCCGCCTTGGAGCGCCCGGGCTTCTGGTAACCGGGGATCAGCTTAAGGCACTTCTTGGGGCACTTGGAGGCGCAGTATCCGCAGGCGATGCAGTCAAAGCGGTTGATGGTCCAGGTTCCCTCGTTCTTGTCCACGGTGATGCACCTGGGCGGGCAGTTTCTGACGCACAGTCCGCAGGAAATGCACTGGTCAATGTCGATGACGATACGTCCCCTCGTGCGCTCAGGATAGACCGCCGGCTCCTCGGGGTAATTCTTGGTGATGGGCTTACTCACAAGGTTTTTCAGGAGTGTTCCCGTAAAATTCAGTATTGATGACATTTGAACTCCTTTTCCGCGCTTTACCGCTCGGTGCAGCTGATGCAGGGATCGATGGTCAGGACCAGGATCGGAACATCCGCGTAGTCAGCGCCTTTAAGGGTCTCGCACAGGCCCGGAAGGTTTGCGAAGGTAGGGGTGCGGATCCTCAGCCGGTTCAGGTAGGGCTTTCCGGTTCCCTTCACATAATAGACCGCTTCCCCTCTGGGCTGCTCTATGCGCATGAAATACTCTCCGTCCGGATTTCCCTTGACCGGCACGAACAGGTCTCCTGCCGGTATCGCGGACGCGGCCTGGCGGATCAGGTCAATGGACTGGAACAGTTCGTCGATCCTACACTGGCAGCGCGCGTAACTGTCTCCGTCATTGCTGATAATGGGCTCAAATTCCAGCTCCGAGTAGGCGCCGTAGCCCCGGGTCCTCATATCTGTGGCGATGCCGCTGGCCCTTCCGAAGGGGCCTGCGCAGCCCAGGTCATGGGCCTGCTGCTTTGTGAGGACGCCGACTCCGCGCAGACGCATCTGCACGGTCTTATCGCCCAGGAAATTCTTCCTGATCCCGGTGATCTGGTCTTCCACATCGCCAAGCTTCTCCACAAATCTGCCGAGCATCTGCGCGTCCATATCCTTCATGACGCCGCCCACCTTGTTGACGGAGAAGATGACTCTTCCGCCGGTGGACTCCTCGATCATATCCAGGATCTGCTCGCGGATCCTCCAGCAGTGGTAGAACAGGCTCTCATAGCCGAAAGCGTCCGCAAGAAGGCCCAGCCACAGAAGATGGCTGTGCATGCGGGACAGCTCCATCCAGATCGTGCGCAGGTATCTGGCGCGGTCCGGGATCTGAACGCCCATGATCTTCTCCACCGCTTCCACATAGCCCATTCCGTGGCCGAAGCTGCAGATGCCGCAGGTCCTCTCGGCCACATAGACCATCTCGTTATAATCTTTCTTTACAATAAGGCTCTCCAGTCCCCTGTGGACAAATCCGATGGAAGGGACAGCCTCAATCACTTTTTCATCCTCAAGGACCAGATCCAGGTGGATCGGCTCCGGGAGCACCGGATGCTGCGGACCAAAAGGAACTACACTGATGTTACCCATAGTTTGAATTACCTCCTTGTCTCAGACCGCGCTCACTGTGCCGTGCTCTTCGCATCCTTGGGAAGAAGCGGCGCCTCCTCCTCAATGCGGTAGAGCTTATTGTGATAATCGAGACTGATCATCTGAATCTTTACGCCGTACATCTCCGCCATCTCGTTCTCATAAAAGACCGCGGTGGGAATGATGTCCGTGATACTGGGGATCTCCTCGTCCAGTCCCGCCGGAAGGCGCAGCGTCTTGTATTCATAAGTCTCATCGTCGGCAAAGGAATAGCTCAGCTCGTAATTGCCGTCGCAGAAGGCCGCGCAGGCCTGGGAAAGCCTCAGACCGCTCTTCTTCATCTCCATGCATCTGGAGAGGAGCTCTCCTTTTTCAATTGTGATCAGTTCATTCTCCGGACACTTTATCATGCGCTTTCCTGCCTTCCTCTTCTTTATGTCTGCGTTCGATGGCGTCATGCTTGTTGCTCCTCTTCTGGAAGAGCTCGATGGCCTGAATGAGACCGTCGATGATCGCCTGGGGTCTGGCCGCGCAGCCCGGCACATAGATGTCCACCGGAATGGTCGTATCCGCTCCGCCCAGGATATTGTAGCACTCCTTGAAAATACCGCCCGTGCAGGCACAGGTGCCCACCGCCACAACTACCTTTGGGCGGGGCATCTGGTCATAGAGCTGCTGCACAACCGCTTTATTCTGCGTGTTGATGCCGCCTGTGATCAGGAAAATGTCCGCCTGCAGCGGATCTCCCGTATTGATGATGCCGAACCGCTCCGCGTCATAGACCGGGGTGAGGCAGGCAAGTACTTCTATATCGCATCCGTTGCAGCTGCTTCCGTCGTAATGCAGCACCCAAGGTGATTTTTTGACTTTACCCATAGTATTTCGTCCTATTCCTTCCAAGTTGTTGTCGATCTGCGGTGCCGGACGCGGATCATTTGATCAGCATCAGGATCAAAAGATTGACGCCGGACGCGAAAAGCGTGAACAGCCATGTGATCTGCAGCATCTGCGTCCACTTGACGCGCGCGCAGGCGTTGTCCGCGATGATCAGGAAAAAGTACACCGCTGCACACAAAAGGATCGCGCCCACATAGCTGAGGGGATTGGAGGTCACCACAAAGAGGCCGACGATCCCCATCAGGATCGATGTCTCATACCACTCCGTGATCGTAAAGATGGCCAGATTCTGGGCGCCCATCTCTGTTTTGACGCCCATGACCAGTTCCTGGTGCGCGTGATGGGACGTGCTGACGTCGAAAGGCGATTTTCTCATCTTGATCAGAAGGATCAGGACAAAAGAGGCAAACAGGCCGGGCATCCTGGTCAGCATGACGATATCGCTGTTTGCGATCTTCGCGACGCTGAAGGTTCCCGCGACCAGATAAAAGCCGATGCCGGCCAGAAGCACGGCGGGTTCGTAAGTCATGATCTGGATCAGTTCCCTCGAGGAAGCGATCGTATTGTAAGGAGAGCTGGTCACCACTGCCGCAAAATACATGAATGTGGACGCCGTGGAGAGCACGAACAGGCACATCAGGATATCGTTTCCTGCAAAGAAGATCGCTCCGGTGAAGACCATCAGGACCAGATAGCACAGAAGCATCGAAGTCTGCAGCACGCTGACCGCGATGACCTGCTTGTTCATGAGCTTTCTCACATCGTAAAAGGGCTGCAGGAGCGGCGGTCCGATCCTGCCCTGCATCCTGGCGCTGATCTTGCGGTCTGCGCCCTCAAGGAGACCTCCGGCAAGAGGCGCGAACAATATATATAGAACAACCATGATCGCTGCTTTATAACTCATACCAGTGCACCTCCCAGAAGGAAACTGACCATGACCGCCAGAACGGCTGTAGCGACGAGCTGGCTGAAGATCATCATCTGATCCGGCCGGATCAGTCTGTCAAAATAGTAATTGGAAAGCCACAGCTTCTTTTCTTCTCCGAAGGAATCGGTGAAGGCATTATTGTTTCCGGTATTGATACCGCTCATGTAATTGAGCTTATAGTTGGTCCTGTGGTTCTTGGCGTACATATAGGCCAGGATCGGGATCAGGAATACAATGCACATGATCAGCACCATCATCGCGAGGATGCCGCCCGGCAGAACGTTTGTAAACTTGCCGAACATCTCCACCAGGAGCGGATCGACGAAGTTGTTGGAGAGCCAGGGCATAAAGACGCACAGCGCGATCATCAGGACAGCGTGTACCGTCATGGAGAACTTCTCGCTGTTGTCCGTGATCTTCTCTTCCATCCTCTCGCCGGTCTCGTGGCTGCGGCTGATGATCTTGCCCATCCATTTGGTCCAGTAGAAGCTGGTGGTGGCGGAACCGTAGGTGATAAACAGGACAAGCAGAATATTGCTCCTGTCAACAGCGGCCTTCAGGGCCGACCACTTGGAGATCAGCATTCCGAAAGGCGCCAGGAACATCGCCGCGATACCGATAAACATATAAAATCCGAGCATGGGAAGTCTGTACAGCAGTCCGTGCATATCCTCGATGTCACGGCTTCCCGTCGCGTTCTCGGTGGCTCCCACATCCTGGAACAGCAGGGATTTGGAGACCGCGTGGAACATCATGAGGAAAATGCCCGCCCAGACCGTCTCATGGGATCCGACGCCCGCGCAGGCCGTCATCAGCCCGAGGTTGGAGATGGTGGAGAAGGCCAGCACTTTTTTGCCGTCGCTCTGGGAGATGGCCATGATGGACGCCATAAAGAAGGTAAAGCCGCCGACAAAGACGACCACATTTCCGGTGGTGGTGCCTCCCATGGCGGGCGCAAGGCGGAACAGAATATAGATGCCGGCCTTGACCATCGTCGCGGAGTGCAGCAGGGCGGAGGAAGGCGTAGGCGCCACCATCGCTCCCATCAGCCATGTGGAGAAGGGAAGCTGCGCCGCCTTGGTGAGGGCCGCGAGGGCGATCAGAGCCACTCCGATGACCGCGGGGACCACGCCCGTCTGGGCATATTCGATCAGCTTGTGCAGAGAAACACAGTTCACAGCGCTGTCAAAATAGACAATGCCCACTGCCAGAGCCACGCCGCCCAGCAGGTTCATCCACAGCGCTCTGAAGGAATTGCGGATCGCCTCCGCCTCCCTGGTATAACCAATCAGAAGGAAGGAGCACACACTGGTGACCTCCCAGAAAAAGTCGATCCACATCAGGCTTTCCGAGAGAACGAAGCCGAACATGGCGCCCAGGAAGATAAACAGGAGCATGAAGAAATATCTCCGGTTGTCCCTGACGTCCTTTCTGTGCTGATGATAGCCGTACATATATCCCACCGCGTACACCACGATCAGGCTGCCCACGACACCTATGATCAGACACATCAGGATCGAGAAATGGTCAATATAGATGTGGCACAGCGTCATGGGGGAAGGCGCAGTCAGCTCCTGCTTCGCGATCAGCAGAGTCGGAACGATCGACAGGACGCTGATCCAGTACTTCCTGTGCTTGAAGCACAGGTAAGTGACCAGGACCATGAGCAGCAGCTCTGCTATAAGGATCGCGTGGTCCGCCAGCTCTGTTTCCTTATACAGCAGGACCGGTACAGCCCCGTTCAGCGCCCAGAGCACGGTCAGTGCCACAGTCGCCGCGGCGATGATGCCGGCCGCGCAGTAAGTTACGTAGGCCCGCAGTCTGTCGTTAGTGATGAAGTACATCACCGGCGCGCAGCACAGCGGGAACAGGATCAAGAACACAGATATGCCCATTTGTGTTTCCCTTTCTGGTTCGTAAATCTAGTTAATTTTATATCAATATAACCACACGGTATTATAGACCTCTTTCCGCTAAATGTCTTGGTATTTTTTTGCTTTTTTGGCAAAAAAAATTCAGAGGACTCTGAATTCCAAAAATTGATTATTTTTTTGCAGTTCAGGAGCTGATCTCGAGCTCTTTCAGGCTCATTCCCCGCCCCTGGCAGATCTCCCCTTTGCTTCCTCCGCAGAAGGGACAGGAATAGGCGTTGGACCTGTCCGGATGGTAAGTCTCCCCGCATCCCGCGCAGCGGATCTTCACCGGGACCACCTCTACCTTCAGTTCGGATTCCTCCATGATCGTGCCCTTCACAGCCTCGGGATAATACCGGTATAGATACTCCGGAACGATATCCGTCATCTCTCCCACCGATACTGTGAGGCTCCGCACCTCTGACGCCCCGCTCTCCTTGGCCCTGTCCAGTGCAAGGCTCACGAAGCGCACCACGTAGCTCATCTCATGCATGCGATCTCCTTCCTGTCATAATACGGACAGCCCTGAACATCCGGCCGCCCCTTCAAAATGAAGCGGCCCGGAAGATCCGGCCGGCTGTGACCTCCACAGCCCTTCCGACCGCTGTCGGCAGAAGATCTCTTCTGAGGGAGATCATCCACACAGTCTCATTTCCCGTTTTCTCCGGGATCTCCGCGTCTGTTCCGTTCCCGCCGGCAGCTGCAGCTTTCTCCTGCGCTGCGGCAGACTCCCCGCCAAAGGCGCCGGCGCAGGCATTTCTCTGCCACTGCGCGCTCAGTCCGGCGATCCCGACAAACCGGTTCTCCGGGTTGATCAGGGCCATATAGTGGCCTGCGGGCTTTCCGTCGGTCTCCACATAAGAAGATTTCTCGGAATACCACCCCTCCACTGCGTCCGCAGCACTGTCAAACCCCCATGCCAGCGTCTCCATTGTGTAGGAAATCCCCTCCGGAGCCGCCGTGAAACACTCTGTTCCGTCAGGCCTTATGTGATCCTGAATGATCGTGCTCTCCACCGCCCGGAGTTCGGCGATCTTCTCAAGTTCTCCTGACCACCGGAGCGGCACATAATCCGCCGGGGTAAGAGGGATCCCGTTCACAGGATTGTTGACGCCCTCCTCACAGGCTTCCCTGCGGATTGCGTTGATCCGGTCAAGCAGCGCCTCCCGGTCCGTCTTCTCCAGCTGCGCCTCCACGCGGATCGTCACGAAATCCCCTGGCTTCTCCTCCTCAGAGACCTCTGCCGCCCGGGCTCCCGCGCCTGCTGCCAGGAAAACTCCCGTGCACACAAAGAATGCCGCGAGGCGAAGCGTCAACTGCGCGATACCGGTCCTTATCCAGTTTGTCCTGCTCAGTCTTCCGTCCAATTCCACGTAAATCCTCTTCCCGGCCTGGATCCGGGCAAAACAGAACGGGCGGTACTGCGACCGCCCGTTCTCCCCTCTTGTTTATAAACAGTTATGGAAATAGTATATCAAACCTAAGATCAGTCAAGCTTGATGTTCTTGAGCAGTTCTCCCAGGTTCGTAGTAGCCTTCTCGTGAGAGACTACCTGGGAGAGCTCCGGAATGTCGTCCTCAGACGGAGCGGGTGCTTCTTCAAGAGCCTTCATGCTAAGGCTTACCTTGCCGTCCTTAACCTTGGTGATCTTGACCTTGACAACATCGCCTTCCTTGCATACTTCCTCAGGGGTAGCAACTCTCTTCGTGCTCATCTGAGAGATGTGAACCAGGCCGCTGATGCCGTTTCCGAGATCGACAAACGCGCCGTAAGGCTTGATTGTCTCAACCTTGCCTTCACAGACCGTGCCGACCTTGAGGGCGTCGATACGCGCCTTCTTCTCCTGGCTGCGCTTGATCTTGGCTGCCTCTCTGCCGGACAGGACAAGGCGCTGTTTCTCTCTGTCAGCAGTGATGATCACGACGTCGACTTCCTTGCCGATCCACTCATTGGTATCCTCTACATAGCTCGTGCTGAGCTGGGAAGCGGGAATAAATGCCCTGACACCTTTCACTGAAGTCACGACGCCCGCCTTGACGCTCTCATCGATCGGAACCGTGAAGACGACTTTGTTCTCCATCATCTCCTCAAAAGCATCCCACTTGGCGTCATTGCGATTTCCATTAGTTTCCATGGTCATTTCCTCCCTTTTCGTGCGCACCTGTGCGCTTAATTCAATCTGAATATATATTATACCATCATCCGGCCTCTAGCGAAACCCAAATTTCTGTAGTATATTGAATGTTACCGCGCAGAAAGCGGCTAAATTTAAGAATTACGAGGTACACGATGGATAAAAAAGCGATCAGCGAGATAAGAAAACTCATAAAACCAGACAGCTGCATCGACAGGATCCGCGCCTGTTATGTAAATGAAGAGGGGAAAGTGATCCGCGAGCTTCACGATTCCCTGGCCGCCATGGAGAAGGAATCATTGGAAAAATATTGCGAGATCCTCCGCGGCGCCATGTCCGGAAAGCCGGGCCGCAATCTCTTCAACATGGAATTCCCCCTTGAAGAGGAGTCCGAGGGCGGACGCCAGCAGCTGCTCTACAGGCTGCAGCAGTCCGAACTTAAGAACGACGAGCTCCTGACGCTGTTCTTTAACAAAGTAGTGGAGAATTTCCGCTGCCAGAGCAAATATCTGATCCTGCTGGTTCACGGCACCTATGATATCCCCGCTAAGGGAAGCGACAACGCGGAGATGGAGGACGCATCTGACTACGTCTATTCCTTCCTTCTGTGCTGTATCTGCCCTGTGACCCTGATGAAGGAAGGCCTGTGCTACGACGAGGAAGCATGCACTTTCCTGGACCGCCGCATGGACTGGGCCGTTCAGAAACCCGTCAGCGGATTCCTCTTCCCCGCTTTCAACGACAGGCAGCCGGATATCCACAGCCTGCTCTACTACTGCCGCAAGGAAGACGAGAGGCATGAGGAGATCAGTTCCGATCTTCTCGGCTGTGTTTTGCCCATCCCCGAGTCCGGACAGAAGGAACTCTTCAAGTCCATGGTGGAGCAGACACTCGGCAGAGACTGCACCTTCGAAAATGTCAAGAACCTGAATGACGCGGTTAACGAACTCATTGAGCAGAACAAGGATTCCGGCGAACCTGTTCAGATCGAGAAGGCGCAGATGCGCCGCCTGCTCTCGGAAAACGGAGCCGACCAGTCCGTACTGAGCGATTTCGACGCCGCCTACGACGAAGCGGTTGGAGAAGGCGTCCCGCTTATGGCGGAAAACCTGGTGGAGACAACGAAATTCGAAGTGAAATCTCCCTCCCTGAAGATCAGTGTGAAGGCCGACATGGCGGATATGTTAAAGACCAGGGTCATCGACGGCATGGAATATCTTCTGATCCCCGTCGTGGACGAGCTTGAGGTCAACGGGATCCGCATCCTCCAGGCCAAAAAAGAAGACAGCGCCGGCTGACGCTGTCTCATCTGTTCTTATTCTGCTGTCCTGAATCAACTGTTCTGAATTAACTGCTCTTGTTTACCGCAGATCCCTCAGGTCCGCATCTTCAATCGGGATCGTCAGGAGCGCGCCCAACACAAGGCCGAAGACCAGGCCTCCTATGTGCGCCGCGTTGTCCGTATAGGGGTTTTTAAATCCCGCATAGACTGCATAGAAAACTGCGAAGGCGGCTCTTGCCGGAAGGGAGGAGCCGGCGCGCAGTTTTTTTCTGCCTTTTATGATGAGGACGATCAGCGCTCCCATCACTCCGAAAACCGCTCCGCTTGCTCCCACCGAATATGTATTGACCCCCTGGACCCGGTCATACAGGACAGAAACGATATTTCCCCCTATCCCGGACACCAGGTACAGGATCAGGTATCGGATGTGCCCCAGG
>CACZXG010000027.1 GCA_902785055.1 uncultured Lachnospiraceae bacterium
AGGGCTATGCGTTGATCCGACGCAGATGAGTGGGCGTATTTTACGTCAAAAAGAGTGGTACCACGGAGTATATCATATCTTCGTCTCTTTCATGCAGGGCATGGAGGAGGCTTTTTTATTTCCCTCCATTGTCCTTTACGGATCAGAATGGAGGTTTTTCTTTTATGAAAAATGCAGAAAAGTATACCCGTCAGTTCTTTGAAGCGCCAAAAACTTCAATGAACTGGACAAAAAAATCATACGTTGATAAAGCCCCAGACTGGTGCAGTGTCGATCTCCGTGACGGAAATCAGGCGCTCGTTATCCCCATGAGTCTCGGCGAAAAACTGGAGTTCTTCCGAAAACTTGTGGAGATAGGCTTCAAGGAGATAGAAATAGGCTTCCCTGCCGCATCCGAAACAGAATATGACTTCTGCCGAACTCTTATTGAGCAGGATCTCATCCCCGATGATGTGGCTATACAAGTCCTCACTCAGTCACGTGAGCATATCATCGAAAAAACTTTTGAGGCGCTGAAGGGATGCAAAAATGCCATCGTTCATCTTTACAACTCCACTTCCCTTGCTCAGCGTGAGCAGGTCTTCCGCAAGTCAAAGGAGGAGATAAAGGCTATCGCTGTTGAGGGCGCTGAAATGTGCAAACAATACCGTGAGAAGTATGAGGGGAATTTCCGATTTGAGTATTCTCCTGAGAGCTTCACCGGAACTGAGCCTGAGTTTGCTTTAGAGGTATGCAATGCGGTTCTGGATGTGTGGAAACCGACTGCCGATGACAAAGTGATAATCAATCTCCCTGTTACCGTTCAGCTTTCCATGCCCCATGTGTACGCAAATCAGGTGGAGTATATGTGTGAGAACCTGAAATACCGTGAAAATGTTATCGTTTCTCTCCATCCTCACAATGACCGTGGATGTGCTGTTGCCGATACGGAAATGGGACTGCTTGCAGGTGCGGAGCGAGTTGAGGGCACACTTTTCGGAAACGGCGAAAGAACAGGAAACGTCGACCTGGTAGCAGTGGCGATGAACCTCTTCTCCTATGGGATCGATCCCGAACTGGATTTCTCCAATATGCCGCAGATCCGCGAAAAGTATGAGAGGCTTACCGGAATGGATGTCCATCCCAGACAGCCGTATGCGGGCGACCTGGTCTTCAGTGCTTTTTCAGGCTCCCATCAGGATGCGATCTCCAAGGGCATGGCCTACAAAGAGAAGAACGATCCTGACAAGTGGACTGTTCCCTATCTTCCTATCGACCCGCAGGACGTCTCGAGGACTTACGATTCGGACGTCATCCGCATCAACAGCCAGTCCGGAAAGGGCGGCGTAGCATATGTGCTCAGGCAGAACTATGCTATCGTGCTGCCTGAGAAGATGAGGGAGGAAGTCGGCTACGCGGTGAAGCAGGTCTCGGACGAGACGCACAGTGAACTTGCGCCGCAGGCGGTCTACGAGATCTTCACAGACAGATATGTGGACTACACGCCCCACTTTACGATCCCGGAATGCCATTTCCGCCAGGTGGACGGAATCATGGCAGAGGCGACGATCGCCGCAGGGGACAACAGGACAGTCGTGGACGCGAACGGAAACGGCCGTCTGGACGCGGTCAGCAACACTATCAAGCAGTATTACGGAATCAGCTACGAGCTCTCCACTTATGAGGAGCACGCCCTTTCCAGAGGATCTTCCTCCAAGGCTATGGCCTATGTCAGCGTTTTGTGCAACGGCAAAACATACTGGGGCGTAGGGATCCACGAGGATATCATCCATGCCTCCATCAACGCGCTGGTCGTAGCGGTCAACAAGCTCCCGCAGCTGCAGGAAAGCGCGACGGAAAAGGACAACAGGCTGATCGCGATGCTCAATTATATCCAGGCCAACTATCAGACAGTGACGCTCGAGGATATGGCGAGAGAATTCCATCTCTCTACACCTTATATCTCCAAGTTCATACGCGAGAAATCCGGCAAGACTTTCGGCGAGCAGGTCACTGCAGTCCGCATGAAGAGGGCAAAGACTCTGCTCAGAAACGGCAATATGACGATCGAGAATATTTCTTATTCCATCGGTTATCCCAATGCGGAGCATTTCTCAAGGGTATTCAAGAAGACCTTTGAGGTGTCTCCGGCACAGTACAGAAAAATAGCCACACGCCACGCCGGGTGAGTAAAACAAAGCTTCAGCGCCAAGGGTGATCAGCCATGGCACTGAAGCTTTTTTGTCAACATCACCTAAACGGAGCGGTTTTTCATTGAATAGATAGTATATTTTGTATATAATGACAATAGCATATTATGTATGAAGCTATCCACCAAGCTTAATAAAAGAAGGGAAAAAGAAATGAAAGACCTGCAGTATACTGTCAAGAATTCGCTCGGAATTCATGCGCGTCCCGCGGCACTTCTTGCCCAGGCATGCACAAACTTCAAGAGTGCAGTCATGATCGAGTGCAATGGAAATGTTGCCTCCGGCAATAACGTTCTTCAGATCCTCGCTCTTCACGCGGCCAAGGGTTCTGTCCTGAACATTACTGCTGACGGTCCCGACGAGGAAGAGGCGATCACAAAGATCCAGGAAGTGCTCAAGGAGATCGCTCCCAAGGCCAAGAAGAATACGGTCCTCAGGGTCGCGTTCTTCGGCACCAAGGATTATGACCGGATTTTCTTCAGCGAACTCTCCAGAGACAAGGGAGAAGGCACTTACAATGTTGACATCAAGTATTTCAACAGCCGTCTGACCATTGAGTCTGCAAACCTGGCTAAGGGTTACGACGCGGTCTGCATTTTCGTCAATGACGAAGCGCCCCGTGAAGTTATTGAGATCCTGGCGGAGGGCGGCGTTAAGCTCATTCTCCTTCGCTGCGCAGGATTCAACAATGTTGACGCCAAGGCTGCCGCAGAGTGCGGAATCACTGTTCTTCGTGTCCCCGCCTATTCCCCCTATGCAGTAGCTGAGCACGCAATGACGATCCTTCAGGCGGCAAACCGCCGTATTCATAAGTCTTACATCAAGGTTCAGGACAACAACTTCGCGCTGAGCGGACTTCTGGGCCTGGATCTTCACAACAAGGTCGCCGGCATCATGGGCACCGGCAGGATCGGCCAGATCATGGCCAATATCTGCAAGGGTTACGGCATGACCGTTCTGGGATGGGATGCTTTCCCGAATATGGCACTTGAGGAGAAGGGACTTTTGAGATATGTCTCCAAGGAAGAGCTCCTCCAGAAAGCAGATCTCATCTCCCTGCACGCTCCGCTGGTCATGGGCCCGAACGGAACATATCACCTGATCGACGACAATGCGATCGCTATGATGAAGAACAACGTCATGCTCGTCAACACCTCCCGCGGACCTCTTGTAGATTCTGAAGCGCTGATCAGAGGCCTTAAGGCGAACAAGTTCCACGCTGTTGCGCTGGACGTCTACGAGGGTGAGGATGCCAACGTTTACAACGACAGATCCGATGAGATGATCGACACAGACATCGTAGCAAGACTGACCATGTTCCCGAACCTGATACTGACTTCTCACCAGGCGTTCTTCACAAGAGAAGCGCTGCAGGCTATCGCAGCGGTCACTATGGAGAATGCGAGAAACTTCAACGAAGGACTTCCTTACGGAATGTCAGAGGTGAAGTGAAGAAAACCTTTAAATGAGTAAAAAAGATGCCGCTGCAATTACCGATTCCGGTAATTGCAGCGGCGTTTTTTAATTTCAGAGCCGATTTGTTCATTGACAATTACAGTTCAACGTAGTACTTTACTAGAGTAAACAATACTTGCTGGGGGAGCGGATGCTGAGACAGCGGCCCGTTCGCAGGAGCGGAGCGGCTGACCCTTATTACTTGATCCGGGTAATACCGGCGAAAGGAAGCATACAGTACTTGAACAGATGACGGCGGCTTTGCGGCTTCGCTCTTTGTTTGATGTGCTGTGAACCAACTCTCCTCCTGTATAACAAAGGAGGTTTTTTTATGTCCAAAAGTATCAAAGTAATCGTCTTTAGCGCAATGTGCATCGCTCTGGCCAGTCTGACCAGTATGATCAAGGTGTTCGAATTCCCTACCGGGGGTTCCATTACACTGGCATCTACGCTGTTCGCGACCCTTCCGGGCTTCTTTTTTGGCCCGGTGGTTGGAATCGCGGCGGGGTTCGCTCACGGGATCCTTCAGTTCTTCCTTGGTCCTTACATCCTGACTCCGGTGCAGGTCTTTATTGATTACGGCCTTGCGTTTGCGGCTTTCGGGCTCTCCGGATTCTTTGCCGGTCAGAAGTATGGATACCAGAAGGGCTATATCGCGGCATGTATCGGACGCTGGTTTTTCGCTTTTCTTTCCGGTTGGATCTTTTTTGGCGAATATGCCTGGGAGGGATGGAACGCGGCTGCTTATTCCGCAGTGTATAATATCATTTACATTGCGGGCGAGGCAGTGGTCGTATTGATCCTCATCAGTATCCCGGCGGTATCCGAAGCGCTGAACAGAGTCAAAACAATGGCTTTACAGTGACGGAATAGTTTTAAAGTGATATAATAATCTTCTGATTTAATGAACGTATTAGGAGATTATGTAAAATAATGAGTGGTTATCTGAGCAGAGTATTTGAATATGCAGTGCCCTGCCTTCTTTTCTGGGGAGTTCTGGCTTTGTCAGTCTCTGTCGACAGGAGCAGGTTCAGGAACTGTATTTATCTGCTGCTGGCAGCGGCGTCTACGGCGCCGCTTTTTTGTGTGCTGTCGGGAAGACATGCGCTTGGCACAGCCCGGGCTCTCTCGATCCTGATCTTTGTCGTGCTCTTGTCAGTTCCTGTCGTACTCATAGAGAACGGCGTGATCATGTACCGCAAAGAGGGGCGGTCCCTTGCGAATATGCTCTCACTGATCATGGGGGTATTGGTGGGAGTGGGAGAGTTTTGCCTTTTCCTGTTCTTTATTTTCCCCATCTTCTGGTCCGACCGGAATTCTGAGTTTATCACGACAGGCATGAAAGTGCTGCTTTTTATAAGCCTTTCAGTTGTGTATGTATCCTTGGTATTTGCAGCGTTTATGAGCTACACGGTGCTTTTACAGCTTATTCCCCGCAAAAGGGACTTTGACTATGTGATCATTCACGGCAGCGGGCTCCTGCGGGGAAGGGAGGTCTCGAAACTCCTGGCGGACCGCATTGACAAGGCAATAGAAGTTTACGAAAAGGACCCCACACCGCCGATCCTGATTCCCTCCGGCGGAAAGGGACGGGACGAAGAGATCTCGGAAGCGGAAGCGATGGAAAAATATCTTACAGAGCACGGGATTCCAAAGGATCAGATCATCAGAGAAGACAGGTCGACGACGACCAGGGAGAATCTGGTCTTTTCCAAGAAGATCATCGACGAAAGGGACACCGATCCCTATGTGGCGCTTGTGACGAGCAACTACCATGTTTACAGAGCTCTGAGCCTGTGCGATGACATAGACCTGGAATGCACCGGGATCGGGGCGCATGTGGCGAGGTACTACTGGCCCAGCGCGCTGCTGCGGGAGTTTGCGGCGATCATGAGTAAGAAAAAGAATCTCCTGATCTTCATCGCAGGGTGGCTGTGCAGTGTGATCCCGGCCATGGACGCAGTAATGTGGAGTGTGATCCAGTGAATAACAAGAATAACGATAAAAAGTATTCCGCGGGGAAAAAGAAGATTTTCAGGTTCCTGTTGTCGACAGTCCTGCTGATCGTTCTTTTGATTGCGGCCATATTGGAATATCTGACGCTGACGGAATATAGGCCCGGGCCGAATGAAATGATCGCTGTGGACCATGGAAACTGGGATCTGCCGGTCGAAGGAGACACGCTGAAGGTCCTCACCTGGAACTGCGGTTACGGTGCTCTGGGAGATAATGCGGATTTCTTCATGGATGGCGGCAGAGGAGTCATGACTGCCGACCGCGAGAGAGTGCAGAGCAATCTTAACGGGATCATGGAGGCCTCCGCGCAGATGGATCCTGACGTGATCCTGTATCAGGAGGTCGATGCGAGCGCGGCCAGGTCCCATTTTATCGACGAAGAGATCGAAATGATCAATGGGTTCATGGACGAGGAGGAACTGCGTTATTCCTCAGCTTATGCCGATAATCTCAATGTCAGGTTTATTCCGTATCCCTTTCCGCCCATCGGAAATGTTAAAAGCGGCCTTATGACCATGTCGGGAGTATTCACGGAATCGGCGGAGAGGATTCAGCTCCCATGCCCCTTTAAGTGGCCTGTGAGGCTTGCAAACTTCAAGCGATGCCTTCTGCTGTCGCGCATTCCCGTTAAGGACAGCGGCAGGGAACTGGTGATCATCAACCTTCACATGGACGCCTATGACGACGGCGAGGGCAAAACAGAGCAGACCAGGGCGCTTTCAGAGATCATGAAAAGAGAGGCCGGGAAGGGAAATTACGTCATTGCCGGCGGAGACTTCAACCAGACTTTTGACACTGTGGAGGCAGGCGTCTATCCGCTTCAGGAGGGGAAATGGGCGCCCGGCAGACTTGAAACGGCAATGTTCGGAGAAGGGTGGCAGTTCTTTATGAACAGTGACGTTCCGTCCTGCCGCTCACTTGATCAGCCCTATGAAGGTTCAGACAAGGAGAATTTTCAGTATTACGCTGTCGACGGATTTATCGTGTCCGACAACATTGAGGTCCGCTCCTGTGAGACTGAGGATCTGGGGTTTGTGTGCACGGACCACAACCCGGTGCTGCTGGAGTGCGTGCTGAAGTAAAGGATACAACAGGGTATATTTTGAATCCAAAAATACATTGTTTTTAAAAGTCTGATCCTGCATTATAATATATTAGGTAAGCAAGAATTTCGGTGAAGGAGGATTATACCATGGCAATATTAGTTACAGGCGGAACTGGATTTATCGGAAGTCATACCGTAGTTGAGCTGCTTCAGTCCGGATATGAGGTCGTCATCGCGGACAATCTCTACAACTCCAAGGCGATGGTCGTAGACCGCATTGAGAAGATCACAGGCAAGCGCCCGACTTTCTATGAACTGGATGTATGCGACAAGGCGGCCCTGGACGCGCTGTTTGATAAAGAGAAGATCGACGCGGTCATTCATTTCGCAGGTTATAAGGCTGTGGGTGAATCCACCAGGAAGCCGATCGAGTATTACGAGAACAACCTCGGATCCACTCTGACGCTGTGCAAGTCGATGAGAGAGCACGGCTGCTTCAGGATCGTTTTCTCATCTTCCGCGACAGTCTACGGAGATCCCGCCTTTATCCCGATCACGGAGGAGTGCCCCAAGGGGATCACAACGAACCCCTACGGCGAGACCAAGTCCATGCAGGAGAGGATCCTGACGGATATCTGGAAAGCTGACAACCGCTGGCAGGTTATGCTTCTTCGCTACTTTAACCCTATCGGAGCTCATGAGAGCGGCCTGATCGGAGAGGATCCCAAGGGAATCCCGAACAATCTGCTTCCCTATGTGGCGCAGGTCGCTACCGGCAAGCTCGAGAAGGTTCACGTATTCGGAAACGACTATGACACGCCCGACGGAACCGGCATCCGCGACTATATCCACGTTGTGGACCTGGCCAAGGGCCATGTCAAGGCGATTGAGGGTATGGAGAAACTGGAAGGCGTCAATATCTTCAATCTGGGTACGGGACACGGTTATAGTGTTCTCGACATTATAAAGGCATTTTCCAAGGCTTGCGGAAGAGAGCTGCCCTATGTGATCGATCCCAGAAGGCCCGGCGATATCGCTGTCTGCTACAGCGACCCCGCTAAGGCCAGGGAGTGCAGGGACGGCTGGAACTGGCAGAGCCATAATCCTGACGGATACGTTGAATAAAGACCGGCGAAACAGTGACGGAAGGAACTGCTTGAACAAAGACGGAGATTTTACGGCTCTCTACCGCAAAGGCGGCAGGGAGCCGTTTCTTAGTATAAGCGTGCCGAAAGCGGAGGAAAAACGTATATTATATAGGATGGTTCCGGCAGTGCTCTGTGAGCGCCGCCGGAGACATCCGGATACGAACGGAGAGTGAGTTTTGGAGGAAAAGAATGAAAAGATTAAGAATGATCGCAATAATCCTTGCCGCGGTCATGGCGCTGTCGTTCCTGACAGGATGCAGCCTCTTTAAGCCTACTGCGGTAAGTATTACAAAAAAAGTAATGAAGAACCTTGAAACAGTGAAGTCTGTCAAGGGTAATATCAGAGCGGACTATGAGGGACCGGCTTCTGTAGAAGGCATTGAATTCAACCTTGCGCTGAAAGCGGATCTTAAAACGGAAACAGTCAGGGATTCAGGAGTGAGCCATGTAGAGGGCTCTGTGGGGACAGAACTCCCTATTTTCGGGGAAATATCTCTTCCCGTGGAGAGCTATATTGAGACCCGGGATGACGAAGCGGTCGTATACGCGAGTATGGACGGCGAGAATTGGATGAAACTTGAGAATAACGAAGAAAACGGGCAGGAGAACGCGCAGGAAACGGAGAAGCTTCCGAATTACAAGGTGATGCTCGGGATCCTGCAAAAGATTGTTTCCGGCGATATCAAAGCTGTTCTGGCGGAAGAAACCGAGATGAAGGGCGAGAGAGAAGTCTACAGAATGGACATTAATGTGAGCGGAGAGCTGATCGGGGAAATCCTCAGAGCCGCCGACGATATGTCAGGAGAGGGCGCCTCCATACCGGAGGATCTCGATTTCACCGGAGCGGACGCGGACATAGTTCTCTATGTCTATAAAGACGAGATGCTGCCTGCGAGCGTCACAGTTGACTGCACTGCGCTCGGCAATCTCCTGATCAAGGAAAAGCTCAGCGAAAACGGCGTCAGCGTAAGCGCGAACAAATTCGTGATAACACTGGACGATCTGGAATACAACACTATCGACGAACTGAAGATCCCGGAGAAAGTGATCAGTTCCGCTTCTGACGCGCCTGATTCAGGTCTTTTCGAAGACGTGACCGGACTGTAAAACAAAAATACTGGCAGCCCCTGAGGGGATTGGAGAAGGAGCAGCTGTGCGGCTGCTCCTTTTTTGAGCACGCAGAGATCTTTCACGGAGTAATTCATGGAGTAATGCCTTCTTATTTGCTATAATTTTTGTGAAACGGGAAGGAGCGATACGGGAATGCCATTTACTTATGAGAAAATACAGTACCTCGGGAAGGACTGTACAGAGATAACCGGATTTGACGGCACAGCGAGGAGCCTGACGATACCTGACAGGATCGGGGGACTCCCTGTAAGAAGCATTGGAAAACATGCTTTTGCCGGCAGGAAGGACCTTCGGGAGGTTGTGCTGCCGCCATCGGTAAAAAGGCTTAGTCTGTTCGCGTTTCACAACTGTGCGGCTTTGCGCAGGATGAGTTTGTATGACAGTGTAGAGGACTACTACGACGGTGTGGTCCGCCAGTGCACTGCTCTTGAGGAGATTGAGATCAGGCTCGGGGGAGAGTCCTACGCGCTCGTGAAAGATATGCTCTCGGACAACGACCACGCGATGAGTTTTCATCTGATCCTGCCCGGGGAGGAGATCCGTCTGTCTTTCCCGGAATACGCCCTGATCGCCTCGGAAAACACGATGGCCAGGACGATCCAGTTTGCCTACGAGGGAGGCGGGTACGCTTACAGAAACTGCGTGAGAAAGAAAGAGATCAGGTATAGGGAATATGACCGCCTGTTTTCCTTTATGGAGCGCGATGACGCGTCGTTTGCGGCAGTGATCGCCTCAGACAGACTGATGTTCCCCCATGACCTCGATGAGACTGCGGAGGAGCATTACACGGAGTTTCTGCGGCAGCACGCGGCGCAGGCGCTTGAGCGATTCATACGAAGCGGTCAGATCGACAGGGTGAGGCTCCTCACAGAGAGAGGACTCGCAGATGCGGAAGCTTCTGCAGGAGCCCTGAAGATCGCCTCAGAACTTGGCGAGACTGCCATCTGCGCGGTCCTTATGGAGAGCGGAAGAGAATCAGCCGGAAAAAACGAGGATCTGTCACTGGAACTGGAGGACTGGTGACAGAGACGGATGAAGGCCGGCTATGACTATATTTTGACCTGTAACTAAGAAACAGAAAGGAATCGGAATGTCTGACACCAGAGAAAAACTGGAGCAGATGGGGTTCAGGATCCTGGACGCGGTCCGGACGGAACTGCTGCTGTCAATGCGGTTTATGGCGCCCGCCCTGAACAGCCTTGGCTTTAAGATGGACCTGGCGACATCCTCCGCAGGGACAGATGCGGCCTACATACGCTTTAATCCGGGCTTTCTTCTGCAGGTCTATGTGGAGAGGCCCCGCAGAATGAACAGGATGTACATGCATATGCTGATCCACTGCCTGTTTCGCCACATGTTCTCAGCGAAAGACAGGGAGGACCCGGAGCTGTGGGATCTGTGCTGCGACATAGCGGCGGAGTCGGTAGTGGACTCTATGACTTATGATGTGATCGCGCGGTCTCACTCGACTTTTCGTGAAGGATGGTATGAGAAGCTTGAATCCGAGGTCACGATCCTGACGGCAGAGAAGATATACGCATGGTTTTTGGGGAGGGTCCGTGACTATGCGACGGAAGAGGCCCTGCGCAGGGAATTTACGGTGGATGACCACAGTTTCTGGCAGCGGATGGAGGACGAGGAGCCGCGGGAAAAGCCGCCGGGAACGCCGCCGGGCGCTCCGCCGGATAATAACGGGCAGGACGGACAGCAGGATACGCAGGATTCCCGGCATCTGAGGCCGGTCAGCCCCAAAGAGGACGAGTGGAAGAAAAACGCCGAGCAGATCGAGGCGGACCTGGACCTGATCGGGAAGGAGAGATCGGAGGAATACGGCTCTCTTTCCAGGATCCTCCGCTTTGAGAGCAGAAAGCGCACGGATTACAGGGAGTTCCTGCAGAGATTCTCGATCCTGCGTGAGGAGGCGGGGATCGATCTGGATTCCTTCGACTACGGGTTTTATTATTACGGTATGGAATTGTACGGCAATATGCCTCTCATCGAGGAGAATGAATTCAGGGAGATCCGAAAAGTGGATTCGCTTGTGATCGCGATCGATACGTCGGCTTCCTGTCAGAGGGTGCTTGTCCAGCAGTTCCTTAACGAGACGGCGGATCTTCTGTCGGGGATCGGGAGTTTTTTCAAGAAAACGCAGATCCATCTGATCGAATGCGACGACAAGGTTCAGAATGACAGAGTGATCAGTGACGTCTCCGAACTGCAGCAATATGCGGAGGAGTTTGAAATAAAGGGCGGATTCGGGACGGACTTCAGGCCGGTCTTCAACTATGTGGAGGACCTCAGGGCCAGGGGAGAGCTGGAGAACCTGAGGGGACTGATGTATTTTACGGACGGATTCGGGGAGTACCCCAAGAAGCCGACGGATTATGAGACGGCATTTGTCTTCTGGAAAGATGAGGAACTGGATGACACGGGAGTGCCGGACTGGGCAATTAAACTATTCCTTACCCCGGAGGGGATGGAGACAGTAGAGAGACGCGGGAGTACACATTGAATATCAGATTAAACATCAAGGAAGCCAAGCAGGAAGTGATCAATACAGTCAGGGCCTACCTGAAGAAAGACGAGACAGGCGCTTATGAGATCCCGCCTGAGAGGCAGAGACCCATTCTTCTCATGGGACCGCCCGGCATCGGCAAGACCGCCATCATGGAGCAGGTGGCGCAGGAGTGCGGGATCAGCCTGATCTCTTATACGATCACCCATCACACAAGACAGAGTGCCATTGGTCTCCCCTTCATTTCCAAAAAGGAATACGGCGGGGAAGAGTACTCGGTCACTGAGTACACGATGAGTGAGATCGTGGCTTCGGTATACGACCAGATCGAGCTGTCCGGCATTTCGGAGGGCATCCTGTTTCTGGACGAGATCAACTGCGTCTCGGAGACTCTGGCGCCCACAATGCTGCAGTTTCTGCAGTACAAGATGTTCGGCAATCACAAGGTCCCGGACGGCTTTATCATCGTAACAGCCGGCAATCCGCCCCAGTACAATAAGTCCGTGCGCGATTTTGACATCGTGACGCTCGACCGCGTCAAGAGGATCGATATCGAGGAGGACTTCCCGGTGTGGAAGGAGTACGCGTATCAGGTGGGAATCCACGGGGCGATCCTGTCCTATCTTGAAATTCGTAAGAAAGATTTCTACAGTGTCAAAACACAGATCGACGGCAGGCAGTTCGTGACAGCCAGAGGCTGGGAGGACCTCTCCAGGATCATCAAGGTCTATGAGAAGATGGGCATTCCGGTGAACGAGAGACTCTGTGTCCAGTATCTGCAGGATTCGGAGATCGCGGCGGGATTCGCGTCCTACTACGAACTGTACAGCAAATACCGCACTCTTTACAGGATCCCGGAGATCCTGGAAGGCTCAGTTCCCGAGGAGAGCACAGCGCTCAGGGAAGCTCCCTTTGATGAGAAACTCAGTATTCTCGGTCTTCTCATTGACAGTCTTGGTCAGGAGTTTGCGGCTTATGCGGAGAAACAGAGGGTTCAGAAGAGGGTCCTGGAGGAGCTCTCAAATGTAAGGGGAGAGCTCAAGAGAAGCGCGCAGATGAAGGCGGACTCGGGCGAAAACAATGCGAGGTACCTGCTGGCAGGCCGAAGGCTTCTGTGCGAGCAGGAGACAGACCGCCTGAAAAAAGCCAGAATGCTCGACAGAGAGAGCGAGAGAGTGGAGAGAAAGGTCAGCGCCAGGCTCAGGGAGATGGAAAAGCTCGTCTCTCTGGAGGGGAACGGAGACCCGCGGCATGATTTCACGCTGCTCAAACAGTCTTTTGACGCGGCGGAGGCTGCGAGAAAAGAGGAGATCGCTGTGACGGACAGACATCTGACCAACAGTTTCCGTTTCCTCTCGGCGACTTTCGGAGAGGGGCAGGAGATCGTCCTGTTTCTGTCGGAACTCACGGCAGGCTATTTCAGCCTGAAATTTGTAAACGAGAACGGGAACGAAGCGTTTTACAGATACAACAGGCTTCTGCTGCTTAAGGACCGCAGGGAATCCCTGCAGCAGGAAGCGCTTTCCCTTCTCGGGATCTGAAAGAACGAGGGGCACCATGGCATTTTGGGGATACAGGCCGGTACTTCCGGAATTTGCGATAGAGGATCCGAAGGAAGACTTCAGGTCCGCCAGGGTCATCGAACAATATCACCTCGGGAGCAAAGCGCTGTTCATGCCCGGAGGAGGCTTTTCCTGGAAATATCTTCCCATTGACAGGATCAGGGGCGTGATACCCGGCAAAGAGAGCAAGGACGAGAACAGCGCGATGGGAGGCTACCACATAGAGCACCCCACGATCCGCGTGATCTATCAGGGAGGCGCGGAGGTCCTGACACTGGACAGCAGGAGCCAGGCGGAGATACTGTTTTCTCTGCTGAAGCGGAATTACCAATAAAAGATTGAAAAAGCGAAATCACGGAAAGGAGGAGGCGCATGAAGAATTTCAAAATGATCGTCAGTTATGACGGGACAAGATATTTTGGCTGGGAACATCAGCCGGACACAGATATGACGATCCAGGGAAAACTCGAAAAAGTGCTCAGCCAGATGCAGGAGCTGCCGGAGGGGCAGTCCGTGACCGTGATCGGAGCAGGAAGGACGGACGCAGGCGTGCACGCAAGGGCTATGACCTGCAATGTACTTCTGGATACGGATAAGACGGAGGAAGAGATCCAGGCATATATGAACCGCTACCTTCCCGATGATATCAGTGTCAACAGCGTCAGGCAGGCCGCAGAGCGTTTCCACAGCCGTTTTAAAGCTATTGGAAAGACTTACCGCTACACCTGCTGGTACGGCAGCACCAAACCTGTTTTCGACAGGCGCTATGTGACTGTACTCGAGAGGGAACCTGATCTGGAGCGCATGCAGGAGGCGGCGGAATACCTGACGGGAATGCACGACTATAAGAGCTTCTGCGGCAATGCCAAGATGAAGAAATCTACTGTCAGAGTCGTGGACGTCATCCGGATCGAGCAGAGCGGGAATTACATAAGGTTTTATTTCCACGGAAACGGATTCCTTCAGAATATGGTCAGGATCATGACGGGGACGCTTCTGGAGGTGGGTTTTGGCAAAAAAGAGCCGGAGGACATGGCTAAGATCATTGAGGCAAAAGACAGACAGACAGCAGGATTTACAGCGCCCGCGCAAGGGCTTTGCCTGATGAAAGTGGACTATTGATCTGATCTCAGGAGGCAGAGGAGAGGCTATGATCGAAAAATACAGAGATGAAATTCTGAAGTCTTTTCTTGATAATTACAGCCGCGTATATCTGATCGATCTTGAAAAGGACACGATCGTCAAAATACAGGAATCCGAGGACGCGCCGGAGCTTGACCCGGTTCGTCAAAAACACTATTCGGAGTTCAACAGAGTCTACAGTTACACCATGCTCGAGCCTGAGTATTCCCAGTGGCGCGAAATGATGGGAAGTGTGGAGAATATCCGAAAAGTCCTGGCAGACCGCAACAGCTTTACGCTGTCCTATCAGATGAAGGACGGCAGATGGATGAAGGTGGAAAACCGTATCCTGGAAAAGAGGGACGGCGTTCCCATCAAGGTATTCGCCTGCATACCCAGAGAGGAGAAGGACCGCCTGGCAGAGAGCGAGAAGATCGCCGAGGACAGGCACGTCATCCCGGATCTGATCACTTCTTCAGAGAGGAGACACAGGGAGGCAAGAGAGAAACTTTATAAGGGCATGCTTGCTATTGACACATTGTCTACCTGTGAGGTCAACGTCACCCGCAATACTGTGATCGCTGCGATCGGCAATAACGATGATATATTTTATCAGGAATCCATCGATATACCGAGTCCCTTTGATGCGCTTGTTAAGAAATGGGAGGACAGGATCCTCTCGGACAATGTCGACCAGTTCCGTGACCTGATGACCAGAGAGAATCTGATCACGCTGTACGGGATGGGAGAGAGAGACCTCTGGACCGAATGCATGGTGAAGGACCGGTTCGGGAACAAGGTCTGGCTGAGAGGAATCATCGCTCTCTCCAAAAATGATGAGAGCGGGGACATCATGGCGCTGATCGTAGTGCGTGATGTCACGGAGAGGAAGAAGATCGAGATCGAGAACACAAGGCGCATGGACCTGATCATGGGACTCACTAATGACTATGAATCAGTATATTTTGTGGACCTTGAGACGGATTCCTATGATATTTACAGGCGCAACGACCAGCTCACGACCAAATACAGCAGTATTTTTCTGCCCAGTTATTCCGAAAGCATTGAGGCTTTTGCTTACAGAGGCGTCTACAGACAGGACAGGGAGAATTTCATCCGCTTGCTCAGTATTGATCAGATCAAAAAGACACTTGAGAAGAAAAGCGGATTTACATTCTCCTTCCGCACAGGAAATACGGGCGCACTCCAGTATTACCAGGTAAAGGGCGTCAGGATCGGCAGCGGCAGGAGCATGCAGCTGCTTCTGGGCTTTGCCGACATTGAAGAGGAGAGAACGGAAGAGCTCAGAAAGAGAAAACTTCTCGAGGACGCTCTCGAACAGGCAAGGCACGCGGCGGACGCAAAGAGCACTTTCCTTTCCAATATGTCCCACGATATCAGGACGCCCATGAACGCGATCATCGGCTTTGCCAATATAGCCTCGAATCATCTTGATGATCCGGTTAAAGTCGGGGATTGCCTGGACAAGATCGTAGTCTCCAGCAATCACCTGCTGCAGCTGATCAACAACGTGCTCGACATGAGCCGAATTGAGAGCGGCAGATTGGTGCTCGAGGAATCCTGGGTCAATATCCGGGATATCGTACATGAAGTGACGGACTTCATGAAACCGGAGATCCTTGCCAGGGAACATGAATATGAATTCCGCGTTAGTGAAAATATACCTAACTATGTGCTGTGCGACCGCCTCAGAGTGACACAGCTGCTGCTCAATATTCTGAGCAACGCTGTAAAGTACACGCCGAAACAGGGAAGGATCCGACTGTCGGTCGCAGAGGGAATAGGAGCGCCTCAGGGATATTTTGCCCTGGAATTCGTGATCAGCGACACCGGGATCGGCATGAGCAGGGATTTTCAGGAGCGTCTTTTCGAGCCCTTTGAGAGAGAGAACAACTCGACGGTCAGCAAAGTCATGGGGAGCGGCCTGGGAATGTCGATCTGCAAAGGGATCGTGGATTCCATGGGCGGATCTATGACTGTAGACAGCCAGCAGGGAAGAGGTTCCGTGGTCACAGTGAACCTGGCTATGAAATACAAAGCCGATGATGAAGGAACCGAGGGGAGCCCCGCTGAAGAGGCAGCTGACAGCGGAAGGCAGACAGCTGCTTCCCGGTCAGCGATATTCTATGAGGCCGCGGAGACAGGCATAGTAAAGGAAAGAGATAAGATCAGGATCCTTGTGGTGGAAGACAACGAGCTCAACCGGGAAATCGCCAAGGAACTGCTTGAGGACATCGGTTATCTGGTGGAGACGGCGGAAGACGGAGAGTCGGCGGTCCTGATGATCAGAAGATCGGACAGGGATTATTACGACGCCGTTCTGATGGACATTCAGATGCCCGGTATCGACGGCTACGAGGCGGCGAGAAATATCAGGCGCCTGTTCGACTGGGAGCATTCGCAGATCCCGATCATCGCCATGACGGCGAACGCTTTCGAGGAAGATATGGAGAGGGCCCGCAGCGCGGGCATGAACGCTTACATCGCAAAGCCTGTTGAACCGGAGTCCGTCAAACAGATCCTGGAGCAGGTACTGGCGGACAGGACCAAGGTACATGATATGAGGGAAGAAATTTGAAAAAAGCACTTGCAAGCGACTTTGACAATACATTGTATTTTATGGACACGGAAGAGCGGTTCCGGGCACAGGACGTTTTTGAGATCCTCTTTTTCAGAAAGGAAGGCGGAGTCTTCGGGATCTGCACGGGACGATCTCCCGACAGTATTATAGAAACCTGCGAAAGCTTTCTGCACCCTGATTTCATCATTTCCGTGAGCGGCGCGCTCATTGTCGATGGAGAGGGAAAGGTGCTCGACAGTCACGCTCTTTCGCCCGATACAGCCAGGGCGATCCTGCGTGAATTTGATGGCGAAGCGATAATGGTGGTTCACGCAGGCGGAAACGTATACGCTTTCGGAGAGACGGAGTATCCGCTGCAGATCAGTATCAGGGAGTTCGAGGAACTTCCGCAGGACGCGATCTACGGCATTTCCATGAGGCTTTCAAGTGAGAAGGCAGCAAAAGAGGCAGCTGCCAGGATCAAAGAAAAATACGGCGCGGAGGCCGCGCCGTATCAGAATGTGAGTCATGTGGATGTTGTTGCTGCCGGATGCTCCAAGGGAACAGGCATCGACAAAGTGAGAGAGATCTTCGGGATCGACCGGTTTGGAGGAATCGGCGACTCCTATAACGATCTTCCGCTCCTAGAGGCATCCGATATCAGTTTTACATTCCCGGATGCCCCTGAAGAGCTCAAAAAAGCCGCGGACGAGATCGTTCTGTCCGTCTCCGACGCCATAGGAAAGATGAGATAAACTGATCTTTCAGCTGTCGGCGAGCGCTTCCTCCCAGGAAGTGCGTGCAGGCCAGGAGCCGTCATCCAGAGTCTCTCTCAGGAATCGGAAATAGTAAGAGAGTTTTTCCTGCACGTGCCGGCCCTTGAAACAGCCGGAGTACGGCGTTCTGCCCGACAGAAGAGTCTCCATGAGACGTGCCCTGTCCTCCATAGGGTAGGTCTTGCTGTAAGGGTCTATAAACCAGACGTCGTCGGCAGGACAGCCGCTCACAGCAGTATTCTCAGGGCTTCCTGCAGTCTCGTAACTCTCTCCGGATTCATTGATATAGGAATAATAGTAGGAGAAACCTTTGGGATTCATGGAGTTCCATTCGTCCTCACTAAGAAGTCCTTCCCCGGCGAAACGGTAGTCGGCGGCATGAGTGAGCTCGTGAACCACCGTGTCGGGACTCAGATCGTCATAGAGGTCAAAGGCGAGCTGCATCGTCCCGTTCGATTCGGTGGCGAAAGCGCCGGCATTGGAGATATTGCTCGCCGCGTCCAAAGGATGCAGGGCTCCGGTCAGGCACAATACAATGTTCCGGTAATAACTGCCCTTAAGCTGTGTGAAATAAGTGTCGGGATAAAGAGAGAGCACATTTTCAAGAACAGACAAAGAGCCGTCTATGACAGCGGCGTCCGTGCAGGGCTCCGCGGTGTAATCCGGGAATTCCGCCGGAATATTAGTACCGATCAGGATGCGGATTCCGTACCGGTCTTCCAGCGCGGCCGCTCTGTCGGTGAGAGAGCCGTAGTCTGCAGTTTCAGGCGCTTCGTAATCAGATCTTGAGGGTATTTCCCATTTGACTGCATGGCAGGAAGCGGTGTTCCAGAGATAGAGATGTTCCGGTCTTCCCGCGTCGTCGCACAGAGCCCAGCAGCACCAGTCTCCCAGCAGAGAGCGGGGGAAAGTAGTATAAGCCAGGAAAGAGTCCGCTTTATCTGCGGAACTGCCGCCTATCAGAGAGAGGACTTCCTCAGGAAGTTCCATCTCTCTTTTGATATGTTCAGACAGATCGCAGACAGAGATCACCGGCTTAGTCCTGAAAGATGACCCCAGCAGGCGTCTGCCGTCGGTGACAGTAAAACGGGACGGATTGATATCAGAGAGATAGTACTCGCTCTCACCCGGTTCGGGATCCACATCGACGTAGACCTGCAGAGAAGGATCGCGCCGTGAATAAGTGGAAAAAGACAGCCGTCCCTCGTGCCCTGACACAACGGGCGTGAAGGCGCCGAATTCGCAGGGAAGGACCCATGAAACGCGGAGATCTCCCTCTTTAGTGACTTCGTACAGGATGCCGCGGTCACAAGACAGCCAAAGCCGTCCGCCCAGCCAGTAAGGCTGCGCGCCCTGGAGGTAAGAGGGGAGGACGACGCTGCCGGCTTCAGCACCCGGCCTGTAGAGAATGCCGCAGCGGCTGTCGAAGACGATCAGAGGATCGCATGACAATACTGAAAGGCCCTCAGTCCCGTCAGATCCGCGCTCCGGTGCCTGCGCCCGGTCGAAGGAGGCAAGTTCCTCCTTTTCCCCGCTTAAAAGGTTCAGAAGCTGTGCGGAATAAGAAGAGACTGTGCCCTGACTGTCCGGATTTGAATAAAGCAGAAGCAGGCTGCTCTCGTCATAGAGACCGGCGCAGCACAAAACGGCTTCATCCTGCGGGGAGGCCAACTGTGTGATCTCATAGAGCGAGCCCTGGTCCTGCGCCGTATTGACTTTCATCGGGGACAGTTTGTCCGCGATCTCACGCATCAGGTCTGACTGCTCATTCCCGCTCCGGCAGGAGGCCAGAAGGGCAGCGGTAATCATTATGCAAAACAGTGCGCCGGCGAGGCGGCGTCTTGAAAAAAGGATCATTATCAGGCATACCTCGATACAAATATGTTGGGAAAATCTGACTTTTATTGTAGAATACCCGTTGGAGATATAATAGGCAAGTGCCGGAAAACCTGAGTAACTTTAGGAGGCAATATGAAAAAACTGGGATTTATTGGCGTAGGCAATATGGGAGGAGCCATAATCGGCGGTATTTTGAAAAGCAAAAAGGTGGCGGCGGAGGATATGATCGGAGCCGACCATTCCGGGCAGAGCAGGGAGCGCGCAGCTTCGCTCTACGGTATAGAAATGACCGGAGACAACCGGAAAGTGGCCGCAGAGTCGGAAATCCTGTTCTTCTGCGTCAAACCGCAGTTTTTGGACGATGTGCTCTATGAGATCAGGGATGTGATCCCGAAGGACCGGCTCATCGTCAGTATAGTGGCAGGCCGGAGCATCGCCTATTACCAGAAAATGCTGGGCGAAAAAATCCGGATCGTTCGTCTGATGCCCAACACGCCTGCGCTTGTGGGAGCCGGTATGACTGCAGCCTGCTGCAGCCCTGAGGTAAGCGCGGAAGAAATGAAGGCAGTCGGAGACCTCTGCGGGACATTCAGCCTGTTTGAAGAAGTGCCTGAGACTCTTTTTGATGCAGTTACCGGCGTAAGCGGAAGCTCCCCGGCCTATGTATTCATGATGATGGAGGCTATGGCGGACGCTGCGGTACTGGCGGGAATGCCCAGGGCGCAGGCGTACAAATTCGTCGGACAGGCCGTGCTGGGCAGTGCAAAGATGATGCTGGACACCGGCAAACACCCCGGAGAACTTAAGGATATGGTATGCTCACCGGGCGGAACCACCATCGAAGCTGTCAGAGTTCTTGAAGAATTGGGTCTTCGCAGCGCCATAATAGAGGGAACTGAGGCATGTATTGAAAAATCTGCTCAAATGAACGCCGAAAAAAACTGATAATCATTGCATTTGTCGGATTTAAGGAGTATCTTTATTAGGATATTGTGATTTTTCTTAATAGGAGTAATGTAAATGAGCAGTAATAAGGTGAGTCCGCAGAAGAAGAGGCCTCCGAGAAAGACGAGCGCTTCAAACTCAAAGCGGGCGCAGCGCAAGAAGATAAACAGATATGTGAGAATATGCGGAAGGATCCTGTTTATCCTTCAGGTGATCATATCCCTGATCATGCTCTTCACTGTCGGCAGGACGGGGATGCTTCCCTGGAAATACATGGTATTGATCTTTGCGGTCCTGGCCCTTCTGGCCGCGGTCACATTCATGCTGAATCTGAAACGGAACAGAAAAGTCCGTCTGACCGGCATAGGGATCAGTACAGTAGTGATCATATTTGTACTGGTGTTCACACGCTATTTTAACAGGACCATGGGACTGATCTCGAGCGGCGATAACGCCCAGAAGACAGATAATATGGTCGTAGTTGTAAGAGCCAACGATCCCGCGGAAGTACTCATGGACGCCAAGGAGTACAAATTCGCAGTGCACGGCGCTTCATCCGGCGCGAGCGGCGAGATGATCAGCGACGTCGAGTCGGCGATCTCCTCCAAGATCAAGGTGGAAGAGTACAGCAGTGATGTTGAGGCGGCCAGAGCCCTTCTGGAAGGAAAAGCGGACGCCGCGATCTATAACAAGGCCTATACATCGATCATAGCGGAATCCCTCGATGATGACGAATATGAGGACCGGGTGAGAGTGCTCTATCAGTACGGCATCCAGACCAGCATTGAGAAAGAGACTGTAAATGTCGGAGAACCCTTCAACGTACTGATCAGCGGAATTGACGTATACGGAGATATCTCCCAGACGAGCCGAAGCGATGTCAACATCATCGTGACAGTCAATCCCAAGACCAAGAAAGTGCTGCTGACCTCCACGCCTCGTGACTATTATGTCCCGATCCCGGAGGTATCCGATGGTGTAAGAGACAAGCTCACACACGCCGGTATCTACGGTGTGGACGCGTCGATGAGGACCCTCGAGGAACTCTATGGAATTGATATAACCTATTTCGTCCGCGTTAACTTCGATACACTGATCAAACTTGTCGATGCCATGGACGGTCTGGATGTTTACGTCGAGTATCCGTTTGATGCATACACGGATGAGTATCATTTCGACAAGGGATGGCACGACATGTTCGGCGACCAGGTCCTGGCGTTCTGCCGCGAGAGATACAGCTATGCGGACGGCGACAACCAGCGCGGCCGCAACCAGGAGCAGGTGCTCAAGGCACTTATTGAGAAACTGATCTCCCCCGCGATCCTGCCTCATTACGCAGAGATCCTGGACAGCCTGGACGGCTTCTTCCAGATGAACATCCCTCAGGAGAAGATCGCCGAGCTGGTCAACATGCAGCTTACGGACAACGCTCACTGGGATATCATGAAGCAGTCGGCGGAGCAGGGCGAGAGCGCTCTTGAGACCACATATTCCGCAGGAAGCACACCTCTGTACATCATGTGGCCCGATGACGCGAGCGTCAAGGTCAACACGGCAAGGATCGAGATGATCATGAGCGAAGGCTATACGACAAATACGGGAAGTGCAGAAACCGTGGAAACTGCGCAGAAGTAAAAGAAAACATCAAAAGAGAGCAGGCGCTGAGCCTGCTCTCTTTTATTGATGTTATTAAACTGACTTAAATTACTGTTCAATGTTCGAATACGGATTCATAGATCACTCTGCGTCTTTCCTTTCCTACGAATACAAATCCGAGTCTGTATACAAGGATATAAGAGAAGATCGCAAGTCCTGTGGCAATGATCACATCTGAGAACGAATGCTGTTTGAGGAACATCGTTGACAGAATGATGAGAAAGCCGAGGACTGTCATGGCTGTCTTGCTCATCTTAGAGCGAACCAGCTTGGCGTCTGTCTTCCACACGGCGATCATCACGCACAGAGAATTGTAAACGTGAATACTCGGAGTCACATTTGTGGGAGTATCGATCGCGTATAAGTGCTCAACCATATTTGTAAAAATATTGTGCCGCGGCATTGTTTCCGGTCTCAGCAACAAAATGTTGGGGAAAACAATTGACAGGGCCAGGAATATGGTCATACCGATCACAAGGAATGCGGCGACCTCATGATAACTCTTTTCATCCTGCAGGAACATGTAGAATGCAAAACCGAAGGCATATGCAAACCACATCAGATACGGGATTATGAACACCTCGCAGAAGGGGATCATGTCGTCAACTGCTGTGTGGATCACCGTGTAATGAAGCCGGTTCCAGTTCTCGATCAGAGCGAACGTCACAAGGTAGAACACCGCGTACGCCGCCATCGGGGCACCAAGTTTCGCTTTATAGCGAACGATCTCCGGCATTGACTTGCCGGCGAGCGGTCCATATCCGTATCCCGAATCCCAAATTAGTTCTTTCATTGCAAAATCACCTCTGTTGGTTTTCATAATACTAAATTTCATTTTCGGGTTTACCGACAGACATACTACATCCAAAAAACAGAAAAAACAAGAGGTGTACAAAAATAAAGGCATTACAGAACGCAAAAAAAAACGGAAAAGTATTCGGCGAACCGTCTGATAATCGGAGAAAAATACGGTTAAAGGTACATTTTGAACAATGAGGGGCTGATCAGGCGCTTTCGTTTTAGTGGAAGATTCTCTTGCAGTGCCAGTGTGACCTTGCTATACTACATTTTGGCGACTTTAAAAAAGACAAATGTCCGTCTGGAAAAACACTCGCACAGGAGGAGTTACATGTATTCGATCGATGAAGTAAGAATGACAGATCCGGAGATCGCGGCTGCCATTGAAAAAGAAATCAAGAGACAGAACGACCATATCGAGCTGATCGCCTCTGAGAACTGGACCAGCAAGGCTGTCATGGCTGCGATGGGAAGCCCTCTTACCAACAAATACGCTGAAGGATACTCCGGCAAAAGATATTACGGCGGATGCTATGTGATCGATGAGATAGAGACTATTGCGATTGAGAGAGCCAAAAAGCTGTTCGGCTGCGATTATGCAAACGTACAGCCCCATTCCGGCGCTCAGGCCAATCTTGCTGTAGAATTTGCCATCTTAAAGCCCGGCGATACTCTGATGGGCATGAATCTCAATCAGGGCGGCCACCTCACACACGGCAGTGCTGCAAATATCTCCGGATCTTATTTCAACATCGTTCCTTACGGTGTAGATGAGAACGGTTTTATAGACTATGACGAACTCAAGAGGATCGCTATAGAGGCGAAGCCGAAGCTGATCATCGCAGGCGCTTCCGCTTACGGAAGAACGATCGATTTCAAGAAGTTCAGAGAAGCTGCGGACGCTTGCGGCGCGGTCCTCATGGCTGATATCGCTCACATCGCAGGCCTTGTAGCGGCAGGACTTCATCCCAGTCCCTTCCCTTATGCAGACGTTGTGACCACTACGACTCACAAGACCCTCAGAGGCCCCAGAGGCGGCATGATCCTTGCCAACGAGGAAGCTGCCAAGAAGTATAACTTCAACAAAGCCGTATTCCCCGGCATCCAGGGCGGCCCTCTCGAGCACGTGATCGCAGCCAAGGCTGTCTGCTTCAAGGAAGCTCTTGATCCTTCCTTCAAGGTTTACGCGCAGAACATTCTCGATAACGCGCAGGCACTTTGCAAGGGACTGCAGGCCAGAGGCATCGACATCGTCTCCGGCGGCACAGACAACCACCTTATGCTCGTCGACCTGACCCGCACGGGCCTTACCGGCAAGCAGGTTGAAAAGCTTCTGGACGAGGCGCACATTACGGCCAACAAGAACACGATCCCCAATGAGCAGAGATCTCCTTTCGTGACCAGCGGCATCCGTCTCGGATCCCCCGCGGCAACCACAAGAGGCCTGAACACTGAGGATTTCGACCGCGTAGCTGAGGCGATCTCCATCGTCATCAAGAAGCAGGAAGCCGGCATCGAAGAGGCGCAGGCGATCATCAAGACCATTACGGATAAGTATCCGCTGATGTGAGAATATTGAAAACCTTTCGAAGGGCTGTCGCATATGCGGCAGCCTTTTTGTGATAGGAGCTGCAATACGCAGGCCATGTGCCCCGCACTGTCAGCCATTCACTATAGCACTACAATTTGATAAATTAATCAGAAAAATCAGATAATTTAAAAATAAATAAGTAAGTTGTTGACAAATTGTACTTCGTTTAGTACAATAATCTCACAAAGAAAAACAAAGCAAACAGAAAGGAAAGGACAGATAACTCCACTGGAGAGCCGAATATTAAAGGTAACTTTAGTAACCAGCCCAGTAAACTACAAACATCCGAATTAAGTACACGAAGATCGCGGTGAATTTCATTAGAGCAGAATATTTCTTTTATCATAGGAAATAAATCTGATAGCTGCCTGATCGATCAATGAAACCGATGTCAACCGGAATCACAGAAAGACAGACAAGCGAACAAATGAATCCCAAGAGATGAAAACCCGATATTTAGAACTGATCGGAAACCGGAAAGGTACAGGATGAGAAGTATCCGGATCATATCCCATATTTCAGATCATCGCACCGATCAAATAGTAGATCAGATTCATTTATAGAAGGGTAAGTTCTTAAAGGAAACATTTTCAGAATTATCGAATATGACAATAGAAAGCTTCCAAAGAGGGTCGACACTCAGGTTGCAGAACATTCAGCCATGAACATCGCAGTACAATCAGTACAAAATGAGAAAAGGTGGAAAGAAGAGGATCATACAGAAAGTGCTAAGGAGGAATAAGCCATTGGACAAAGCACATTAAGAAAGGGTACCGGTCGTAAAGAAGATCAGTACCCTTTCTTATTGCGTTTTCTTGTTTTGCCGCCGCCTATTTAGTTATCTGTTAAACGGGAACAGGCGTCTTTTCTTTTTAGTTGCTTTTTTGGTTTTGGCAGAACTTCCGGAGCTTTGTTTTGAACCTGTCCCGATACTGGAGCCCGAGCAGGTGCCTGCGCCGTAGTAAGGATCATCGTCGGCAGCGGCCTTGCGGGCGGCATTCTTGCCTGCGGTAGCGAGCATCAGTTTGATGCGGTTGAGCTGATTGACTTCGCTGGCACCCGGGTCATAATCGATGGCTGCGATGTTGGCCATGGGGTAGATGCTCCGGATGTGCTTGATGACACCCTTGCCGACCACGTGGTTGGGAAGGCAGCCGAAAGGCTGGATGCATACGATGTTTTCAACACCGCTGTGGATCAGCTCGATCATCTCTCCGGTGAGGAACCAGCCCTCGCCGGTCTCATTGCCGATACTTACGATAGGCTCCGCGTATTTTACCAGCTGGTAGATACTTGCGGGCGGATCGAAGTGCCGGCTCTTTTTATATGCCCTGTTTATGGGGCCGAGGAAGCCCTCAATTGTCCTGATGCCCACATTGCAGGCCAGGGCTGTCTTTTTGCTTGTTCCGAGGTTTTCCGCTTTATACACCTGGTTGTAGAAGCAGTAGAGCATAAAGCCCATCAGATCGGGCACATTGGCCTCCGCGCCTTCCTGCTCCAGCAGGTCCACCAGGTAGTTGTTGGCGGCGGGCGCGTATTTGACCAGGATCTCACCCACGATGCCGACGCGGGGCTTGCGCTCCTCGCGGATCGGGATGGCGTCAAAGTCGCGGATCATGTCGATGGACATCCGTTGAACCTTGGGGATGTTAAGGCCCGAAGTCTTTGTCAGGAAATTGGAACATCTCTTCAGCCACTTCTGATGACAGGCCTCAACGCTTCCTTCGCGGAGTTCGTAGGGGCGCATTCTGTAGACGCAGCGCATCATGACGTCTCCGAAAACGATGGCGTAAGCGGCGCGGCTGATCAGTTTGAGATCCAGCTTGAAGCCGGGATTCTCCTCAAGGCCGGACATATTGGCGCTGATGACGGGAATCTGTTCCATGCCAGCCTTTTTGAGGGCGCGGCGGATAAAACCGACATAGTTGGAGGCACGGCAGCCTCCGCCTGTCTGCGTCATGATAACGGCAGTGCGGTTCAGGTCATATTTGCCGGACTGCAGAGCCTCCATGATCTGTCCCACTACGAAGAGAGAGGGATAACAGGCGTCGTTGTTGACATATTTGAGGCCAAAATCTACAGCGCGGCGGTTGTCATTGGGCAGGACAACCAGGTTGTAGCCGCAGGAGCGGACCGCGGGTTCAAGCAGATCAAAGTGGATCGGCGACATCTGGGGTGCCAGGATCGTGTAGTTCTTGCGCATTTCCTCTGTGAAGGGGACTTTTTTGACAGTAGTGTCATGACGTCTGCGCCTGGTCTTCTTGGCGTCACGGATCCGGATGGCCGCAATCAGGGAACGCACGCGGATGCGGGCGCTGCCGAGGTTGTTGACTTCGTCTATCTTGAGGCAGGTGTAGATCTTATCCGATCCGGACAAAATATCGTCCACCTGGTCCGTTGTGACCGCGTCGATGCCGCATCCGAAGGAGTTGAGCTGGATCAGGTCCAGGTCGTCCCTTCCGCGCACATAGCTGGCGGCTGCGTACAGTCTCGAGTGATACATCCACTGATCCAGTACGACGATCGGCCGCTCGGGATCCTGCAGATGGGAGATGGAGTCCTCGGAGAGCACAGCAATGCCGTAAGAGTTGATCATTTCCGGAATGCCGTGGTTAATCTCCGGGTCCACATGGTAGGGACGGCCTGCCAGCACGATGCCCTTGACATTGTGGTCCTCCATATATTTCAGAACTTCCTCGCCCTTTTTCTGGATGTCGCGGCGGCAGTTCATGAGCTCTGTCCAGGCCGCATAGGCGGCTTCTTCGACTTCCTTCTCGGGGATGTCTGAGAATTCCTTCTTCAGAGCTGTGCTTACAGTGCCCACATTCGTGAAAGCCATGAAAGGATTGCGGAAGTCCACTTCGCCGCGGCCGATCTCCTCCACGTTGTTGCGGATATTCTCCGGGTAGGAGGTGACGATGGGGCAGTTGTAGTGGTTGTCCGCCTTGTCAAATTCCGAGCGCTCATAGAAAAGGGACGGATAGAAGATAAAGTCCACTCCCTTCTGGATCAGCCACATGATGTGGCCGTGCGCTATTTTGGCAGGGTAGCAGGCAGATTCACTCGGGATCGACTCGATTCCCATCTCATACACCTGATGAGTGGAGAGAGGGGAGATCACGACGCGGTAGCCGAGTTTAGCAAAGAAAGTCGCCCAGAAGGGGTAGTTCTCATAAATATTGAGCACGCGCGGGATACCGACAGTTCCGCGGAAAGCTGCCTCTTTGGAGAGGGGCTTGTAAGCGAAGATCCGCCTGAGTTTGTATTTGTAAAGGTTCGGAATATCGTTCTTTTTGATCTCCTGGCCAAGGCCCCGCTCGCAGCGGTTGCCGGAGATATATTCGCGTCCGCCGCTGAAGTGGTTGACAGTCAGACGGCAGTTGTTGTTGCACTTTCCGCAGTTGCGGATGGAGGTCTCAAAGGTCAGTTTGGAGATCTCGTCAAAAGAGAGCATAGTGCTGGGCGTCTCGCCGTCGTAGCGCTCTCTGGCGATCAGAGCCGCGCCGAACGCGCCCATGATGCCGGCGATGTCGGGGCGGATCACCTGTCCGTCGGAGATCAATTCGAGGCTGCGCAGAACAGCGTCATTATAGAAAGTACCGCCCTGTACGACGATGTTGCGTCCCAGCTGGGCTGCATCGGATACCTTGATAACCTTGAAGAGCGCGTTCTTGACGACAGAATAGGCAAGACCGGCCGAAATATCGGATACTTCAGCGCCTTCCTTCTGAGCCTGCTTGACGCGGGAGTTCATGAAGACCGTGCAGCGGGTGCCCAGATCGATAGGGTGCTCCGCAAAGAGGGCTGCCCTGGCAAAATCCTGCACGCTGTAGTCCAGAGACTTCGCGAAAGTCTCGATGAAAGAACCGCAGCCGGAGGAGCATGCCTCATTGAGCAGGACATTGTCCACAGCGTGGTTCTTGATGCGGATGCACTTCATGTCCTGTCCGCCGATGTCGAGAATGCAGTCTACGTCCGGATTGAAGAAAGCCGCAGCGTAGTAATGCGCGATGGTCTCAACTTCGCCTTCGTCCAAAAGAAAAGCTGCCTTTAGCAGAGCTTCGCCGTAACCGGTGGAGCAGCTGCGCACGATATGGGCGTCCTCGGGCAGGAGTTTCTGGATCTCCCTGATGGAGCGGATGGAAGTCCTGATGGGGCTTCCCTCGTTGCCGCTGTAGAAGGAATACAGAAGAGAGCCGTCCTCGCCTACCAATGCGAGTTTGGTGGTAGTGGAACCGGCGTCTATACCCAGGTAGCAGTTTCCGTGATAGTTTGCAAGGTCGCCCCTCTTAACGCGGGCTTTGCTGTGACGCTTTGTAAAGGCGTTATACTCTTCCTGTGACTCGAAGAGAGGATCCATGCGGCCGATCTCGAACTGCATCCTGATCTCGCCCGAGAGTTTCTGCTTCATCTCAGAGAGCAGAAGGAAAGTCTCTTCCTTCGCGTTCATGGCGCTTCCCATTGCGGCGAAGAGGTGAGAATTCTCAACTTCGATCGTGTGCTCTTCATCCAGCTTCAGCGTGCGGATAAAAGCTTCCTTGAGTTCCGTAAGGAAATGGAGAGGGCCTCCGAGGAAAGCGACGTGGCCGCGGATCGGCTTGCCGCAGGCAAGTCCGCTGATGGTCTGGTTGACCACTGCCTGAAAGATCGAAGCAGCCAGGTCCTCTTTGGTGGCGCCCTCGTTGATCAGGGGCTGGATGTCGGACTTGGCAAAAACGCCGCAGCGGGCAGCGATTGTATAAAGCGAGGTATAATCCTTGGCGTATTCGTTGAGGCCGGAGGCGTCTGTCTGCAGCAGGGACGCCATCTGATCGATGAAAGAGCCCGTGCCGCCGGCGCAGATGCCGTTCATGCGCTGTTCCACATTTCCGTTCTCAAAGTAGATGATCTTGGCGTCCTCGCCGCCCAGCTCGATCGCTACATCTGTCTTGGGCGCGATCTCTTCGAGGGCTGTGGAAACAGACACGACCTCCTGTACAAAGGGCACGCCGAGGTAGTTAGCCAGGGTCAGGCCGCCGGATCCGGTGATGACCGGATGGACCGTGCAGTCGCCAAGCTTTTGTGCCGCTTCCGTAAGAAGGTCAAAAAGAGTGCCGCGGATATCGGCGTGGTGACGGCGATAGTCCGCAAATAGCAGTTTATGTTCAGGATCCAGAATCGCGATCTTCACAGTCGTGGATCCAATGTCAATTCCTAAAGTGTAATCCTTAGCAATCACTTAAAAACTCCTATATATCTAAATAGTCAGTTAATTTACAAATCTTTACGTCTAACAATACAGTATAAGTCAGCTGTTACAAAAATGCAACGGATTTGCATCGCGCAAGGTTTCGTTTACATTTAAATAAAGCGATGATAAAATGACTGAAAATGATTTAAAACGCAGGGGAATAAAATGAGTGATTTTGAGAGAAAATTCGGTAAGTACGCGGTGAGAGATCTTTCGCTCAAGCTGATCATACTGTATTTGATCGGCTACTCGATCTATTATATAAGGCCTGAGATCCTGTATTTCATGACTCTGAATCCGTACGCGATCGTGCACGGACAGGTCTGGAGACTGATCTCCTGGCTTTTGATCCCGCCGTCGGCCAGCAATCTGTTCTTTATCGCGATCATGATGTTTTTCTATTACAGCATCGGAACTTCGCTCGAGAGAGTATGGGGAACATGGCGCTACAATGTGTTCATCTTCACCGGGATCCTTCTGACGATCGCGTCCGCTTTCCTGTGGATGGGCTTCTCCTATCTTACGGGAAGTGCCGGCGCGCTGGGGCAGATCGGGGCAGAGAACTATTTTGCCTACTTTTCCGCCGCCTTTTCTACATATTATATCAACATGGGAATATTCTTCGCCTACGCGCTGACGTTCCCGGAGGCGATGGTCCTTCTGTTCTTCATTATCCCGGTCAAGGTCAAGTGGCTGGGCCTTCTGGACGTGGTCTATCTGCTGTATGAGTTCGTACAGGGGACAGGCGCCATGCGCTTCGCGATCGCGGCTACCTTTGTCAACATCGCGATCCTGTATCTGCGCTCAGGAAGAAGGTTGAGCGGAAGCTTCAGCGGAAGGACGATGGAGGATATATTCCACAGCGCTGTGGGCGGACCGGGGGCAAAAAAGAGCCGTGCGGCAGCACCCGAGCGCAGGCAGATGCGTCCTTCGGGCGGCGTCGTACACAGATGCGCGATCTGCGGGAGGACTCAGGCGGACAATCCGGACCTGGAATTCCGCTTTTGTTCGAAATGTGAGGGAGGACAGGAGTACTGCCAGGATCATCTTTTTACCCACGTACATGTGAAGGTGGGAGAGAAACCCCACATGCAGGCACCGGGCGGACATAACTAAAGAGGGGGAATCCCGAAATGGATGAGAGACAGAAACAGGTGCTGTTCCTGAAAAGGCTCAGGGATACAGCGGACACAGCCGCGAAAAACGGCAATATGATAACAGAAGAGGAACTGGAAGAAGCCTTTGCGGATCTTGACCTGAATGAGAGCCAGATGACCCAGGTCAGGGACTTTTTAAAGACGAAAGGCGTCGGGATCGGCGAAGCTCTGCCCATAGAGGAAGTGATCTCCGAGGAGGAGATGAACCACCTCAGGGATTATGAGGAGATGCTCGATTCCATCGAAATCCCTTCCGACAGCGTGCTGGACGCGCTCAAATTGTCTGCGATGGCCGGCGAGCGCGACGCGCAGAAGAGCCTCGCGGAGTATTCTTTAAAGAAGGTAGTGGACATTGCCAGGCTCTATGCGGGGCAGGGCGTCTATATGGAAGACCTGATCGGAGCGGGCAATGAGGTGCTCCTGATCGCGGTTACACAGCTTGCGCCTTTGGATAAACCTGATGAGGTGGACGGCTACCTCGGACGAAGGATCATGGACGCTATGGAAGACGTTATCGCCGCGAACCTCGACGAGAAGGCTGCGGAGAAGGTTGTCGAGGAGAGAGTCAATCTGGTGGCCGACAGGGCCAGGGAGATGGCAGAGGAACTCGGCAGGAAAGTGAGCGTGGCGGAGCTCGCCGCAGAGTATGATATGGATCCTGAGGATATCCGGGAGGCAGTCAGGCTCTCGGGCAACGCGATCGGAGATATTCAATGACGGATCGTGAATTTACAAACGATTTTAAATACATAATGCAGGATCTGTACAAGCTTTATTTCGGAGCTAAATGTACCTACAAAGAGATCCTGGAGAGCGAAGAGACCTACGCCAGGTTCAAGGCCGTGTGCAGACAGTGCCTGATCACGGAGGTGGATCAGGATACGACCATTGAGAGTCATCTGTACTACCTTACTGCAGAGGATAAGGCCGCGGAAGTGTACAGGCTTCTTGGCGCGCGGGTCAAGTTAAGCGTTCCGGCAGTCAAAAAAGGACTGTTGGGAAGAGAACAGCGTGTGTTCAGGGAAGAGATCTGGAAGATAGAAGATCTCCTTATGCTGAGCGCCCGGCAGAAGCAGTTCCGGGGGATCATTCTCTCGGAAGTGCAGATCCCCAAACTCAAACTGAGGGAATTCGCGATCTGACTTGACAGGCGGGAATACGGGAACGGATAATGAGACCGGAGGCTTTATGCTTCCGGTCTTTAAATCTGACGCAAATTTCTGAGCCGAATTCCGGCAGCCTTTTCCCAGTGACAGGTTCAAAAATCGAAAATACATTCGATTTTTTTGCAAAAGCGCTTGCGCTGTCAGAGGGTGGATGCTATACTAACGCTAGAACAAACGTTCGTAATTTGGAGGAGATCAAATGAGCATAGATATTGAACAGAAGAGGAAAGCGCTTGACGCGGCGCTGCTGCAGATTGAGAAACAGTACGGAAAGGGAGCTGTGATGAAGCTCGGAGACCCTTCCGTTCAGATGAATATCGAGACAATTCCCACAGGCTCCCTGAGCCTTGACATAGCCCTCGGACTGGGCGGCATCCCCAAGGGCAGGATCATTGAGATCTACGGACCCGAGTCCTCCGGTAAGACTACAGTGACCCTTCACATGATCGCTGAGGTACAGAAGAGAGGCGGCATCGCGGGCTTTATCGACGCGGAGCATGCCCTGGATCCGGTCTACGCCAAGAATATCGGTGTTGATATCGACAACCTTTACATCTCTCAGCCCGACAGCGGAGAGCAGGCTCTTGAGATCGCCGAGACCATGGTCAGGTCCGGAGCTATCGACATCGTCGTGATCGACTCCGTCGCGGCGCTGGTGCCCAAGGCTGAGATCGACGGCGATATGGGTGACTCCCATGTGGGCCTTCACGCGCGCCTGATGTCCCAGGCCCTGCGCAAACTGACGGCAGTCATCAGCAAATCCAACTGCGCGGTCGTATTCATCAACCAGCTCAGAGAGAAGGTAGGCGTCATGTTCGGCAACCCTGAGACGACAACCGGCGGACGCGCTCTCAAATTCTATGCTTCTGTGAGAATGGATGTCAGAAGGATCGAGTCTCTCAAGCAGAGCGGAGAGGTGATCGGCAACCGCACAAGGATCCGCGTCGTGAAGAACAAGATCGCGCCGCCTTTCAAGGAGGCTGAGTTCGACATCATGTTCGGCAAGGGCATTTCCTATGTCGGCGATGTGCTGGATCTGGCGGCGAAGTGCGACGTCATCAACAAGAGCGGCGCATGGTACAACTATAACGGGAACAAGATCGGCCAGGGGCGCGAGAATTCCAAGGCTTTCCTTCTGGCCCATCCGGAGATCCTCGCCGAAGTGGACCGCAAGGTAAGAGAATACTATAATCTCGATCCGGAAGGCGCTTACAAGGCACCTGTGACAGAGGCTGCGGCAGAGGAAGAAACTCCGGAGTAAGAATGGCCTCCATTTCCGGGCAAGAGATAATTAAGACAGTTAACGGCAGGCTGACGTGCTATTTTGACGGATGGCGCGTCAGCCTCCCGTTTTTTGTGCGTAAAGCCGGGGGGAAGAAAAGATGGCAGAGGCAGATAAAGATGTGGAACAGAGAAGGAAAGAGTGCCTTCGAAAGAGCGGAGTGCTCCTTTCACAGCGCGATTATACCTGCACGAGGCTCCGGGACAAACTCCTTGCGGGCGGCTTTGAAGAGGAGATCGTGGATGTGACCCTGGAGAGCCTGAAAGAAGCCCGCTATCTGGATGATGAGCGCTATGCGCGGAATTATGTACAGGCGCACTGGGAGGACAGGAGCAGGACGCGGATCCGGGTGGACCTGGAGAACCGGGGTGTGCCTTCTGAGATCGCTGCCAGAGTCCTCAGCGAGGAGAACGAGGAGCGCGGGAACAGCGCGGAGATCATGCAGGTTCGCAGGCTTATGCGCAAGAGAGGCTTCGATCCGCAGAGCGCCTCCTGGGAGGAGAAAGGGAAAATGCAAGCCTATCTCTACAGAAAGGGCTACAGCGCCTCCTCCGTGCGTGCGGCTATGAACTCAGAATCGCTTGACAGTGAAGAGTTTAGTGTATAAAATTATTGAGTGCGAATCTGCCGTTTTGCGATTTGGTACGTGTTGTAAGCCGTAACAGCGCAAACGGGATCCGAAATGACAGAGAAACGCGAATTTAATAAGGAGGTGCTCCTGTATGATCACTGCAATTATTGCGGCGATTCTTACACTTGCAATCTCTGTACCGGTTACTTTTATAGTTGCTTCCAACTATCGCAAGAAGCAGCAGGAAGAGACGATCGGAAATGCGCAGGAGAAGGCCAGGGCGATCATTGATGAGGCACTGACTACTGCTGAGAACCAGAAGCGCGAGGCTATGCTGGAAGTCAAGGAGGAATCCATCCGGGCCAGAAATGAACTGGACAAGGAGATCCGCGACCGCAGAGCCGATGTGCAGCGCAACGAGCGCAGGGTTCAGCAGAAGGAAGAGTC
>CACZXG010000028.1 GCA_902785055.1 uncultured Lachnospiraceae bacterium
GGCGGCCACCCCATGGCGGGCAGCGAGCGCATCGGCTACAGGAACTCCAAATCCGGTCTTCTTGAAAACGCCTACTATATACTCACTCCCGAACCCGAAGCGTCAAAGGACGACATCGACTGGATGTTCTCTTTTGCCGAGACTATAAAGGCACTGCCTCTTGTCGTATCTCCTGAGAGGCACGACTACGCCGTAGCGGCGATCAGCCATGTGCCCCATGTCATTTCGGCGAGTCTTGTAAATCTTGTCAAAGAGAGCGATGACACCAGCCAGTTTATGAAAACCATCGCTGCAGGCGGATTCAAGGACATTACCAGGATCTCCTCTTCCTCCCCCGTGATGTGGGAGCAGATCTGCCTGACAAACACGGACAATATCCGGATCCTTCTGGACCGCTACATCGAAGATCTGCTGGTATTCAGAAAATTTCTTGACTCAGGTGACAGCCGTTCCATCAATGAGTTTTTTGACAGCGCAAGACAGTACCGCGAGAGTTTTGCCGATATTTCCAGCGGTCCGATCAACAGATCCTATATCCTGCATGTCGATATTGAGGACCGCCCCGGTGTCCTGGCTGAAGTCGTTATGTATCTTGCCATCGCCGGCATCAACATCAAGAATATAGGCATTACACACAATCGCGAGTACCAGCAGGGTGTCCTGCGCGTCGAGTGTCACTCCTCGGACGGCCTTTTAAAAGCGCGCGAGCTTCTTACGAACAGAAACTACTCCGTGTATTGAACCGCAGGTGCCGTAGGCATTTGTGATCCGTGAACATTCAGCGAGGCAGCAGTTATGAAAACGATCGAACAAAGAACATCCCCCCTCAGAGGTGAGGTCACTGTCCCGGGGGATAAATCCATCTCACACCGCGCCGTCATGTTCGGTTCCATCGCGTGCGGAAACACCGAGATCTCCGGATTTCTGCCCGGCGCCGACTGTCTCTCAACCGTCGACTGCTTTCGAAGACTCGGCGTAGAGATCGATACAGATATCGAAAGAGGCCTCGTCACTGTGCACGGAAAAGGAATGCGAGGGTTAAGGCCCGCTTCCGACCCCGTAAGTCTCTATACCGGAAACAGCGGGACTACCACCCGGATCATGTCCGGAATACTGGCTCCGCAGTCCTTTACCTCCGTGATCTCCGGAGACGCGTCCATATCCGCAAGGCCGATGCGCAGGGTCATTCTGCCCCTGTCCCTTATGGGGGCATCCATTACGAGCACGCGCGGAAATGACTGCGCACCGCTAAGGATCGAAGGACGCGGACTTCACGGGATCACCTATCACAGCCCTGTGGCTTCCGCCCAGGTCAAATCATCCATCCTGTGCGCAGGCCTTTACGCGGACGGGATCACAGAAGTCATTGAGCCCTCTCTCTCGAGAGATCACACTGAGAGGATGCTCCGCTCCTTCGGGGCGAAGGTCGAATCTTTTGAAGATAAGGACGGGTGGCACGCCCGCACTTTCTTATGTCCGGAGCTCAGTGCCCGCAGTATCGTCGTTCCGGGCGACATCTCTTCTGCCGCCTACTTCATCGCTGCGGCTTCCCTTGTCCCCGGCTCCGAAATCCTGATCCGGAATGTGGGGATCAATCCCACAAGAGCAGGGATCATCGATATCGCTGTCCGTATGGGCGCCGACATCACAATGCTGAATATCCGCAATGACGCCGAGCCCTCCGCGGACCTTCTGGTGAAACACGCCCCTCTGCACGGCGTCACATTCGGAGGTTCCGTGATCCCGACCCTGATCGATGAGATCCCTGTGATCGCTGTCATGGCCGCTGCTGCCGAAGGAACGACCTGTATTAGGGACGCATCCGAGCTCAAAGTAAAGGAAACGGACAGGATCACCACTATTTCCGAAAATCTCAGGGCCATGGGAGGCATCGTGATCCCAAATGAAGACGGACTGGTCATAGAAGGCCGCGGTGCCGGGAGCGGACCTGCCCTGAAAGGATCTCTGATCCGCACCGGAGGTGACCACCGGATCGCCATGGCTTTTTCAGTCGCCGCTCTGATCGCGAACGGACAGACCACGATCGACGATGAGCACTGCGTGGAAGTCAGTTATCCCGGATTCTACAGGGATCTGAACTCTCTCTGATGCTCACTGAAGCAGCACCTGATAGTATAACGGGCGCCTTCCGCTGTCTGCGGCCGGCGCCCGTTCTTACTTTCCCGGTTTCAGTTCTTTTTTCTTTTACGGAAAAGGATCCCTGCCGCACAGGCAGATTCGGCGTCTTTATCCGCACCGGTCTCATACAGTGTCTCAAACACTACATATTCGCCGTCCCCCAGATCCCCGGAATCAAACTTGAAGATCACAGTTACTTCCCCGCTTCTCTCTTTGGCAGTAAACACAGTCTCTCCTGTGATCTCCCTGCCGCCGCTCATGGCAGGCTTTCCGGATGATTTTTCCATAAGCACACCGGATACCCGATATTTTGTCCCCGGCGTAAGATTCCTGTAAGTGACAGTATCTTCAATCTGTACAACGCCTTCAGCGGAGATCTCCCGGTCTTTGTCCTCAAGGTCTGCCGCCGATGTACGGATCAGCGGGAAATCAATGCTTTGCGCTTTATCACCAAGATCCTCATGTACGAATACGTCTTTGCCGCAGGAGCTTACTTTCTCAAAGGCAGTGACGGACTTTCCCGCGATCAGTGAAGCGTCAAACTCAAACACCACAGTCACGCTCCCGTCCGGGCTCTCAGGTACAAACTCCTTTGAGACCGTCACCTCATTTCCGCCCGACAGCACCGGAAAACCTGTTTCCTTATCCATGAGGGTTCCCGTTACGGTATATGTTTTGCCGGGAATCAGGTTGCTATAACTCACTTCATCCAGAATCCTTGTATTTTCGTCCGCATTTGCGGTATGACCTCCGGTTTCACTGTCCCGGGCTGTTGTGCCTCCGTCAGGAAAGTGGATCGTCTGCTCTTCGTCTTCTAAATCCTCATGGGCAAACAACAGGACTCTGGCCCCATCTTCCGCGTTGATGTACTCCAATGTCTCGAATATTACCGCGCTCCTGCCTCTGAGTTCATCCGAGTTCAGGGCAAAATATACATCCACACTTCCGTCTCTGTCTTTGGGAGTAAAGATATGCTCTTTCTCTTCCCTGCCGCTCTCATCCACCATCACGGCTTCGAGTTCCCGCGCTTTTTCTTCAGCGGCGGGCTTTTGCATCACTCTGCCGTGCACTGCGTATTCAGCTCCTGGAACCAGATTCTCATAAAAGATCCGGTCTCTTATGATCACTTTCCCGCCGGCCATCATTGTGTGTTCCTCCGTATCCGGATCCACTGCCATGGTATGTCCTTCGGGAAGATAGACTGTCTGCCCTTCGTCCTCCGGATCCTTGTGCTGTGCGATAAGAGATGTATCAAGGTACAGCTCTTCAAAGACAACGATCTCACTTCCCGCAAGTTCCGAAGCGTCGAATGTAAAGACCAGTTCCTCTTCCCCCTCGGGTCTGTCAGGAATAAATGTCTTTTCCGCTGTCACTTCCACGCCGTTTACTGTCAGGGGTTCTCCCGTGGATCTCACTGTGAGTACGCCTTTCAGCGTATATTCCCTGCCGGGCAGAAGATTCTCACAGGAGATCGTGTCCCTGATCTCCGCCTCTTCCCCTGCGGGCAGGATGTGATCACCCGCGGCCGGATTTACCGCCTCTGTTCCTATCCGGGGAAAGTAAACCTGCTGTGAAAGATTTTCAAGATCCGCGTGAACAGCCAGATCCTTTCCCTCGTACTGCAAAGACTCAAAGACAACTGCTGTTTTTCCTGCGAGTGTACTGTCTGCATGAAAAGAAAATTCTATATCGACGGTGCCGTCGATCGCATCCGCCGTGAATTTTTTTTCCGCGGTGACTTCATTGCCCTCGGCATCCAGCATTATCTCTCCGGTTTCTTTGTCAACAAGGCGTCCTTTCATGACATACTGTCTGCCGATGATCAGGTTTGTGTAAGATACACTATCCAAAATCGAGATATCTCCTTCGGCAAAAGCGTTCTTAGAGCCGGTCACCCGGTCATAAGCTTCTGTTATGATTCCGGGCGGGGCCGGAGTGTTCTGCACCTCGAAGCTGTTGGAAGAATCCCTCTTTCCCTGTATATCCACAAGTTCGGCGTCTCCGGAGCCGGAGATCTCCCTGATCTGTCCGATATACATTTTAAAGCCGTCAAAAGTACCGTCATTGATGTATCCGGGTGCGGCTTCTGTCTCCTCGATCGTGACGGTCCCAAGGGGAAGGACCGCTTCTTCTCCCTTTTTAAACAGTGTGCCGGAGACAAGATTTTCATCCCGCAGAGCCGCGGTATATCTGCCTTCATCAGCCAATACTTTTATGACCCAGCTCGCAGCAGGTTCTGAAGGAAGTGAAGATGCATCATAGTATCCGTCATAATAGTTGACTGTGAACTTCGTTCCTTCAAGGCTGTTGCATCTTCCTCCTTCTTCTCCTTTACATCTTTTCTCGATTTCAAAATCTGCGGAAATATACTTAGGGCTGTCATAAGCGGTAACCAGCGCTGTCTCACCGGCAGCGGCAGTGAACTTATAGACCTCATCGGACCGCCTGTATCCTTTTGGAGCGATACCCTCGATCATATAGTATGTTCCCGGACTCAGTTCTACGGTACCGGTTGTGCCGTCCTCACCTGTGATCAGGGTTCCTCCCTTCACAAATCCGTCGCTTCCTCTTGCGAGTGCTGCCTCTCTGGACGTGTAGATCCAGTAACGCGCGTTTTCAAATCCATAACAACAGTTTCCATTTGTAATGTCAGGGTCAGAGGATACTTTCTTTACTTTCGCACCGGGCATAAGCGAAAAACACCCGAAGCCGAAATTCTGGTGCCTGTATCCATAACTCGAGCGCCCGTTCTGTTCAGTGACATAGCCGTAATAGTCATCGGGGACGGGAAGATCCTCGATCGCATTAACATATCTGTACACCAGGTCTCTCAATTTGCTGCTTGCGTCTGCAAATCCTTCTCCGGGATCGGACTGGGAATAACCGAGCCTTGCGTAGATCTCGGACGCAGCGACATGAGTGACAATATTGTTGAATCCGTAATCAGAGGTGCCTGTTATTCTTTCGATCACATCTGATCCGGGACCGCTCGGTCCGTAGTAGAGAGCTTTTACGAACATAGGCGCTGAAACCTGGTAAACTTCTCCGGCATACACGCCTTCCATCTCGCGCCCGTCCAAATGCGGGTCCAGGCAATAGGACCAGCCTACGCGTTTGTCTCCCATATAAATGCCATAGCAGAAAGTTGACCAGTCATCCTCATCTCCGCCTAAAAGCCCGTATTTCTTATACCAGTAGCGATATCCTCTCCGATGGGATACTTTGATCAGTCCCGTTACGTTCTTGATCCCGCCGCCTCCCTTCTTCCAATCCGGTTCAGGCACTGCCGTCAGCACAGCATTTCGGGCTTTTTTCTCAGAGACGTCTTTTTTCGGTTGAACTGCCGCCTCTCCGGAAAGATCCTTTTCAAATTCAATGTCAAAGACTATCCTGTTCTCTGCCATTACCGCTGCGGTATAGGCAAAAGCCTCTTTTCCGACATTAAATCCGGCATCCTCATCGCCGCCTCCGTCACTGCTCACCGAATACCGGGAGATCAGATAACCTTCCGCCGGCTCTGCGATCACTGTGAGCATAGTATCCTGCGGATATTCCGCGTCCAGTACATATCCGTCTTCGGTCACATCCGTGATCTCAGGATCACAGCCGCGCTCAGTCAGACTGACCCTGCCGTCTTCCTCTCTTTTCAGCGTGTAAGAAGGATCTTCTTCCGATGCCTCCTCATCGATATCCGCGATCACTTTGATCACGCCTCCGCTGCAGTCAGACCGGATCGCGATCCTTCCTGTCACAACAGTCTCTTCGGGCTCTGCCTCAGCTGCAGGCGCCTGTGTTGTTCCTGTTCCCGGCTCTTCCCTTTGCGCCGCTTCCGCCGCCGTATCTCCTGTCCCGTTTTCGTCTTTTTCACCTGTCCGGGATGAAACATCATTTGCTGAAAATTCTGAACTGCCCGCAGAAGTTCCTTCAGGCAATTCCGGTATCCTGCCGCTCATTCCTGTCTCAGCGCTTTCCGCGCCTGCCTCCGCAGCCGTCTCTGCAGTCCCCGCGTCAAAAGATTCCGCGGCGCAGACCGTCCCCGGAACAGACGTCGAAATGACTGCGGCCGCTGCGATCGTTACTGCAAGCAGCCAACTTAAAAACCTCTTCATCTCTTTACTCCTGCTAGTATGACTTGTGAATTGTGACTTTATAAAAACGGGTAACGAGAGCGGCATTTGAAGCCGGACCGGTAAACTGGGAGATATACCCGGTATTGTCCTTACATAAAATGGATGTTCTGCGCGGAAAATGCGCGTGAAATGCGGCTTTAAGGAGTACAGCCTTATTTGTCCCGGCGGCAGAAGATCGCTGCCCGATCCGGAACCGATAATGAGATTATAATTTATGCTTCGCGAAATGTGCTCTTAATTCCGGAAAAAGCCTCAAAAAACGCGGCATATCATCAGATATGCCGCGTTTTCGACTCGTTTTCGTATTTGATCTGAATTTTTTTCGGTGGATTTTCCGCCGAAGCCGGTCAGCCGCCGAAAAGAGTATTGAGAATGCCTCTTCCGAGACTGGATCCGAGATTGCCTCCGAGAGTCTTGCCGAATTTTCCGCCGATGGTTCCGCCAACAGTTTTGCCGACTTCGCGTCCGACTGTGCCTGCGACAGTACCTCCAATGCTCTTGGCCGCGCGCTTTTTGGCGAGCGCTTCCTTCTCGGCTTCTCTCGCTGCCGCAGCCGCCTCTTTCGCCTGCTGTTTGGCGGCCTCCGCCTCTTCTTTAGCTCTCTGCTTGGCAGCCTCTGCCTCTTCCTTAGCTCTGGCAAGTGCCGCTTCCTTCTCTATTCCGAGCCGCAGGAGGATCTCATATGCGGATTCGGGATCTACCGCTTCAGCGTATTTGCCGTAGAGAATGCTCTCCTTGATCTTCCGGTCTCTCTCATAGTCACTCACAGCGCCCATGCGGCTCTGCGGAGGCAGGATGGATACCTTCTGTACAATGCTCGGAGTGCCGTCCTCCTGAAGGAAGGATACCACTGCTTCTCCGGTCCCCAGCTCCAGGATCGTGTCAAAAGTATTGAAAGCGGGATTAACGCGGAATGATTCCGCAGCTGCCTTGACAGCTTTCTGGTCCGCAGGTGTATAAGCGCGCAGGCCGTGCTGGACTCTGTTGCTCAGCTGCGCAAGTACGCCGTCCGGAATATCCCTGGGGTTCTGTGTGCAGAAATAGACGCCTACGCCCTTGGAGCGGATGAGCTTGACTACCTGCTCTATTTTCTCAAGCAGCGCCTTAGGCGCGTCGTTGAAGAGCAGATGAGCTTCATCAAAGAAGAATACCATCTTGGGCCTTGAGAGATCGCCCACTTCCGGAAGCATCTCAAACAGTTCAGAGAGCAGCCACAGAAGGAATGTGGAATAGAGTCTTCCGTTGTTGATAAGGCTCTCACTGTCCAGGATATTGATCATGCCTTTTCCGCCTTCTGCTGCCAGCCAGTCGCGGATATTGAGACCGGGCTCCCCGAAAAATGTCTCACCGCCGTCGATTTCCAGAGCGACAACAGCGCGGAGGATCGCAGCAATGGATGCGGGGCTCATCTTGCCATACATAGCCTCGTAATCCTTGCGGTTCTCATTGACATGATTGAGCATAGACTTAAGATCCTTGAGATCGATCAGGAGAAGTCCGTCGTCGTCAGCGATCTTGAAGATGATCGACAGAATGTTGGACTGCAGCTCGTTCAGTTTGAGGATGCGGGCCAGAAGAAGCGGTCCCATCTCAGATACCGTGGTCCTGAGCTGAATGCCCTTTTCACCGTAAATATCCCAGAACGTGACCGGATATCCCTGATAGGAAAATCCATACTGCGCAAGGCCGAAGCGCTCGATCCTGGCGCGCATGTTCTCGCTGTCCTCACCGGGAGCCATCATTCCGGCAATATCGCCCTTGACGTCCGCAAGAAATACAGGAACTCCCATATCGCTGAACGCCTCAGCCATAACTTTGAGTGTCACGGTTTTACCTGTTCCGGTCGCTCCGGCTACCAGGCCGTGCCTGTTTGCCTTTGCGGGCAGAAGACAGATCTCTTCTCCGGCATCATTAAGAGCCAGCCAAATTTTGCCATCCTTATACACTTTGTCACCCCCGTCTTATAAAACTGAAGTAGGTTGTTTCCTGCCTGAGCGCGTTTCACCCCTGAAAGCTCTCAGTCCTAATACATTACGTAATCTAAGTATACACTAATCTATTGCTCTTTGGCTTTTTCTTTTTCCTCTTTCCGTTCCTTTTCTATCCGTTTCTGGACATGATAGAAGCTGATGCCTTCCATCTCATCCACGAGCTTGTCATATGCCGTAAGTTCCTCGTCCCAGCTGCTGTAATCAGGGTCTCCTCTGTGATCGGTAAGGATCCCTTCCCTGCTGAAATAATCGCCGAAGAAAGTGGTCATCTTTATGACGCCGTCCAGGTTCATGTGATCCCCCCGGTCGTTGGAATCTGTTTTCCAGTTGATCCCGATCTCATCGGTATGCTGGTTCATGTCGATGTACTCGACGCCTTCTTCCTTTGCAAATTCGGCGATATTGTTGACTCTGGTCCAGTTGTAATTTCTCGGGGAGGCGTCACTGTAAAGGATCAGTTTAATACCCTTTTCGTCACAGAATTTTTTGACCTTGCGAAACCATGTGCGGTTGAAATCAGGGATCTCTGTCCTGACATCTCCCAGTTCCTCACTCATGTAGTCCGGGTCCCCTTCGTATTCCTGAACTTCACGGTTGATCAGATAACCCTTGTGATAGATCTTGACGCCTCTTCCCTCAATATAAGGCTTCCAGATACTGTGGTATTTGAGAAAAGTAAACCTGTGATACAGAGGCTGGGAAATGATCATCTGCATATCCTGCTTATCATTATATCTGAAAAGAGGAAGTGTCTCGAAGAGCAGATACCTGACATTCTGGTCCTCGGCCGCTTCTAAGACCGTATAATAGATTTCCGGCATGCGGATGCCGTCTGCTCCGATGTTGAAGGCAGTATATCCCTTCTGTCTCCACAACTCCATCGGTGTCAGAGAAGAAAGACTCAGACTGTCCCCCATGTTGAGAACATCGACCGTGTAAGGCTCCTGCTTCATCATCTCCGTGATCCTTGCATTTCTGTTCTGGACCCTGTTGTCGTCAAACCATTTGACCGGCGTCGACAGTGCGGATGCAGCAGTCAGAAGGAGCAGAAAAACCGCACCGAATAGTATTAACCTGATTATTCCCGAATTTTTAGCGTTCGACATTGCAGCCTCATATAATTGGTTATGCAAAGGACTTCCGGCATGAGTATTACACTCTTTTAATCCGGAAGTCCTGTAAAGCTTCACTTTTTTACATCGTTATTGTTTGTGGTATCTTCTTTTTTGTACTTCTCGTCCCACTCTTTATCCTTTTTTTCAGTGTAGATGTCAAGGAAGCTCTTTCCTTCCATCTCTTCGACGAGTTTGTCATACTCCACAAGTTCCTCATCCCAGTCACTGTAAGCGGGATCTCCCCTGTGATCTGTCAGATCCAGGTTGTTTCTGAAATAATTGCCAAAATATCTCACGACTTTTCTGGCGCCGTTCAGGTTCATATGGTCGCCGCCGTCGTTGGTATCCTGACTCCAGTCCAGACCCAGCTCGTCCGTTTTCCCGTTCAGGTCGATATATGTCACGCCCTTCTCTTTCGCGAAAGACTCCATGGCATTGATCCTGACCTGATTGTAGTTCTTGGCAGAGGGCATGCTGTAGATGATGATCTGTATCCCTTTTTTGTCGCAAAACGCCTTGATCCGGTCAAAAACCAGACTGTTGAAAGTGGATACACTCATCTTGCTGTTAGGATCATCGATGTCCAGATCCAGATAATCCTCTTCGCCGTCGTATTCCCAGACATTCTGGTTGACAGTATAGCCTCTGTGATAGACCATAATGCCTTCTTCTTCCACCAGGGATTTCCAGATATTGTGGTATTTGAGAAAAGCAAACCGGTGGTAAAGAGGCTGTGAGAGAGTCATCTGCAGGTCCTGCCCCATCGCATAGCGAAAGAGCACCAGAGATTCGATCATTAGATACCTGGGCTTCTGCTTCTCACAGGCTTCGACCACGGCATAATAAGCTTCCTGCATGCGAATACCGTCAGCACCGATATTGAAAGAAGTATAGCCCTGTTCTCTCCAGAGTTCCATCGGCGAGAAACCGGCGGTACTCAGGCTGTCTCCAAGATTAAAAACGTCAATCGTATAGGCAGGCTGTTCCATCATCTGCACGGTACGGGCATTTCTGTCCTGGATCTTATTTTCATCAAACCATTTCGTAGGTCTCATCATCGCCGACGCAATTACGACAGCAAGTAATGTAATGGCCCCGAAAAGGATCAGTTTTACAATACTCTTTCTGCTGTCCTGTGTCATATCAGAACCCCGCGTAGATCAGGTCTACAGGCTGATAACCGGTACCGTAAGCGCCGAACAGAAGGATCGCGAAAATGATCAGATAATAAACGCCCCACTTATAAGGGGTACGGGCATTCAGTATTTTGCCTCTCACATCGACGCCGCTTTCCTTGAGGAATCCGACGATCCATACGATAACGCTTCCAACGCAGATCGCCCAGACATCGCCCGTTGTGATCGCATTGGGCCAGTACTTCCACAGCGAACTGATGTGGAAATTGCCGAAAATACTGAAGAACATGTGGAATCCGGCCTTGAGGTTCACGGCGTTGAAGAACAGTTCTCCCGTAAAGATGATCACCCAGGTCTTAAGAATTCTCAATATCTTGAGCCACCTGGCGTTCGGGTCGAGGCCCATCTTTGCGTAATTCTTCTCCTTGATCGGCTCCATCGCCACTCCAAAGAGAAGGATCACAAAGTAGTACATTCCGTAGAACAGGTATTTCCACCCGGCTCCGTGCCAGACACCTGTCGCCACCCATACGGGGAACAGCGCCATCGCGGATGTTCCGACCATTGACCAATACTTTCCGTATTTCTTCCTGGCAGTCTTATTCCAGTTCTTTACCATGGGCGATACCGTGATCGGGTAGAACACATAGTTTTTGAACCAGTTGCCCAGGCTCATGTGCCAGCGTCTCCAGAATTCGGCCGCGCTCTGCGCCGAGAAAGGCTGGTTGAAGTTCTCCGGGAGCGTCACGCCAAACAATTTACCGCTGCCGATGACTATGTCGATACTGCCCGAGAACTCAAGGTACAGCTGGATCGTGTATGCGATCGCCGCCAGTACGATAAAGCTCCCGTGGTAATCTTTATAGTTCCCGAACAGATGCGTTGTGAGGTAACTGAGTCTGTCGGATACGACCATTTTCTTGAAAAGGCCCCAGATGATCCTGAGGAAACCTTCATTGAGATTAGCCATATTTAAAGGCTCTCCGGCAAACAGTGCGTCCGAAGTGTCGGGATATCTGGCAATGGGACCTTCCATGATCTGGGGGAAGAAACTCAGAAACAGGGCCAGTTTGCCCAAATGCTTCTCAGCGGGATATCTCTCCCAGTATACATCGGCGATATAGCCCACCGCTTCCAGTGTGTAGAACGAAATTCCCATAGGGAACATCACTTTCACCAGCGGCAACTGCGTACCGATCTTACCGAGGAAGATATTCATGTTGTCGATCACGAAGTTCAGGTAGTTTACATAGAACAGAATGCCCAGCAAAACAAGGACTCCCACTCTGAGAGCCAATACTCTCTTCTTCTGGAACTCCTTCTTCACTTCACTCTTCTGTTTGCGGTCCGTGCACTCCGCCTGTTTCGCCTTGCAGGCCTCACCGATCTTATCCAGCCACAGGCCTATACCCCAGGTGAACGCTGACGTCGCCATCAGCAGAAGCACGAGGTATTTGCTGAACGAAATGTACAATGCATAGCTGGCGGCGAGCAGAACTCCCCACCTTGCTTTTTTAGGTGCCAGCTGGTATACGATCAGAACTACAGGCAAAAATACCAGCAGGTACAGATTGGTATATATGGCCATTTAATCAGTTCTCCTGAAGCCTCTGGATCATTTTCCACATTGCAGCTGCCGAATTGAAGTTCTCGGGAGTCATTTCCGCTGCGTCTACTTCGATATCAAAGTGCTCCTCGATCTCGGAGATCAGAGTGATGATCCCGAAAGAATCAAGAATGTGATCGTCGATCAGCGCTGTCTCGTTCTCATAGTCTACAGAGTCGTCGATGTCCTGCAGGATTTCCAGTAATTCTTCCATAATTTCCTCCTAGTATTATTCATATAGTGTAAGTAACATGCTTATCATAACTTATTTGAGGCAAAACCGCCATATCACAATAGGATTTGTTTGTCCCTCAATATTTTGCCATATTGAAGGTATAAGACTGAATCTGGTCCCTTGCCCTGATAAACCCGTCCTTCTCTCCAAAGAGAACCACCGCGGGAAGTTCATGGCTGAGGAACAGAGACATTCCCTCGTAAAAACTGTAAGCGCCCGTCTTAAAGAAGACGACGCGGTCGCCAAGTCCCAGCGTCTCCGGGAAGCTCCTGCAAAGCAGGTCGTTCATTGTACAGAGTGATCCGTAGATCCCCCAGTCCTTCTGAGCTCTGTCACAGGGTTCGTCCGCCGGGATCACTGCCATCTGGGGCCTGTACATTCCCTTGATCTGCCCGTCGTAATTGAGCTGATGGATGCCGCCGTCCACAAGGCAGATTGCTTTGCCGTTGTTCTCCTTGATGTCCAGCGCGGTCGTCACATAGCATCCGCACTCGGCGGCGTAGGCTCTTCCCATCTCAATGGTGACGATGCCTTTCCATTTCATATCCTGCACCATCTGACGGAACATCTCAAGATGCTCCGGATCACGCAGGTCCTCTTCCTTCTTCTTCTGGTCCTCGAAATAGGAAACGGCAAATCCTGTGCCGTATTCAAGTTCGGGAACCTCGAACTGCGCTTCTTCGCTAAGTCTCGCAAAGAAAGCATCCAGCATAGCCAGTTCCTTCTCATGCTTCCCCAGCTTTTTCTTCTGCGTTCCGGAGAAGAAATGAATTCCCGCAAACTGTATGTGAGGATAATTCTTTCTGTCCTTTATAAGACCCAGGATCGTATCCTCGTCCATACCGAACTGACTGTCGTTGGTAAGTCTGGGGTATACCCTGAGAGTCTTTCCATGCGCGTCTGCCCAATCGGACAGCATCTTAAGCTGCAGCGGGGATTCCGCCGTATATCTCGCTATGTCCTGACCGTATTCCAGGATTTCCATCAGGTCTTCGCGTATCTTGAGAACACCGGAGATATAGAGTTTCTCCGCCGGGATCTCAAGGTCTCTGCAGATCCTGAACTCGCCCATGGAACACACTTCGATGCGCTCCACCTGTCTGGACATCTCAAGAGTCAGAAAAGGATTGGTCTTCATTGAATAGGTCAGTCCGATCTCTCCTCTGAACGCGTCGCGGAATCTCTGAACGCGGTCCCTGATGCAGTCGAGATCAAACAGATACAGCGGTGTGCCGAAGCGGTCAGCCGCCTCTTTGATTCTGCTCAGTTCCATAGTCATATCCTCTCTTATTTCGCTGCCAGAAGCGTCCTGAAGTAAGCTCTGTCGATCTTGCCGTTCTTATTGTAAGGCATGTCGTCGACTCTGTTGATCCTGCCGGGCACCATGTATGCCGGCACCTTCTCCTTGAGGCGGATCCTTACTTCCTTGGGATCGATGTCGCCCATATACCAGCAGACGATCCTGTTCTTGGGTTCATCGAAGAGGCATACCGCTCTCGCCACTCCGTCCAGTGCCATGAAATTGGTCTCGATCTCCTCGAGCTCGATCCTGTGACCCATATGCTTGATCTGGAAATCTCCGCGTCCGGCAAAATAGAGCTCGCCGTCCGTTCCGTATGCAGCAAGGTCACCGGTCTTATAGACGCGCTGCTCTCCCTCGCCGAAGTCATACATGATGAACTGTTTCGCAGTCTGCTCAGGATTGTTGTAATAGCAGATAGCCAGGGACTCGCCGGCACAGCAGATCTCGCCCGAAACGCCGGGCTCGGTCACTACTTTGCCCTCTTCGTCCATAAGGAAGACCGTTCTTCCGGGGAAAGCGCCGCCGATGGGCAGTTTGTCAGTCTTCTCGAAAGTCCTGTTGATCCTGTAATATGTGCAGTTGCAGGTGATCTCGGAGGGGCCGTAAAGATTTACGTACTCCGTCTGAGGAAGCGCTGCCTGCCAGATCTGCAGATGCTTGATCGGCATCACTTCTCCGCTGAACATGATGATCCTGACCTTCTCGGGCACTCTGTAGCGCAGTCCCTTGAGGCCGGAGACGATGCAAAGGGCTGAAACCGCCCAGATCAGTACTGTCACATTCTTGTCGCAGAGGTAGTCCAGGAGCCTTGGAGGCGTACTGAAGAACTCTCTGGGGATGAGAACGACTTCCGCACCTGTGAACATCGCGGAATACAGGTCCTTGACAGATACGTCAAAATCAAAGGGGGCCTGGTTTCCGAGAATGTCCTCGCAGGTAATGCCGAAGATCTCTGTGAAGTGGCCGATAAAGTCGATCACGGACTTATGGCCAACGATGATTCCCTTGGGATTTCCTGTGGATCCGGATGTGAAGACGCCGTAAAGCGGATCCTCTCCCTTGATCTGTCCGCGGATCTCGGAAAGCCTTGCGGCCGCTTCGCCGCTGATCTCTCCTGCTTCTTTATAAAGCTCCTCGAGATAGAGCACTTCTCCGGTATATCCGGACGCTGTGAGCTGCTCCCTTCTGGCTTCATCCACCACTACGATCCTGGATTCAAGGACGTCGAGGATCTTGCGGATCCTCTCCGGCGGTTGCTCGGGGTTGACGCTGACATAAAAGCCGCCCGCGTAAACAACGCCGTACATGCAGGAAAGCGTAGCCGTACTCTTTTCAGCCAGGATAGCCACAGGCTGCTTCAGGCTGATCTTCCCGCTCAGGATCGCGCCGATCCCCCTCGCCTTCGTGACGAGTTCCGTATAAGTAAGGCACACCGATCCGTCGTCAACTGCGGGACGGCTGCCGTATTCTTTCTCAGTCAGTTCAAGTCTGTCAAGTATAGTTTCCAAAAGTAATACACTCCTTCCAATATCAATAATTGACTTTAACCGCATCTAATCTACCATAATCTCAAAATATCATTTTTGCAAGCCTATTGTGTTAATTACCGGCAAAAACTCGACAAATTCTTTCTTCTGCATTATACTGAAAATTCAGAATTTATCACTTTCGGGAATTGATCAAAATTGGAAACAATTTGTGATCGCCGTAAGGCCGCCATTCGGTCATTTATAAAGGACTTACAGGATATGCCGCAGGAACCCTCTACAATTACTATATCAAAATATACCGTCCCCATACGGTCGGTGCTTAAGATCATCGCTTTTTTTCTGATCCTCGCGTTCCTTCTTGTCGGAGCCGGGATCCTCTTAAACCCGGGACAGTGGTTTTTGGAAGGAAGGATCAAGGACAGAAACGCCCGGGACGCGGAGATCACAACGATCCCCCGGGACTGTATCGATATCTATAATATAGGAAACAGCCTCGCCATGGTGGGAATCTCCCCCATGGACCTGTGGAAAGACGAAGGTTTTACTTCCTTTAATCTATGCAAAGGCGCAGCGAAGACATCGGAAGCGTATTATCTGCTAAAGCACGGACTCGATTACCAGCATCCGGATCTCATACTCATTGAGTCCAATATGCTGTTTCGGACCGACGATCCCTTATCCGATCTCGGCACCGGGCTCACGGAATTCTTCGAGTACTACTTCCCCGTATGCAGATACCACAATCTGTGGCAGGCCGTCGGATCGGCGCCGAGCCTTCGCGAATACTATATGGGATACCTGATCAGTGAGCATATTATGCCATACACCGGAGATACAGACTACTTAAAGCCCACAGATGAGAGGAAAAAGATCGAGCGCCTCTCCACTTACTACATGGACAGGATCCTCAGACTCTGTGAGAAAAACGATATCGATGTGATCTTCTACAGCCTCTGCTCTCCCAAGTGCTATGATACCACAAGGCTCAACTCCATAAGGGACTACGCGCAGTCCCGGGGACTTACCTACATTGACCTCAATCAGAACTGGGAAGAGATCGGCATCGACTGGAGTCACGACACCAGGGACGAGGGCGATCATCTCAATGAATACGGCGTCGCCAAGGTCACCTCTTACATAGGCAATTATCTCAGAGAGAATTACAGCCTCACCGACCATCGGGGAGAGCCCGAATACAGCAGTTGGGATACGCTGTATGCAGCCTACGAGAATACGCTTGAGAAGATGGAAGGCGTAAGCTACTACATGCTCGAAGGCGATGAGATCTACGACTGACCAATAATGAAAGAAAACGGATGGTTCCTCAGAACCATCCGTTTTTTTGACATACTTTATAAATACCGTCCTCTATATTTAAAGGAGCGGTCTCATCCGCCGCGGCTTTGAGCGCGGGATGACCGTTGCCCATCGCGACCTTGTAAAAGTCCGGGGCAAACATATCCATGTCATTGATATCGTCACCGAATACCACTACGCTCTTCGGATCTCCGCCGACAAGTTCCAGACATCTCATGATCCCTTCCCTTTTGCAGTCCTGCTGGATCAGCAGGTATTCGGGTTCAAACCACAGGCGTCCCAGCGGCTCGGACGCGGGCAGGATCTCCAGGATGTCTTTCTCGCATGTCTGAGGTATGGAAATGTACATCTTGTAGATGATTCCTTTCTCCTCAGGCCTGTAATCTGCGTCGATCACATAGGTGGTCGGCTCTTTTCTGATCCCTGCCTGATCGTAAAACCTGAAGTCCCTGGTTCTCACCAGTTCAGAATCTTCGTCGGCGACCAGGACGCCGTATCCTTTATCCAGCGCCTCATAATACAGTTTGAGAGCATCCTCGTACACCAGCGGACTGTTCTCCACAAGTATTTTGTCGATGACGATCGCCTTGCCGCCGTTGCACACCATATTGTCAAAGCCATTCTCTTCAAAGAACTTCCTTGCCTTGTAGTGCGCCCTTCCGGTGTTGATCGCGACGAAATGGCCGGCATCCCTGAGTCTTTCAAGAGCCAGCGCTGCCGAAGGAACGATCTTTCCCGTACTCCTGTCAGTCAGCGTCCCGTCTATATCAAAGAAGAAATACTTTTTATCCATGTTCTTCAGCTCAGCCTCTCAGTTCCCTGTACTGCTCCTGAAGGCTGTCGTAAAACTCGCTGCCGCTAAAAGTCGCGAAGTAATCCATCTCTGTCTCCGCCCTGCGGATCTCCTGCACGCTGCCGTCCTCCTTCAGGAGAAGTTCTGCGCTGCGCAGCCTTCCGTTGTAGTTATAGCCCATCGCGAAACCGTGTGCGCCGGTATCATGAATAAAGAGGTAATCCCCCATATCGATCTTGGGAAGCAGACGGTCCACAGCGAACTTGTCATTGTTCTCGCACAGAGACCCCGTAACGTCATACATGTGATCCCGAAGAGCGTCCTCTTTGCCGAGTACCGTGATGTGGTGATAGGAGCCGTACATTGCAGGTCTCATCAGGTTCGCCGCGCAGGCATCCACGCCGATATATTCTTTATAAATATGCTTTTCATGGATCGCTTTGGTTATGAGCGCGCCGTAAGGAGCCAGCATGAAGCGTCCCATCTCGCAGTAGATCGCCACATCGCCCATTCCCTTGTCGCGCAGGACAGCGTCATAGACTTCCTTTACGCCCGCGCCGATCACCGCAATGTCATTGGGCGTATCATAAGGCGAATACGCAATGCCGACGCCTCCGGAAAGGTTGACAAAAGCGATGTGCACGTCGAAAGTGCGATGCAGTTCCGCCACAAGTTCAAACAGCTGCGCTGCCAGCATCGGGTAATACTCGTTGGTGACAGTATTACTTGCCAGGAAAGCATGAATGCCAAAGTGTTTGACGCCTTTCTCTTTAAGGATCCTTACGCCCTCGAAGAGCTGCTGTTTCGTGAATCCGTACTTGGAATCTCCGGGGTTGTCCATGATCCCGTTGGACATTCTGAATACACCGCCGGGATTATAACGAAGGCTCATGGTCTCCGGGAATTTCCCCCCAAGGATCTTCTCCAGGAAAGGAATATGCGTGATATCGTCAAGGTTGATGATGGCGCCGAGCTTAGCCGCGTAGGCGTACTCCTCTGCCGGCGTATCATTGGAAGAAAACATGATGTGCTTTCCGTCCGCCCCGACAGCGTCTGCCAGCATCAGCTCAGCAAGGGAAGAGCAGTCGAATCCGAAATCATAATCATTAAAGATCCTCATGATGTAGGGATTCGGTGTCGCCTTTACGGCAAAATATTCACGAAATCCCGGGTTCCAGGAAAACGCTTTCTTAACTGCTTCCGCGTTCTCGCGGATTCCCTTTTCATCATACAGATAAAAGGGGGTGGGCCATGTTTTCGCTATCTCTTCTGCCTTCTCTCTGGTGATATAGGGTGTTTTTTTCATGATTCCTCCAAATTCCGGAAGACCCGGGGACCTTCCAACTTATATTCGCGCGGTCAGAGCTGCCAGTCTATAGGCGTCTCTCCGTGTGCTTCCAAAAACTCGTTGCACTGGCTGAAATGCCTGCAGCCGAAAAATCCTCTGTAAGCTGACAGCGGACTGGGATGCGGCGCCTTGAGGACCAGATGTTTGGGATTTGTCACCATTACCGACTTGGTCTGCGCAGGGGAGCCCCAAAGCATATATACGATCGGCCTGTCCTGCTCCTCCACAGCCTGTATGATCGCGTCCGTGAACTGTTCCCATCCGTGCCCCCTGTGGGAATTTGCCTGATGGGCCCTGACAGTCAGCACCGTGTTGAGGAGCAGGACTCCCTGCTGTGCCCACTTGGTCAGGCAGCCGGTCTGCGGCATTTTGCATCCCACATCGTCGTGCAGTTCCCTGAAGATGTTGATCAGTGAGGGAGGAATATCTTTCTGGTCCTCCGGTACTGAAAAGCAAAGGCCGTGAGCCTGGTGCACGTTGTGGTAGGGATCCTGCCCCAGGATCACTACTTTGACTTTTCCAAGGGGCGTCAGGTGCAGCGCGTTAAAAATCTGGTCCGCAGGCGGATATATGGTTCCGCTTCTGTATTCTTTCTGCAGAAACGTATAAAGCTCTCTGTAATAGGGTTTGGCGAATTCCGCTCTTACAGCGGGAAGCCAGTCGCCCGTGATCTGTGCCATTTTCTTTCCTCTGTTTGTCTAAGGATCACAGTGCCGCCTCCTTAAGGAGCGCCAGCACAAATGTCCAGACATTTTCCACGGAAGAGATCTTCATTCTCTCCCTGACTGTGTGAACGTTTTCCAGATCCGGACCGGCGGAAAGGCAGTCGAGTCCTTCCAGTTTGCCTGCCAGAATGCCGCACTCAAGGCCGGCATGGATCACTTCCACTTTGGGTTCTTCCCCATACAGTTTCTTATAAGTGCTCACTGAAAGATCGCGGAGCGGTGAGTCATCTCTGTATTCCCATGCGGGATAAGAGGTGCGCACCTCAGGTTTACCTCCGAATCCTTTCGTGATGCAGACAAGACGATCTGCCAGATAAGCGGCCTGGGAATTCACTCCGCTTCTGACCATTAGCTCAAGCCTGACCGCATCCCCCTCGGTGCGGATGATGCCCAGGTTCAGAGAAGTCTGGGGCATTCCGGCTATCACATGGCTCATATGAGTAATGCCGTTGGGAAGAGCCATCAGATACATGAGCAGATTGTCCGTATTCTTCTTGGACGCGGCCTTCACAGTCTCCTCATCCTTCCACTCAATATCCCATTTCATTCCGGGATCGGTGGCTGAATACTCCTGCTTCAGTGCTTCTGCTTCCGCAGCTGCCGCGGCTTCGATCTCTTCGCAGGAAATCTTCTTCGAAAACAGCACTTGTGCCTTGGCTCCGGTCGGCACTGCGTTATCAGCGTCTCCGCCGTCGATGCGGATCAGATTAAAAGGACAAACACTGTAGAGGGTGCGCAGCATCCTGGACATAAGAACATTTCCGTTGGCGCTGCCGATATGGATCTCCGCTCCGGAGTGACCTCCACGCAGACCGCTGACGGCGATATTCAGGACCAGGCCCTGCCTGTTCTTTAGTTTCAGGGGCATCCGGCAGACCACTTCCGCGCCGCCTGCACAGCCTGCAGTAAACACGCCTTCGTCCTCGGAATCCAGATTCAGAAGCCTGCGGCTTTGGAGGCCGGATATGTCGATCGCGTTTGCACCGATCAGACCAACCTCTTCATCGGATGTGAATATGCATTCCAGGTAAGGATGCGTGATCTCATCGTCTTCCAGCGCGGCGAGCATCATAGCTACCGCGATACCATTGTCGGCACCAAGCGTCGTGCCGTCGGCACTCATCCAGTCCCCGTCCACAAGAATGCTGACCGGTTCAGTCAACAGGTCGATCTCCTTATCGGGCTCGCTGGCAAGGACCATGTCAATGTGTCCCTGAAGAGCGATAGGCTCCGCATCCTCGCAGCCTTCAGAAGCTTTCTTGGAGATGATGACATTATTGGCGTCATCCTGTACATATTCAAGGCCTTTTTCCTTTGCAAATGCCGCGATATAGTCACTGATCTCCTTCGTGTGATGGGATCCGTGGGGAATCGCGGATATCTCGCGGAAGTAATGGAACACTCTGTCGGCATTTGCTTTTTCAAATGCCGCAGTTTCTTCTTCCTGACTTACAGGCGCTGTATTCTCCCCGCCTGCCGCATCAGACTCTGTCATTACTTCTGTCTTTTCTGTATTATCAATCCGGCTCTTCTTTCCTACGGAAGGCTTTCTCTTGGGTGACTTGCGGCTTTTTCTGAATAATTGCATATTTACTCTCCTGCTTCTGAGTTGTCAGTTACACATATCTATCGGTATTCCGGTCACAGCCGGACCGGTATATCTCTGCCTTTGAGGTACTCCTTGACTTCCCGGATCTCCAGTTCCTTGTAGTGGAACAGGGACGCTGCCAGTGCTGCCTCCGCTCCTCCTTCTGTGAGCGCGTCATAGAAGTGCTCCAGTTTGCCTGCTCCTCCCGAAGCGATCACAGGGATCGACAAAAGATCGGAAATAGCCCTTGTCAGTTCCAGATCGTACCCTGCTTTCGTTCCGTCGCAGTCCATGCTGGTAAGAAGGATCTCACCGGCCCCCAATTCCTGAGCTTTAACTGCCCACTCTACGGCGTCGATCCCTGTGTCGATCCTTCCGCCGCTTCGATAAACAGTCCATCCGCTGCCTTCTTTTCTTCTCCTTGCGTCGATCGCGACTACTACGCACTGGCTGCCGAAACGCTCGGCTCCCTCGCTGATCAGTTCAGGCCTGAGGATCGCCGCCGAATTTACAGCAATCTTGTCCGCGCCTTCTCGCAGGATCGCTTTCATGTCTTCCACACTGCGGATCCCTCCGCCTACAGTGAATGGGATAAACACCCTCTCGGCGACTCTTCGCACCATATCCGCCACAGTCTTTCTGGCGTCGCTGGTCGCGGTGATGTCAAGAAAGACCAGCTCATCCGCTCCAAGTCTTGAATAAGCTTCTCCGGTCTCCACGGGATCTCCCGCGTCGCGCAGCTGTACAAAATTGATTCCCTTTACGACCCGCCCGTCCTTTACGTCCAGGCAGGGGATGATTCTCTTGGTGAGCATTGGCGCTCCTTTCTGTCAGACGAAAAAACGTTCCTCCGGATTTCAGATTCCGAGGAAATTCCCCAGGATCTTCATTCCGACTGCTTCACTCTTCTCCGGATGGAACTGACAGGCGAAGACATTCCCCTTCTCAACTGCCGCGTCTATTCTGACACCGTAATCTGCAGCGGCAGTCACGATCGAGGGATCCTCCGTTCTCAGATAATAGGAGTGGACAAAATATACATAAACGCCTTCTGAAAGACCTTCAAACAGCCTTCCGGGATTGGGGAAAGCAAGATCGTTCCACCCGATCTGCGGAACTTTTCTGCCGTCACCTTCCGGAATCCGCAATATTTTGCCCTTCAGGATGCAAAGGCCTTCCGCGCCGGGGCTCTCCTCACTGCTCTCAAACAGGAGCTGAAGTCCCAGGCAGATCCCGAGCAGGGGGATCTGTCGTCTTGCGACCTCCCTGAGCACATCATCCATACCGTATTTTCTGAGTCTGGCCATGGCATCGCCAAAGGCTCCCACTCCGGGCAGGATCACATGATCCGCAGAGAGGATCACTTCTCTGTCTCTTGTAAGAACAGCCTCATGGCCGAGATACCTGACAGCATTCTCGACGCTCTTGATATTTCCGGCACCGTAATCGATGATCGCAACCATATTCTCAATCCTCTTTGTCCGCCGATCCCGGATCAGTGTCCGCGGCAGCAGCCTTCTCAAGTTCAAACCAGAATGAAACGCCGTTGTCGTAATTGATCAGGCCGTATTCCTGATGGAGCTGGTCCATGATCGCCTTGACGACGGAGAGACCTACGCCGGATCCGCCATAAGCCCTGGTCCTGGCCTTGTCCACCTTGTAGAACTTCTCCCACAAATGGGGGACCGACTCTTCAGGGATCGGTTTTCCGGTATTAAATACAACTACCCGAACACAATTCTGCTTCTCTTCAAAATGAATGTCAATCACTTTTTCTCCCTCGCAGTGATTGACCGCGTTGGAGAAGTAGTTCATGAAGACTTCCTCAGTCCAGAACTCATCCGACCAGACATAGAGCGGAGGACGCTCCTCCATCCTTACACGGATCTGCTTCTGTTCGGCGAGCACGCCGGCATTGTTCAGGCATCCCCTGATAAAGCCGACGATATCGAACCGCACCATGGTAAACTGCGTGTCGCCGAATTCCAGCTGGTTCAGAGACAGGAGCCTTGCGACCATTCTGTTCATCTTGTCCGCTTCATCTACGATCACGTCTGTATAGAACCGGATACTGTCCGGGTCATCCGCAATGCCCTCTGAAAGGCCCTCGGCATACCCCTTGATCAGGGCAAGCGGAGTCTTAAGTTCATGGGTCACGTTGGAGAGAAACTCCCGGCGCATTTCCTCCGCCTTCTCTCTCCTCTCCAGGTCCTCCCTGAGCTCATTGTTCGCTGTCTTGAGTTCCGAGATCGTCCCCTCCAGGATCTCCGACAGCTCATTGATATTCTCCCCGAGCTCCGCGATCTCCGTGCGGCTTTTTCCCGTGTACTTGGCGCTGAAATCCAGTTTCTTCATCCTCGATGAGATCTCTGTCAGTTCCCGGATCGGCTGTGTCAGCCTCCCGGCCAGGAACAGTGCAAAAAGGGCTCCAAGCAGTGATATCCCTATTCCGACATATCCCATAAACCTGTTTGCGATCGCCGAGCTGTTGTGGATACTCTCCAGAACAGTGCTCAGAAGGCAAAAGCTTCCGTCGTCCAGAACCCCGAAGAGCTCCATTGACTTAAGTTTCATGCCGCTGTCATAGATGATGCTCACGCTGTATTTGTCTTCCTGCGCGAGCTTGCGGTAGACATAATACCGGCTTACGGCCTCTTCGCTTTGCTCCATGGAAGGAGTCTTTCCAAAGAGATTGTCCCACATTCTGCGTACCATGGCAGAACTGTCAGAAGCGTGCATTTTTACTGTAGCGCTCTCCGCGTTCATCACGATCAGGCTTACGTTTTCCGTTCCGGCGAGAATGCGCATTTTCTCGTCAAATTCATCCGAATCAATAGATTCGTTTTTACTTGCCTCGTTGACCTCGTGGAAGATCTGCGTCAGAGCGATTCTCTTCTCCCTGGTATAATAGCGCTCCAGGAATGTGCTGTTAATGATCCAGCACACGCCGATCGCTCCAAGCATCAGAAGAAAAAAAATGAGCGTGAACTGGATCTTTATGGAATACCGGCCTCCGCCGGTCTTTTTATCTGTAGTACTCACGGTCTCTTCCGCCTCCGCGCCTCACAGCCGGCGCAATTTACGCCTCCAGTTTGTAGCCCATTCCCCAGATCGTCTTGATCAGTTCGCCTTTGGCTCCCAGTTTGCTCCTGAGTTTCTTGACATGCGTATCTATGGTCCTTGCATCGCCAAAATAGTCATAGTTCCAAACATGGTTGAGAATCTTCTCTCTTGAGAGCGCGATCTTATTGTTCTCCATGAAGTATTCAAGCAGTTCGAACTCCTTGAAACTGAGTTCCACGGGCTCACCGTCGATCGTGACCTGATGAGCCGATTTATCCAGCACGATGCCGCTCAGTTCGATCCTGTCGTTCTCTTCTTTCCCGGCTGTTCTCCTGAGGATCGCATTGACCCTTGCGACCAGGGTTCGGGGACTGAAAGGCTTAGTGACATATTCGTCCACGCCCAGATCAAAGCCGCGCAGTTCATCCTTCTCATCAGCGCGCGCTGTGAGCATGATCACAGGGACCTGGGATGACTCACGTATCTCCCTGAGTACCTGCCACCCGTCCATTTTAGGCATCATCACATCTAAAATGACAAGGGCGATGTCCTTATTGCCGTAAAAGAGATCCATGGCTATCTCCCCGTCCCCGGCTTCGAGCACTTCAAAGCCTTCCCGCACGAGAAAGTCCGACACGAGCTTGCGCATTCTCGCTTCATCGTCCACAACAAGTATCTTCTGTACTGCCATTTTACTCTACTCCTCTTTATTGATTCCGGGGCCAGCCCGGCAGATCCGGTCGATCCGGATAAAAAGTTAACCCCGCAAAACGGGCCAGCCTTCTGCGGGGTATGTCAAACTTATCAGTGTTCCTGCAGGCGCAGGTCTCTTTACAAGGTCACCATCCGGTCTCTTTCTCACTCCGGGTGATAGAGCGTGAACACAGCGACGCTTCTCTCCTTGAGTGTGAAGATCGGACTGTGCACAAATCTGCACTCCTCATGGAAGTACTGCTCGTCGTCCGCGTCCGTATAGATGTTGACTCCCCATGCCAGTCCTTCGGACAGCGCGGGTAATCTGATCTGCTGTTTCTCCCAGTACGCGTTGATCGCCATGTAGACCACATCGTCCCCGGAGTCATCGGGAAGCCGCCCCGCGAACAGGACACCAAGGACTTTGTTGCCCATTCCGATCACATGGTTGTCAGGATCCGAGCCGCAGCAGGTGACAGGCGCAAGCCCGCATTGTGCCGGCTTCAGCGTCCGGGAAATGACCGGGTGCTTCTTTCTGAATGCGATCACGTTTTTGACAAAGTTGAAATGGTCCCTGTTAGCTTTCAGATAATCCCAGTTCAGCCAGGAGATCTCGCTGTCCTGACAGTAACCGTTATTATTGCCGTACTGCGTATTCCCAAACTCATCGCCGGAAAGGATCATAGGTGTTCCGCGGCTGCACAGAAGGACCGTCATTGCGTTTCTCATCATTTTCTGCCGCAGAGAATTGATCACCGGATCCTCCGTGTGGCCCTCCACACCGCAGTTCCAGCTTCTGTTATCATCCGCTCCGTCTGTATTGTTCCAGCCATTCGCCTCGTTGTGCTTGTGGTCGTAGGAGAACAGATCGTGCATTGTAAACCCGTCATGGCAGGTTACAAAATTCACCGATGAAGTATAACCTGTATAAGGCGCCTTGCCGTACATATCCATGGAACCGGTGATCCTGGCCGCCGTCTCGGGCGCGTGCCAGTAATTGCCCTTAAGGAAATCCCTGATGGAATCCCTGTATCTTCCGTTCCACTCCGACCACCTGTTGTAAGCGGGGAAGCTGCCGACCTGATACAATCCGCCGGCGTCCCAGGGCTCCGCGATCATCTTCGTCTTCATGAGCACCGGATCCGTGCTGATCATTCGAAGCAGCGGCGGATCAGTCATAGGCGCTCCGTCCTCATCCCTTGTCAGGATAGAAGCAAGGTCGAACCTGAATCCGTCAACATGATATTCCGTCACCCAGTATCTCAGACAGTCCACGATAAAGCGGCTCACCTGGGGGTGATTGCAGTTGAATGTATTTCCGCAGCCGCTGAAATTATAATAATCTCCTCCCGGCGTCTGCGTGTAGTAAATATTGCTGTCGATCCCCTTGAAGGAGAAATACGGGCCGTTTCGGTTGCCTTCGGCAGTGTGGTTGAACACTACGTCCAGTATGACCTCGATCCCTTCTTTTTTGAGAAGCCTGATCAGCTGCTTGAGCTCCGTTCCCTCTTCGTTGTACTCGATCGACGCCGTATAGGCTGTATTGGGCGCGAAAAAGGCGACCGTATTGTAGCCCCAGTACTCCAAAAGCATCTTGCCGTTGTGGCTTCTTGCATTGATGCACTCGTCAAACTCGAAGATCGGCATCAGTTCCACCGCCGTAACTCCCAGTTCCTTGAGATAAGGAATCTTCTCTATGATCCCTGCAAAGGTTCCGGGATACTGCACATCGGATGTCTTGTGCCTGGTAAATCCCCTCACGTGCATCTCGTATATGATCGAATCTTCCATCGGCGTGTGCGGGAACCAGCTCTCCGTCCACCGGAAGTTTTCCTTCACAACTCTTGAGTGGTAATCCGCCTCAGCCTTTGCTACTCCCCACGCTCTCTGCCCCGTGACAGCTTTGGAATAGGGGTCGATGATCAATTTGTTGCGATCAAAATACAGCCCCTTTGAAGGATCAAAAGGCCCGTCCAGTTTATAGGCGTATTCAAAGTCCTCCACATCGAGACCTGACACAAAGATCGAATATGTGCTTCCGACCCGGTAAGATTCCGGAATGTGGATGATCGCATAAGGCACCGTCTGTTTTCTTCCGAATAAAAGGAGGTCACAGGAAGTCGCGCCCACGGATGAAATAGTGAAGTTCACCCCTCCGCGCAGCGCTCTCGCTCCGTTGAGCCTATAATTGCCGGGCCTTACACTAAACCCGGAAATCTCATCGAGCTTCTCTTTTTTATATTCCCTGACAGACATATGGGCCTTGACCGTTATGCTGTTTTTTTCTGTTTTTTTACCGGTCTGACCTTCCAGGAGCCTCCGGACTACGTCGAAACGCCTCATAACTGATTGTTGCCGCCTTACTTAAACGTTTTACAGACAGAATCTATATTATTATTCTACATACTCTAAGGTAATATTTTAACAGATAATGAACCTCTTGGAAAGTTGACTGCATCAAAAAAGACCCGAAAGAGCCTTTGTTCTCTTTCGGGTCCTGATTTTGTACAATTTCAGACTTTATGCAGGATATGCGCCGTTAGCAGTATCTGCCTTAGTCAGATCCACTTTCTCCTGCTGCGCGAGACGATACTTGAAGAAATCGACTGCGACCTGAGGGAACAGAGCATAGGACAGAACGTCCTCATCCTGCTGCTTCCACTGTGCGCATTCTTTCTCGAACTGAGGCAGCTGCGGAGGAATGAGATCTGCAGGCCTGCAGGTGATTCTCTCTTCGTCGCCGATGACCTTCTTGACAACTTCCTCGTTCATAGGCTTGATGGTCTGGCCGTACATGCCGCGGATCAGGTCCTTGGTCTGAGCGGTAGCCATCTTGTAGCGCTCGCCCATAAGTACATTCATGACCGCCTGTGTGCCGACGATCTGGGAAGAAGGAGTAACCAGCGGGGGCTCGCCGAGGTCCTTACGAACTCTCGGAACCTCTTCCAGAACTGCAGTGAGCTTGTCGGAAGCGCCCTGTTCTGCCAGCTGGCTCACCATGTTGGAAAGCATTCCGCCGGGAACCTGGTAGATCAGAGTCCTGATGTTAACGCCGAGAACCTTGGTGCTGAGAAGGCCGTTCTCAAGGCACTCCTCGCGATAAGGTGTGAAGTAATCAGCGATCTCTTTGAGGAGAGCCTGATCGAGACCTGTATCTCTCTCAGTTCCCTTAAGAGCTCCGACCATAACCTCTGTCGCAGGCTGGGATGTACCCAGTGCCAGGGGGCTGATCGCGCAGTCGATGATATCGACGCCGGCTTCGATCGCCTTGAGGTAGGTCATGCTTCCGCAGCCGGATGTATAGTGCGTGTGCAGCTCGATCGGGATATCGGTACCTCTCTTGAGCGCTTTAACAAGCTTTTCAGCATCGTAAGGAAGAAGCAGTCCTGCCATATCCTTGATGCAGAGAGAATCCGCGCCCATCTCTTCGATCTCGCGCGCGATGTTCATCCAGTAATCTTCGGTATAAGCATCGCCGAGGGTATAGGAAAGAGCGATCTGCGCGTGGCCGCCCTCTTTCTTTGT